>NZ_JBWKKF010000001.1:142081-400993 GCF_056431745.1 Amycolatopsis sp. NPDC045836 | reverse complement strand
TCCCCCTCTCCCTCCCCCCCCCCCCCCCCCCCCCCCCCCCCCCCCCCCCTCCCCCCCCCCCCCCCCCCCCCCCCCCCGCCGCCGGAGCGCTCAGGCGGCGCTGAGCACCGGCACCTTCGCCAGCGCGCGGATGCACGCGGCCACCTCGTCGGCGCGCTCGTAGGGCAGCATGTGCCCGGCCTTCGGGAAGTAGACGAACCTGGCGTCGGGCAGTTCGTCGGCGATCACCCTGGCGTGCGGGACCGGGCACAGCCGGTCCAGCTGCCCGGCGAGCACGACCGCCGGCGTGCCGCGGAGGGCGGCCAGCGCGAGCCGGCGGTCGTGCCGGGTGATCGCCTCCAGGAAGCCCGCGATGCTCGCGGGATGCGCGCGCAGGGCCTGTGCCGAAACCTCCAGCACGTCCGCCCGAGCCGCCCCCCTGCCGAACGCGAGCCAGCGGGTGAACGGCGCCAGGAACCCCGGACTCCCTGGCAGGGTGTCCTTGCGCCGTCGTTCCAGCAGGCTCCTCACCCGCGGTTCAGCCCTCGTCACGCCGCGCCCGGCGAGGCCGGGCAGGCCGAGGGTGAGCCGGTTCATCTCGCCGGACGAGGTGGCCACGAAGGCCACCCCGGCCACCCGGCGCGAAACCAGATCGGGATGCCGCTCGGCCAGCGCCATGATCGTCATCCCGCCCATCGAGTGCCCGGCGAGCACCAGCGGGCCGTCCGGCACCACCGCGCCGAGCACCTCGGCCAGGTCGTCGGCGAGCTGCTCGATGGTCGCCGTGCCGGGCGTCGCCGGCGCGGACGCGCCGTGCCCCCGGTGGTCGTACCGCAGCAGCCGCTGCCCGCGCAGCCGGTGGACCACCGGTTCCCAGCAGGTCAGGTCCTGCGTCCAGCCGTGCACCAGCACCACCGTCGCCGGGGCGTCGTCCGGACCGCTCAGCTCCAGGTGCAGCCGCGTGCCGTCGGCGGTGGTGAACTCGCGCGGGCTCATCGGGCCGGGAGGAGGAAGGACTTCCTCCAGAAGTGCATCCCCGGTTTGCCGATCAGGCCGGACTCGTCGAGGAACGGCATGATCTTCTCGCCGGCGAAGGCGATGGTCTGCTGCCAGTTCGGGTTGTTCAGCGCCGCCCGGACCCCGTCGCGCGGCCGGATGCCGACCGCCTTGTAGACGTACGGGTTGATGAACGCCCGCGTGACGAAGTACGAGATGAGCGCGATCAGGAACTGCTGGTAGACCAGCTCGGACCGGCTCAGCTTGGCCATGCCGCGGGTGACCTCCTCCCGCGCGAAGGTCACGTGCCGCGCCTCCTCCAGCACGTGGATCCGGTTCACCATGCGCACCAGCGGCTGGATCTCCGGGTCGTTCATCTGCTCCCGCTGCAGCCGGTCCAGCACCTCCTCGGCGACCAGGATCGCGCCGTAGCGGGCGGGCCCGTAGCTGATCGCCGGCAGCAGCTTGGCCGTCTGGCGCAGCGTCGGCACCGGGCCGTACGCCGGGCAGCCGATCCGGTCGGCCAGCCGGGCGAACATCGTCGAGTGGCGGCACTCGTCGGCGACCTCGGTCAGCGCGTACTGCGCATGGCTGGAGGTCGGGTCGGTTTCGTAGACCTCCTTGAGCAGCATCTGCATCAGCAGGATCTCGAACCAGAGCCCGGTGGTCGCCACGCTGGCGATCTCGTGCTTGCCGAGTTCGATCCGCTGCTCGGGGCTGAGCTTCTCCCACAGCTCCGTGCCGTAGAGGCTGGACCGGTGCTCCGGGATGTAGCGCTTGCCCGGCACCAGTGGCGCGTCCCAGTCGATGTCCACTTCGGGGTCGTAGAACTTGTTCGCCGACGACTTGAGCAGTCGTTCCGCGGTCTTCTCCCGACCGGCGTCCTTGAGCGTCCGCGTCATTGCCGACCTAGCCTTCCCACACCCGCACTTGTGTGTAACTTGAGGTAACAGTTACCTCTGGTAGCATGCGGAACATGGTCGGCCGTGTCAAGCGCAACAGCAAGCAAGCCAGCAAGCAGGTCCCGTCCGGCGAGCCGGAGACCGGGGACGCCAGGCGCGACCGCTGGCGCAAGCACCGCATCGCCCGGCGCGCGGAGTTCGTCGAGGCCGCGCTGCGGGCGCTGGACCAGCACGGGCCCGACCTCGGCATGGAGGACGTCGCCGCCGAGGCCGGGGTGACCAAGCCCGTGCTGTACCGGCACTTCGAGGACAAGGCCGACCTCTTCGTCGCACTCGGCCAGCGCGGTACGAACATCCTGTTCGAGCGGCTGATCCCGGCGATCAACGCCGAACTCGCGCCGCTGCCGCGCATCCGGATGGCGCTCGACGCGTTCTTCGGGGTGATCGAGGAACACCCGAACCTGTACCGGCTGCTGGCGCGCGGGTCGTGGCCGGACAAGCCGGTGGACTCGGACGTGGTCGCCGAGGACAAGGAACTGATCGCCACCGCGCTGACCTCGCTGCTCGGGGACTACATGCGGATGTTCGGCATGGACTCGGGCGCGGCGGAACCGTGGGCGCACGGCATCGTCGGGCTGGTGCAGAACACCGGGGAGTGGTGGCTGGAACGGCGGTCGATGAGCCGGGACAGCGTGGTCGAGTACCTGACCCAGCTGATCTGGGCGGCGATCGACGGGCTGCTGCGCCAGCGGGGCGTGGTGGTGGACCCGAACCTGCCGCTGGAGCAGAACAAGGTCGTGCAGATGGCACGGGGAAAGGAAGAACCGGCGTGAGCGCACACGAACACGACGACGAAGACGGCTACACCGGCGAGGCGACCGTCGTCGTCGGCGAGACCGAACTGGCGGTGCGGGTCCAACTGCGCGGTCACTTCCAGCCGATCGACGGCTACTACCACTGGTACGGCCGCATCAACGCCTCCGCGGAACTGTCCGAACTGCTCGGCGGCAAGAAGACCAAGGCCGAGATCCGCACCCCGGAGGGCAGCGCGGCCGGCGAACTGTCCGATCCGGACCCGTGGGACCGCTACCGCGTCATGGGCACCAGCACCCCGCCGTTCCGCGTCCCCACCACACTGGCCGAAGTGGAAGCCGCCACCGCCTGACCCCGTTCCCGCGAACCACCTCCGCGGAGGTGGTTCGCGGGCGGGTCAGGCCACGCGCTTGGGGAGGAGTTTGACCGGCCAGCGGGAAGCCTGGTGCAGGACCCACTCCAGCGGGCCCCGGCCGACCCACTTCTTCCAGGCGACCGCGAAGACCAGGGCGACCCCGCCGAACCACAGCCAGTGCGACAGGCTGAACGCGTCCTTTTCCCGGAACAGCAGCCAGATCGCCACGAAGTGGCCGGCGTAGGCGGTCAGCGCGATCGACCCCAGGTCGGCGACCGGCCGCAGCAGCCTGCCGAACCGGCGCGTGAGCAGCAGGCACCCGCCGATCACCACCGCCGCGACGCCGATGCAGCCCACCAGGTCGAACGGGGTGTAGGAGTGCCCGTTCGCGACGAACTCCCAGGCCAGCGTGGTGGTCGGCGGCGTGCCGAACGACTGGTTCACGTTCAGGTCGTAGTACTCCGCCGGGCTCATCCCGGCCGCACCCGCCGCCGGGATGAGCGAGCGGTAGATCTCCTCGCGGCCGCCCAGCACGTCGGTGGCCAGCCACGACGAGGTGTACGCCACCGCCGCCGTGATCGCACCACCGGCCACCAGCCGGCGGCACACCAGCTCCGAGCGCAGGTCCATCCGCCCGATCGCCATGCCGGCGAAGACGTACGCCAGCAGGCTCAGCGCCGGGAACGTGCCGGTGAGCAGCAGCACCTGCAGGATGTAGTCGAACGACGCCGTGCTGAACGTCTCGACGGTGGCGTCCGGGAGCCACAGCACCAGGTCGCGCGGCGCGATGTGCGAGCGGATGGCGAACGAGAGGAACGGCAGCACCGTGGCGCAGAACGCGGCACCGGCGATCAGCGCCGGGATGCCGAGCCGCAGGAACGGGATGGCCAGCACGAAGCAGGCGCCGTAGTAGGCCAGGATGACCAGGTAACCGGTGTGCAGGTTGGTCAGGAACAGGCCCAGCGCGATCAGCAGCGGCGCCCTGGTCAGCAGCCGCAGCACCACCTGCGCCCACGGCCTGCCGGTCTTCGGCACCTCACCACCGGACATCAGCGCTATCGACACCCCGGCGAGCACCGCGAACAACGCCGCGGACCGGCCCTCGAACGGCAGGAACGCCAGGTTCAGGCCGCCGTGCGCGGGGTGCGGGCCGACGTGCACCGCGTACATGCCGAGCACCGCGACGCCCCTGGCGACGTCGACCCCGGTCAGCCGCAGCGTCCGCTGCTCGGGCAGCGGGCTCTGGTCCAGCACGCCGGCGCGTGCCTGTGCCGCAGTGACGCCGTCCACCCCATTTCTCCGCATCGACGGCCGGAGGGCCCCGGAAAACTCCGGTCCAGTGTGCCCTGTGTAGCTGATGCGGTGCTGAGGGTGTGGCAAAAATAACGATGTGAACACTTCCGGGGGAAGCCGCTGGCGGCCTCCCCCGGTCAGCGGCTATGCGCCGACGGCGAAGCCGACCTTGCGCACGTCGTTCGGCGCGATCTCGACGTACGCGATGCGGTCGGCGGGCACCAGGAACTTGCGGCCCTTGTCGTCGGAGATGCGGAACAGGCCGTCGGCGGCGTTCAGCGCCTCCGAGACGAGCTTTTCCACCTCCTCGGCGGACTGGCCGCTGGACACCACGAGTTCACGTGGGGTGTCCTTGATGCCGATCTTGACCTCCACCTGGGACCTCCGCCCGAAATCAACAACAGGGAAACGACAAATCCCAGGCTAACCGAGTCCGAGCACCTGCATCCGCTTGGTGTGACCCTGCTGGAGGCGCCGGAACAACTGCGCGATGCCGGAGAGGTCACCCGAACCGCTGACGATCAACTCGGCGAGCCCGTCGCGCTCGGCGACCACGTACTGCGCCTGGGTCAGCGCCTCGCCCAGCAGCCGCCGCCCCCACAGGGCGAGCTTGTCGCGCTGGGTGCGCTCGGCCTCGATCGCGGCGGCCACCTCCTGCTCGGCGAAGGCCGAGTGCCCGGTGTCGGCCAGCACGGTGAGCACCAGGTCCTTGGTCTCCGGGTCCAGCCAGTGCGCGATCTCGCGGTACAGGTCGGCCGCCAGCCCGTCCCCGACGTACGCCTTCACCAGTGATTCCAGCCACGATTTCGGCGCGGTCGAGGCGTGCCAGGCGTCCAGCGGGCGGACGAACGGCTCCATCGCCCGCTGCACCGCCACGCCGTGCCTCGACAGGTACTCCGACAGCTGCTCGTAGTGGCCGATCTCGGCGGCCGCCATGCACGACAGCGCGGCGCGCCCGCCCAGCGTGGGGGCCGATCTCGCGTCCTCGGCGAGGCGGTCGAACGCGGACAGCTCGCCGTACGCGAGCACCCCGAGCAGATCGACGACACCCTCGCTGATCTTGTCTTTTCCGTCGGTCACGCGGTGAGCCTAGCCGCCCTCAACGGGTGACAGAGATCACGTGGCGGGCGCGGCGTGTAGTCGTTCCCGGAATTCGACGGGGTACACTTCGCGTTGGATCAAGAGGATCTGCCGCACCACGACGGCGCGTCCCCTGGCGGAAGGCCGGGGCTCGGAGCGCCGGGGTAGCGGTGACATGTGTGCGTACGCCTCCACACCGACGGCATTCCCGCGAGGGCCAACCCGCGGTCGAGTGTCACGAAGCCAGGCAGTGCGCGCTGGTACGAGAGAGGCGATCACCCTGACCGCAAGCGAAAACCACGAAGAGAACATCACTGCCGGTAGCGATCCGGTCGCGCTGGAGCACAGCGAGACCGGCCTGCCGGAGACCGACCCGTCCCACCCGCTCCAGGCCGGCGCCCCGGTCGAGCCCGAAGCACCCACGTTCGCCGAGTTCGGCGTGCGCCCGGAGATCGTGCGCGCACTGGCCGAGAGCGGTATCGAGCGCACCTTCGCCATCCAGTCGCTGACCCTGCCGCTGGCCATGGCCGGTGACGACCTGATCGGCCAGGCCCGCACCGGCATGGGCAAGACGCTGGGCTTCGGCGTGCCGCTGCTGCACCGCATCGTCACCCCCGGCGACGGCACCCCGCAGGCGCTGATCGTGGTGCCCACCCGCGAGCTGTGCCTGCAGGTCGCGCGCGACCTCACCGACGCGGGCAAGCACCTGGGCATCCGCACCCTGGCCATCTACGGCGGCCGGCCGTACGAGCCGCAGATCGCCGCCCTGCGCAAGGGCATCGACGTGGTCATCGGCACCCCCGGCCGGCTGCTCGACCTCGCCGAGCAGCAGCACCTGGTGCTGGGCAAGGTCCGCAACCTGGTGCTGGACGAGGCCGACGAGATGCTCGACCTCGGCTTCCTGCCGGACATCGAGCGCATCCTCGGCATGGTCCCCGAACAGCGCCAGACCATGCTGTTCTCGGCCACCATGCCGGGCCCGATCATCACGCTGGCCAGGACCTTCCTCAACCAGCCGACGCACATCCGCGCCGAGGAGAACGACGCGGGCGCGGTGCACGAGCGCACCACCCAGTTCGTCTACCGGGCGCACTCGCTGGACAAGACCGAGCTGATCGCCAAGGTGCTGCAGGCCGAGGACCGCGGGCTGTGCATGATCTTCACCCGCACCAAGCGCACCGCGCAGAAGGTGGCCGACGAGCTGGCCGAGCGCGGCTTCGCCGCCGCCGCGGTGCACGGCGACCTCGGCCAGGGCGCCCGTGAGCAGGCGCTGCGCGCGTTCCGCGCGGGCAAGATCGACGTGCTGGTGGCCACCGACGTCGCCGCCCGCGGCATCGACGTGGACGACGTCACGCACGTGATCAACTACCAGACGCCCGAGGACGAGAAGACCTACGTGCACCGCATCGGCCGCACCGGCCGGGCGGGCAAGACCGGGGTCGCGGTCACCCTGGTCGACTGGGACGAAGAGGCGCGCTGGAAGTTCATCTCGGACACCCTCGGCCTGGACAAGCCGGAGCCGGTGGAGACCTACTCCACCTCCCCGCACCTGTTCACCGACCTCGGCATTCCGGAGAGCGCGTCGGGCAGGCTGCCGCTGGCCAAGCGCACCCGCGCCGGGCTGTCGGCCGAGCCGGAGGAGAACCTCGGCGGCAAGCGCCGCGGGCGCTCGGAGACCGAGTCCACGGTCAAGCGCACCCGCCGCCCGCGCCGCCGGACCCGTGGCGGGGCCGACGCGGCCGCCGCCATCGAGGCCGCGGACGCCGCCGCCGCGAAGCCCGAAGCCGAGAGCGGTGGCGAGGAGCGCACGCGCCGCCGCCGCACGCGTGGCGGGGGCAGCAAGCCGAACGGCGATGCCTCGGCCACCAACGAGAAGCCCGAATCCGCGGCCGGGGAGAGCGGCGAGCGCCCGGCGCGCCGCCGTCGCCGCCGCCGCGCCGGTGCCCCGGCCAACACGGCCGACACACCGGCTTCGGCAGACTGAGCACGTGCCTGAGCCCCACCCGACCGAAGACGTGCTGGCCGCCTCCACCCCCGCCGGGGAGGAGGCGGCCTTGCCGGTGGAGAAGCCGGTGGAGAAGCCGGGCAAAGCTCGCAAATCGCCGTGGAGCCGTGGCCGCGACAAGGCGATCGCCGTCGGCCTCGCGGTCGTGGTGCTGCTCGCCGCCGGGGTGGTCTGGCTGACCAGCGACAGCCGCGCCACCGTCTCGGAAACCGCGGACGCGGCGCCGTCGCTGCCGGACGCGCCCGCCGAGGTGCCCGGCACGCTCACCGAGGTGTGGCAGGCCCCGAGCGCGGCCACGCCGATCCCGGTGGCCGAGGGCACGTCGGTGGTCACCGGCGACGGCGGTGAAGTGGCCGGCCGGGACCCGATGACCGGTGCGGTCCGCTGGCGCTACGCCCGTGACCTCCAGCTCTGCACGGTCGCCGGGGTGTGGTCGAAGGCGCTGGCGTTGTTCCGCAAGGACCACGGCTGCAGCGAGGTCACCCAGCTCGACCCGGGCACCGGCAAGCGCACGGCGTTGCGCAACGGTGACGCCGAACTCGGCACCCAGCTGGTCGACGACGGCTCGCACGTGACCACCAGCGGCACCAGGCTGCTCAACACCTGGCGCGACGACCTGGTGCGCAGCCTGGAGTACGGCGAGGTCCCGGCGCTGACGAACCCGGGCAAGCAGCCGCGCACCGGCTGCGCCTACTCCTCGGTGGCCGCCGGTTCCGGCAAGGTCGGCGTGGTCGAGCAGTGCCCGGAGGACCCGGCCGACCGGCTGACCCTGCTGAAGTCGACGCCGAAGGAGAGCGACGAGCCCGAGGTGAACTTCAGCTCGGTCACCGCCGGGCGCGGGGTCCGGCTGGTGGCCGTCTCCGGGGAGGCCACCGCGGTGGCGTTGCCGGAGCAGAACCTGCTGGTCATCTACGACCAGGACGGCAACCAGCGCACCGCCTACCCGCTGGAGCTGCCCGCGGCGGACCGGTCGGCCCCGCAGGGCCCGGTGCAGCCGGTGACCAGGGGCACCCGCGGCTTCTACTGGTTCACCGGTTCGAAGACGGTGGCGCTGTCCAGGGACGGCCTGAGCCCGCAGTGGACGCTGAACGGCACGCTGGGCCCGGCGGTGAGCTTCGCCGGGCAGCTGGTGGTGCCGGTCCCCGGCGGGCTGGCGGTGATCGACGAGGGCACCGGCCGCACGCTCCGCACCATCGGCGTCGACCGGCACGGCTACCGCGGTCCGGTCCGGCTCGCCTCGATCGGCCCGATCCTGCTGGAACAACGCGGCACGACGCTGGCCGCACTGCGCTAGGGGAACGCATGGGGATGCATCCGGGACTGGCCGACGGCACACCGCCGCGGCCGTCGCAGCTGTGGCCGCACCAGGCCGAACGCACCGAGTTCACCGGTCCGCACGGGCCGATCGCGGCCCTGCGCACCACCGGCGGCGCCAAGGCGACGGCGTTGCTGCTGCCGGGCTACACCGGGTCGAAGGAGGACTTCGCACCGCTGCTCGACCCGCTGGCCGACGCCGGTTTCCGGGCGGTCGCCATCGATCTGCCCGGCCAGTACGAGTCGCCGGGGGTGGACGACGAAGCCGCCTACACCCCGGCGGAGCTCGGTGCCGTGGTCGCGGGCCTGGTGGCCGAGCTGGGCCCGGACCCGGTGCTGCTGCTGGGACATTCGTTCGGCGGCCTGGTCGCCAGGGGTGCCGTGCTGGCCGGCGCCCGGGTCGCCGGGCTGACGCTGCTGGACAGCGGCCCCGGCCAGCTGCCGGAAGGCGGTCGCCGGGCGGCGCTCGGCCTCGGCGAACCGCTGCTCCGGCGGGACGGGCCGGCCGCCGCCTACGCCGTCCGCGAGGAGGTCAGCGCCCGCTTCCCGGCCTGGGCGCTGGTGCCGGACGAGGTCAAGGCGTTCCTGCGGGAGCGGTTCGTGCGCTCCAGCGCGGCCGGCCTGCTCGGCATGGCCGGCGTGCTGCGGAACGAGCCGGACCGGGTGGCGGAGCTGGCGGGGTCGTTGCGGGAGCACGACACCCCGAGCCTGGTCGTGGCCGGCGAGAACGACGACGCGTGGAGCATCCCGGCGCAGCGGGACATGGCCGAACGGCTGGGCGCGCCGTTCGTGCTGGTGCCGGGCGCCGCGCACTCACCCAACACGGAGAACCCGGACGGCCTGCTCGCGGTGCTCGTACCGGCGTGGCGCGCCTGGACCAGCTAGACGAGCGAGTCGGAAGTGATCAGTGGTCATCGGCCACCAGCGAAGGACCGGCCACTCGCCCCGGCGGCGTTTCTCGCGTTTGCGGCCCGGTCGGAGCAGCTCGATACCGCGCGACGCGAACCCCTTGTCTGCGACGAGCGGTGCCCCGGGCCGGAGTGGCTGGCGCAGTAGCCGTAACCGGCCCAGCCGGCCGGGTTGGAGCATCGGACGTTCAGCAGTGCCCGGGACTCACCCGGCTAGGCCCACCAGAAGAACCAGAGCGTTCCCAGGGTCAGCACGACCACGGCGATGCCGCACGCCGCCGCGCGGCGGCCGATCAGCTTGTCGGCGAAGTACTGCGCCACGACCACGGCCGCGGCGGCGGCGAAGTGGCCGATCAGCGACGGCAATCCCGGGCCCGGTGAGTCGACGAACTGGGCGTAGATCTGGATGACCACCTCGGCGGCGAACAGCATGCCCATGCCCGCGGCGATCGCCCCGGTGAGCCCGCGCCACCAGCGGCGCGGCCGGACCACCGGGCGCGGCTCGGGTCCCGAAGGCGCCGGAGAAGGCACCGGGGGCACCGCCAGTTCATCGGTCGGCGCGTTCGCCGGGGTCACGAACTCGTCGGTCCGGGCGTTCGCCACCGGATCGGCGGGCGGCCGCCGGGAACCCGGCCTCTGCCGTGCGGAGCTGGGGCCAGAAGCGTGCACTTGGGGAATCTCTCGCTATTCGTCGTCTTCCAACGGCGCCAGCAGGTCCCACGGCCGCGCTTCCGGCGCGGCCTGCTGGCCCTCGGCGCAGCTGGGCCGGAAGTCGCACCAGGAGCAGTGGCGCCCGGTCCTGGCGGGGAACAGCTCTTGCCCGTCACCGCCGTCCGCCAGGGTATCCGTCGCCTTCTGCAAGTCGGCGGCGGTCTCCTCCGCCCGGGTGACGTGCCGCTTCAGGCTCTCCGGGGTGTGCTCCGCGGCGGCGACCGTGCCGCTGGGCACGTGGTGCAGCTCCACCCGGTGGCACGGCAGGCGCAGCGTGCGCGTGGCCGCCACGGCGTACATCGCCAGCGCCTGCGCGCTGCGGGCCTCGTACTCGTCCGGCTGGCGCCGCCCGGTCTTGTAGTCGACGATCACCAGCTCACCACCGCGTTCGTCGATGCGGTCGGCGCGGCCCTCGACGATGATGGTCGGCCCGCCCAGCCCGCCCCCGGTCGGCGCGGACACCCACCGCTCCAGCCCGATCGGGTCGAAGCCGACGTCGTTGCGCTCGACGTACTCGGTGACCCACTCCTGCGCGCGGCGGCGGTACTTCCCGGCCTGCACCTCGTCGAGGAAGCCCGCGTCCTTCCAGTGCTCGGCCACCAGCGCCGCGGCCCGCTGCGGGCTGCGGCGCTGGACCGGCAGGTCGAACAACGCCTTGAGCGCGTTGTGCACCACCGCGCCGAGCGTGCTGTGCGCCCAGGCGCCGGTGCGCTGCGGGGTCGGCCGGTCCAGGTAGGCCAGCCGGTACCGGCGGGCGCAGTCGTCGAAGGTGGCCAGCTTGGCGGGCGTCACCCTGGTCAGCCGCCGCGGCTGCTGGGCACCGAAGTCGAAGCCGATCTGGGACACGACACCCAGCGTACGCACCACCACCGACAGTTCCGGACTCAGCTGCCGGAGATGAACCCCTTCACCGAATCGGCCACCAGCTCCACCGCGATCGCGGCCAGCAGCAGACCGGCCACCTTCGCCAGCAGCGTGATGCCGGACTCGCGGATCAGCCGGATCACCACGCCCGAGTACCGCATGCACATCCACAGCACGAAGTGCACGGTCACGATGGCCAGCGCCAGCGCCACGTAGGCCCCGGCCTGCCCGTCCGCCTGCCGCACGAACACGATGGTCGCGGCGATCGCCCCCGGCCCGGCCAGCAGCGGCGTGCCGAGCGGCACCAGCGCCACGTTGACGTCCTCGGCCACCTCGGGGCTGGTGCTGCCCTTGCCGGTCAGCAGGTCCAGCGCGATGAGCAGCAGGAGCAGCCCGCCGGCGCCCTGCAGCGCCGGGATGCCGATGTGCAGGTAGGCCAGGATCGCCTGCCCGGCGATGGCGAACAGCGAGATCACCAGCAGCGAGACCAGCACCGCCTGCCGGGCCGCGCGGGCCCGCACCGCCGGTGACTTCCGGCCGGTCAGGCTGAGGAACACCGGCACCGTGCCGGGCGGGTCCATGATCACCACCAGGGTGATGGTGGCCTCCATGAACAGCGTGGCGTTGAAGAAGTCCGAGACCGCCATCAGCCGGTCACCAGTTGCGCGCCGCTGGCCTGCCCGACCAGTTCCTCGAACGCCTCGGGCGCGGTGAGGTCCTGGCCGAGCTCGAGGGTCTTGTTGGTGCCGTGGTAGTCGCTGGAGCCGGTGGGCACCAGGTCCAGCTCACGGGCCAGGCCGCGCAGCCGCTCGCGATCGGCGGGCTCGTGGTTCGGGTGGTCCACCTCGAGCCCGGTCAGCCCGTGCGCGGCCAGCTTGGCGATGGCCTCCTCGCTCAGCGTCGGGCCGCGGGTGTGCGCGAACGCGTGGGCCAGCACGGTCACCCCGCCGGCCGCGGTGATCATCTCGATCGCCGTCTCCACCCTGGTGTCGGCTCCCGGCACGTAGTAACCGCGGCCGCTGGCCAGGTACCGCGCGAACGCTTCGTCCACAGTGGACACCAGCCCGGCGCGGACCAGCGCCTGCGCCAGGTGCGGGCGCCCGGCCGGGGAGTCCTCGGCGAGCAGGCCGAGCACCTCGTCCGGGTCCACCGGCAGGCCGTCGGCGGCCATCCGCTCGGCCATCGTGCGCACCCGGGACCGCCGCTGCGCCCGCAGCCTGCGCTGCTCGACGACCACCGCTTCGGCGGCCGGGTCGAACAGGTAGCCGAGCAGGTGCACGCCGATCCGCGCGCCCGGCTCACCGGACACGCAGGACATTTCGGCACCCGGCACCAGGGTCAGCCCGCGCGGCAGCGCTTCGATGGCGGGCTGCCAGCCGGCGGTGGTGTCGTGATCGGTCAGCGCGATCACGTTCAACCCCGTGGCGGCGGCAGCGGCCATCAGCTCGGCCGGACTGTCCGTGCCGTCGGAGACCGTGGAGTGGGTGTGCAGATCTATGCGCACAGCGTCCATTCTGGACGATGTCGCGGGTCACACCGCAATCAACCCACCATGCGCTTGCCGCGGGCGGCGCGCTGCGCCTTGATCATCGAGAACCGCTCGGCCTGCTTCTGCTTGTCGCCGAAGACCAGTTCGGAGATGGTGTCGTAGAACTCCTCCGGCCGCGGGAGGTAGTCGATCTTGTTCAGCGCCTGGATCTGCCCGGCCGACTCGACCACCATGGTGCCGTAGCCGAGCACCCGGCCCCAGGCCGTGCGCTGGTAGGTGAGGTCGGTGACCTTGGTGATCGGCATCATCAGCACCTTGGTGGTGAACACCCCGGTGGTCATCACGAACCGCTTGTCGGTGACCACCAGCCGCTCCACCCACCACTCCATCACCAGGTAGGCGAAGCGCAGGATGACCAG
This sequence comes from Amycolatopsis sp. NPDC045836, assembly GCF_056431745.1. NCBI lineage: Bacteria > Bacillati > Actinomycetota > Actinomycetes > Pseudonocardiales > Pseudonocardiaceae > Amycolatopsis > Amycolatopsis sp. NPDC045836. The sequence continues at coordinate 387,865 of NZ_JBWKKF010000001.1, read as the reverse complement.
CAGCGCGGCGTACCAGAGGATGTTGTTGATCAGCCACATCGACGGCGGCAGCACGTACGACACCAGCACGCAGATGGCCAGCAGGGCCGCCGCCTCGAAGCTGTCCCACAGCAGCGTCGCCCAGTGGCGCCGGATGCGGATCACCCGGCGCTCGGTGTCGAGCAGGTACTCGTCTGGGTCGCGGGGAGCGAACATCAGCCCAGGCTAACCCGTGTCACCTCAGCTGAACACGTTGCTGACGAAGGTGATCACCGATTCGGCCGATTCGCGCAGGAAGGTGATGATGTTCGTGACGAGACCCGCCGCGCCCTGCGGCTGGGCGATCACGAAGAACAGCACCAACGCGATACCAGCGAACGTCAGGAGCTTCTTCGCGTTCATGACGATCAATCCCGTCTCTGTGTCCGGACCCTGTCCGCCAAGGTAGCCAACGCCAGGGTGGCCAATAACGTTGTACCGCACCGCGCCGCTCGACGGGAAGAATGTCCCGCGCTTGGGTCAGCGGCCGCGGGCGATGGTACCGGAGCACTACTCTAGGTGACCTGGAAGGTCGCTCGAAGATCATTCGGCCGCGCCCCAGCCCAGGAAGGCGCAGTTCCGGGCCGGTGCGGCGGCTGCGCTCGGTCACCGGCCCGAGCCACCCCGATCCCACCGGTCGAAGATCGACTCGGGTGGTGGAGGTCACATTCACCCGGTGCGACAATCCGTCGGATGAACCAGTCCAGGATCCGCTGCGTAGGCGGCATCGCGTTGCGCCCCGACGGCCGCCTCCTGCTGGTCCGGCGGGCCAACGACCCCGGCGCCGGCCTGTGGTCGCTGCCCGGTGGCCGGGTGGAAAGCGGCGAATCGGACAATGACGCGCTGGTCCGGGAAATGCGCGAGGAAACCGGGCTCGAGGTGCGGCCGGGCGAGCTGGTCGGCGTGGTGGCGCGGGGCCCGTACGACATCTACGACTACCGCTGCACGGCCGTCTCCGGCGACCTGAGCCCGGGGGACGACGCCACCGCGGCCCGGTGGGTCACCGGCCCGGAGTTCGCCGAACTGGACGACTCGGGGGCGCTGGTACCGCTGCTGGCGGAAACACTGCGCGCCTGGTCGGTGGTACCCGGGTGACGGTGACCCACTGCCGCTGACCGGCACACCGCCCCCGCTGGCCGGATGCCGCGCTCCAAGGCCGTGGCGCCCGACCGGCTCCAGGCGGCGCGGGTGCGCTGCTCGCCGACGCTCTTTCCGCTGGCCCCCCGGTGAGCGCGCGGCCAAGGCCGCAACCGGCGGGCGAGCCGGAGCGCTAGAGCCAGGTCATGCGCTGGCCGTGGGGCGCGGTGCGCGCCAGCGCCGTGGCCCGTGGTGGGCCGTCGCCGAATTCGACCAGGGCCAGGGTGCTGGTCCGGGTGTCGGCGAAGCGCAGGTCGTCGCGGCCGGGGAGGAGGGGTTCCAGCGCCACCTCGTACGCCTCCTGGCTCACCCACCACACCGGCCGCCCCAGCGCCGACACCGCCTCGACGAAGGCGTCCCGCTTCTCCCGCGGCAGGTAGGTGATGGTGTGGCTGGTCAGCAGCACCAGCGGCAGTTCCGCGGGCAACCGGCCGGCCGCGGCCGCCAGGTCGTCCACCAGGTCCCCGGTGACCAGCTCCGGCGGCTTCTTCCGCTGCGCGGCGGCCGCGGTCCGCAGCAGGCGGATGCGGTCGGGCTGATCGGCCCACACGCACGCCTCCAGCCACGCCAGCTCGTCCTCGTCGGCCAGGTCCACCGGCGCGCGGTCCAGGCCGAGCTTCGCGCCGACCGCCAGCTTCTTCGGCACCTTCGGCGCCACCGCACCGTCCGCCAGCTCCAGCGCGCAGTGCAGGCCGACCGCCGCCTTGGCCGGACCGGCGGTGAGCTGGTCGCCACCGCACTGGTACCGGTAGCCGAAGGTGTCCAGCCCGAGCAGCAGCCCGGCGCTGCACCCGGCTTCGAGCAGCGCGACCTTGCCACCCGCGCCACCCGCCGCCTTGGCCGCCAGCGCCACCGCCGGGTACAGCAACGCCGCCCGCCGGACCTCGTTCGTCTGCGTGTACCGCGACGAAATCAGCGCCTTCGCCCGGTCCGCCCGTTCGACCAGGAAACCGCGGAACTCCGGCCACGTCCCGCCGTCCACCCCGTCGAACCCGCCGAGCGACGGGTAGTAGCGCGACAGCGGGTGGATCGGCTCCGCCTGGATCAGCCGGTGCGCCGCGGCGAACAGCAGCGGTGCCCGCGCGTCCTCCGGCATCGGGGCGGCGAGCAGCAGTCCGGCGACTTCGTCGTCCTCGGCGGCGTGGGTGGCCAGGTGCTCGTAGAGCGGCGAGACCCCGGCGGCCTCCTTTTCGGCGAAGGCGGCCAGCCGGCGTTTGACCTCGGCCAGCCGGTCACTCATGCGGCACCGGGCGGCCGGGCTGCTCGCCGCCCCTGGCCTCGCCGTAGGACCGCTTCGGCACCATCACCTTGCGCCGGAACACGCACACGATGGTGCCGTCCTGCTTGTAACCCCGCGTTTCCACGTACACCACCCCGCGGTCGTCCTTCGACTTCGACGGCGTCTTCTCCAGCACCTCGGTTTCGCCGTAGACGGTGTCACCGTGGAACGTCGGCTTGACGTGCCGCAGCGATTCGACCTCCAGGTTGGCGATCGCCTTGCCCGAGACGTCCGGCACCGACATGCCCAGCAGCAGCGAGTACACGTAGTTGCCGACCACCACGTTCTTGCCGAAGTCGGTGGTCTCCCCCGCGTAGTGCGCGTCGAGGTGCAGCGGGTGGTGGTTCATGGTCAGCAGGCAGAACAGGTGGTCGTCGTACTCGGTGACCGTCTTGCCCGGCCAGTGCTTGTACACGGCCCCGACCTCGAACTCCTCGAAATAGCGCCCGAACTGCACGCGGCTTCCTCCTCGGCCGGTAACGCCACACCTACCTGCGGCGACAAGGACTCGTGTCGAGGAGTACCCTTGACCATCGGTGTCGGTGCGTCAACGCGAGCAGCGACACGTCACGCGAAGTCCCCGGCCGGAGGAGGTGAGGTACGCGGTGAGTACTGGCGATAGTCCGCTCCCTAGTAAGACCAGCGTCCTCGTGTTCCGGTCCGGCTCGCGTTCTCCCAGGTAGGCCGCCGCGCGGACGCTGGCGCTGCCGGAGCGTCGCGTCCCCCTCGCTCCGGCTGGTCGTAGACAGTCACCCTGCTCGACGTCAGCCCTGGAGTAGCCATGCCTTCTCTTCCCTCCCTCCGTGGTCGCGGCAACGGCCGTGGTGACGGTCCGCGCCCGCTGCCCGTCCCCCTTTCGGCGTACGTGGTCGATTGCGCGGTGTACGACGGGGGTGCGCGGCTGTCCGGGCGCTGGACGCACTCCGAGGCGATCGAGGAGGTCCGGCGGCGCGGTTCCGGGTTCGTCTGGATCGGCCTGCACGAACCGGACGAGGAGCAGATCCAGGGCGTCGCGGAGACCTTCGGGCTGCACGAGCTGGCGGTGGAGGACGCGGTCCACGCGCACCAGCGCCCGAAACTGGAACGCTACGACGACACGCTCTTCCTGGTGCTGAAGACGGTCCGCTACGTCGAGCACGAATCACCCAGCACGGCCAACGAAATCGTCGAGACCGGCGAGCTGATGGCGTTCCTGGGCAAGGACTTCATCGTCACCGTGCGCCACGGCAACCACTCCGGCCTGGCCCGGCTGCGCCGCGAGCTGGACAGCGAACCGGAGCGGCTGCACCTCGGCCCGGCCGCGGTGCTGCACGCCATCGCCGACCACGTGGTCGACCACTACCTCGACGTGGTCGACCACCTGGAGGAGGACATCGACGAGATGGAGGCGGAGGTCTTCGCGCCGCGTTCGTCGGTGACCGCCGAGACGATCTACTTCATGAAGCGCGAGGTGCTGGAGATGCGCCGCGCGGTGATGCCGCTGGCCACCCCGCTCAAGCGGCTCGCCGAGGGGCACAGCAGGCTGGTGCCGGACGAGGTGCGCTCCTACTTCCGCGACGTCGACGACCACCTCACGCAGGTCACCGAGCGGGTGGTCAACTTCGACGAACTGCTCACCACCCTGGTCGACGCCACGCTGGCGAAGATCACGCTGCAGCAGAACACCGACATGCGCAAGATCACCTCGTGGGCGGCGATCATCGCGGTGCCCACCATGGGCGTCGGCGTGTACGGGATGAACTTCGACTACATGCCCGAGCTGCACTGGCGGTTCGGCTACCCCATGGTGATGGGCGTCATCCTCGTCGTCTGCCTGATCCTCTACCGAATATTCCGGAAGAACCGCTGGCTCTGAGTCCCGCTCCTTCCCTGGAATCCTTCGAGGAGGTCCCGATGGTCCGCCTGTTCACCAACCTCAAGTTCTGGGCGCTGGCCCTGTCCTTCACCTGGCTGGTCGTGGTGATCGCGATCATCGCGAAGAACCCCGACTTCGCCCACGGGGCGCAGTGAACCCGACCCGGCGGCGGGCGCTCCGGATCGCACTGGTCGTGCTCGCGGTGGCGTGGGTCGGCTACCTCACCACGCTGATCGCGACCGAACCCGAGCCGGGCGCCGATTCGGCCGAGCAGCTCCGGGGCAGGCTGGCCTCGGCGCTGAACGAACGCGACGCCGCCGGGCTCGCCGCCCTGCTGGACTACCCCCGGTCCGGCCGGGAGGACTTCGCGCGGTCCTATGTCGACGACCTCGGTGCCGCCGGGGTGCACGGGGTCCGGGTCACCGTCCGCGGTGGGCTCGCGGTGGTGGACGGTGTGCGGGGCGACGGCACACCGGTCAGCTACGCGTTGTCCGTCCGGGAGAGCGGCGGGCGCTGGACGGCCGGGTTTTCGCCGCCGGTGGGTTGAGTTCCGCTGTCGTAGGCTGGGCGCATGCTCCGCGCGCTGGTGGTGGCCGACGAGGTGGACGAGCGGCTCTGGGCGGGTGCGGTCGGCGGGATCGCCGTCGACCTGGTCCTCGCCGCCGGTGACCTGCCGTTCGACTACCTGGAGTTCCTGGCCACCGCGCTGGACCGGCCGTGCGTTTTCGTGCCCGGCAACCACGATCCCGATCTGTCCGGCTTCACCAGGTACGGAGGTCTGTCCATGCGGGACGGTTTCCCGGTGCGGTGGCCCGGCCCGGCGGGTGCGGTCAACGCCGACGGGCGGGTGGTCGACGTCGCCGGCCTGCGCATCGCCGGGCTCGGCGGTTCCGTCCGCTACAACGAGGGGCCGAACCAGTGGACCCAGGGCCAGCAGGCGCGCCGGGCCCGGCGGCTGGTGCGCCGGGCCGGGCGGCGGCGCCGTCGTGACGGCCGCGGCGTCGACGTGCTGCTGACGCACTCCCCACCGCGGCACCTCGGCGACCGGGAAGATCCGCCGCACCACGGTTTCGACTGCCTGCACCGCACCACCGAGAAGCTCGCGCCGCGCTGGTTGCTGCACGGGCACATCCACCCGCACGGGCAGCCGACCCCGGACCGGCGCATCGGCGGGACCGTGGTGCGCAACGTGGTCGGCCGCCACATCATTTCCTTCGAGGAGACGGGCCGATGAACCGCGACACCGGTTTTCCCAGGGCTGACGCCGAAAGCGACTTCCTGCGCGCGCGGCGGCGGCAGGTGCTGTCCCGGCTGGCCAACTGGCTGCGGCGGGAACCCGACGACGTCAACATCATGCTGCCGTTCCACGAGGTGGTGGACGCGCTCGGCTGGGTCAGCGAGCGCCGGATCGGGCTGCGGGTGGTCCAGCTCGAGTCCATCGTGGGCAGCGTGGACCGCGGCCGGGACTTCGACCGCCGGTTCCGGCCCACCTCCGGGCGGGTGCGCGAACGCTGGGAGCGGCTGGCGCTGGCGGCCCGGCGCGGGGAGAGCATTCCGCCGATCGAGGTCTACCGGATCGGCGAACTGCACTTCATCATCGACGGCCACCACCGCGTCTCGGTGGCGCACGCGCTGGGATTGTCCACAATAGACGCCCAGGTGACCGAGGTGCGGACCAAGCTGGACCCGGCCGGCATCCGGTACCGCGGTGACCTGATCGTCAAGGACTACCGGCGCCTGTTCCTCGAACGCGTGCCGCTGACCGGGCAGGCACGGGCGTCGGTGCTCGTCTCGGACCCGTGGGACTACGCCGAACTCGGTGAACACGTGGAAGCGTGGGGTTTCCGGCTGATGCAGGACGAGGGCGCCTACCTCGACCGGGCCACGGTCGCCGCGCGGTGGTACGCCGAGGAGTACGAGCCGGTGGTGCGGATGCTGCACCAGGCCGACCTGATCGGGGGACGCACGGAGGCGGAGGCGTACATGTGGGTGGCCGGGGAGCGGTACCGGCTGATCCGCACCCACCGCTGGGACGATGAGGTCATCGAAACCCTGCGCACGCGACGCTGAGGGTGCTAGGTTCCCCCGCGGACACGTTGGCCGGGAGCTGGGGAGCGTGCATGACAGGCCCGTCGTTGCCACCTGAGCAGCCGTATTCGCAGGGTCGACCGGGTGACCCGGCACCCAGCCAAGGCGAGCAGGGTGCCCCTTCGGCCCAAGGTCGGCAAGGTGACTCACCGGCCTCGCCCGCCCAGGACCGGCAGGACGGCCCACCACCAGCCCCACCCACCCGAAGCGGGCAGGGCGAGCCGCCATCGGCCCCACCCACCCAAGGCGAGCCACCCCAGGACCGGCAGGACAGCCCGCCACCAGCCCCAGCCACCCAAAGCGGGCATGGCGAGCCGCCATCGGCCCCACCCACCCAAGGTTGGCAAGGCGGCCCCTCAGCGCCGCCCACTCAAAGCTGGCCAGGCGGCCCACCACCAGCACCACCCAGCCAAAGCTGGCAAGGCGACCCCTCAGCCCCGCCCACTCAAGGCTGGCCAGGCGGCCCACCACCCCACCAGAACTGGCAGGGCCACCCACCAGCCTCATCCACCCAGGGCTGGCCAGGTAGCCCACCACCGCCCGCTCAAGGCGCGTGGCTCGGGATACTGGCGCTGGTGCTGGGCATCCTCGGCTGCGTGCTGCCCCTGGCGCCGATCGACCTCACCGGCGTGCGCGGTTACCTGCCCTGGATCTTCGGCCTGCCCGGGCTGATCGCCGGCGCCGTCGGCTGCCTCGGGCCCCGTCGCGGCAAGCCATTGGCGATCACCGGAATCGTGCTCAGCGTGCTCGCCCTGCTGCTGGGGTTCGGCAGCTTCACCAGTTCCCTGCTGAACTGAAGCCTTCGGCAGCCGCGGCGTCGAGGAGGAGTTCGTCGAAGGTGGGGAAGGAGACCGGCTCCGGCGAGACGGACGCCGACAGGCGGACGCCGGTTGGACGGCGTCGTACGCACGCAGGCCGTGCACGCCGGACAGGCGGGCGGCGGTGTCCAGCACCAGGTCCGAGGCGCCCACCGGGGCGAACCGCGGTGGTTCGCCGGCGGTGCCGCAGTAGTCCGCTTCGAATGCGGCGGCCAGCACCGGGCACCAAGAGCGCTCAGCTCGCCCAGCCGGTGCTTGCGCCAGCTCGCCGACGGCACCTCCACCAGCGCGTCCAGCGAACGGACCGACTCCGGCACGTACAACTCGACCAGGGCCGACGAGTCGGCGAACACGGTCACCGCGGGCCGCGCCCCTCGCCGACCAGGGCGGACAGCGGGGTGCCCGCCGCGGCCTCACGCCCCGCCGCGGCGACGGCCCCGGCATCCGGGCGGACCCGCGGCTGACCGGCAGCCATGGCAAAGAACTGCCCCCGGGGCCGGAACCCCGGGGGCAGCGAAACTCAGCCGGCGTAGGTCAGGTTCTTGCCCGAGGAGGGGTCGAAGATCTGCACCTTGTCGGCGTCGAACCAGACATCGAGGGGTTCGCCTTCCTTGGCGCCCGAGGAGGCCGAGAGCCGCGTGACGATGGCCGAACCGCTGTCCGGGACGTCGGCCGAACCGCTGTCGGCGGCCAGGTCGGCCAGGTCCGACGAGGTCGCCTGCGAGCCTTCGACGGTGAAGTGGGCGTACTTCTCCGAGCCCATCGACTCGAGCACGTCCACCGTCGCGGTGAAGGTGAGGCCGCCGCGCTTCTGCGCGTCGTCGAGCAGCGCGGCGTCTTCGAAGTGCTCCGGCCGGACACCGGCGATCACCTCGCGGCCGCCGTTGGCCGCCTCCACCAGCCGTCGCACCCGGTCGCTCAGCTCGATCCGGCCGAACGGGCTCTGCAACGCGCCGTCCTCCAGCGTGGCAGGCACGAAGTTCATCGACGGCGAGCCGATGAACCCGGCCACGAACAGGTTCGCCGGGTTGTCGTAGAGGAACTGCGGCGAACCGATCTGCTGCACGTACCCGCCCCGCAGCACCACGACCCGGTCACCGAGGGTCATCGCCTCGGTCTGGTCGTGCGTGACGTAGAGCGTGGTGGTGCCGAGCTGCTTCTGCAGCTTCGACACCGAGGTCCGCATCTGCCCGCGCAGCTTGGCGTCCAGGTTGGACAGCGGTTCGTCCATCAGGAACGCCTTGGGGCTGCGCACGATCGCCCGGCCCATCGCCACGCGCTGCCGCTGGCCACCGGAGAGGTTGGCCGGCTTGCGGTCCAGGTGCTGGGTCAGGTCCAGGATGCGCGCCGCTTCATCCACCTTGGACTTGACCGTGGCGTCGTCCACCTTGGCCAGGCGCAGCGGGAAGGCCATGTTCTCCCGCACGCTCATGTGCGGGTAGAGCGCGTAGGACTGGAACACCATGGCGATGTCGCGGTCCTTCGGCGCCTTCTCGTTCACCCGCTGGCCGTCGATGCGCAGCTCCCCGGAGGAGATGTCCTCCAGACCGGCCACCATGTTCAGCGTGGTCGACTTCCCGCAGCCCGAGGGCCCGACCAGGATGATGAACTCGCCGTCGGCGATCTCCAGGTTCACCTCGGACACCGCGAGCGCACCGTCGGGGTAGCGCTTGCTCACATTCTCCAGAACGATCTCAGCCATTTCCGCACTTACCCCTTAACGGCGCCGGAGGTCAGCCCCGCCACGATGCGACGCTGGAAGAACAACACGAACAGGATGATCGGCACGGTGATCACCACGGCCGCCGCGGAGATCGTGCCCGTGGGGTCCTCGAACTGCGAGGAACCGGTGAAGAACGACAGCGCCGCCGGGACCGTGCGCGAGGACTCGGTCGAGGTCAGCGAGATGGCGAACAGGAAGTCGTTCCAGCAGAAGATGAACACCAGGATCGCGGTGGTGAACACCCCGGGCGCGGCCAGCGGCGCGATCACCCGGCGGAACGCCTGCGCCGGGGTCGCCCCGTCCATCTTCGCCGCCTTCTCCAGCTCCCAGGGGATCTCCCGGAAGAAGGCCGACAGCGTGTAGATCGCCAGCGGCAGCGCGAAGGTGATGTACGGCAGGATCAGCCCTGGCCAGGTGTCGAACAACCCGAGCTCCCGCTCGATGTTGAACAGCGGGGTGACCAGCGAGACCTGCGGGAACATCGCGATCAGCAGCGAGATGCCGACCAGGAACTGCTTGCCGGGGAAGTCCAGCCGCGCGATCGCGTAGGCCGCCATGGTGCCGAGCACCACCGCGATCACCGTGGCGATCACCGCGATGCCGATCGAGTTGACCAGCGCCCGGATGAACTCCGTGGTGGCGAAGATGTCCGCGTAGTTCTGCAGCGTCCACTCGGTCGGGATGAAGCTGCCGTCGTTGAGCGTTTCCTTGCTCTTCAACGACAACGACAGGATCCACAGCACCGGGAACAGCGCGTAGACCACCACCACGATGTCGATCAGGGTCCACTTGAGCTTGCGGCTGCCGGTGACCGCTCCTCCGATGGCCATCAGCGCTTACCTCCCGGATCGCTGCCCGGCGCGGCGGTGCCGAACACCTTGATGAAGATGAAGGCGATGATGGCCACGGTGAGGAAGATCAGCACGGCCATCGTGGACCCGATTCCCAGGTTGAGCCCCTTGATCAGGTTGTTGTAGGTCTGCATCGACACCGACGACGTGTCCTGCGCCCCGTTGGTGAGCACGAAGATGTTGTCGAAGATGCGGAACGCGTCGAGCGTGCGGAACAGCAGCGCGACCAGGATGGCCGGCTTCATCACCGGCAGCATCACCTTGGTGAACCGCTGCCAGGCGCCCGCCCCGTCCATCGACGCGGCCTTGAGCAGGTCGTCCGGCACCAGGGCCAGCCCGGCCATCAGCAGCAGGGCCATGAACGGCGTGGTCTTCCACACCTCGGCCAGCACGATGATGGCCAGCGACGGCAGCCGCTCGGTGAGCAGCGCCGACTCCGGCGCGATCAGGTTGGCCAGGTAACCGGTCTCCGGCGTCCACGCGTAGTACCACGAGAACGCGGCCACCACGGTGACGATGCCGTACGGGATCAGCGAAACCGTGCGGACCAGGCCCCGGCCGACCAGCGTCCGGTGCATGATCAGCGCCAGCGCCATGCCGAGCACCAGCTCGATCGCCACCGACACCACGGTCAGCAGCATGGTGGTGCCGAAGGAGGTCCACCAGTAGGAGTTGGTCAGCACGGCCACGTAGTTGTCCAGGCCGACGAACTCCTGCTGCCCGGGGAAGCGGAGGTCGTACCGCTGCAGGGACAGCCAGATCGAGTAGATGATCGGCCAGCCGGTGACCGCGAGCATGACGATCGCGGCGGGCGCGCAGAGCAGCAGCCCGAGCCGCCGCTCCGCCCTCTTGCCTTCGCTCAGCGGCGGCTTCCCGCGTTTGCCACCGTTGACGGCGGAGGCCGCGGGCGCCGTGGGTTCGGCGACGGTCACGGGATCACTCCCTTCGACTCGAGTGCGTCGGCGAGCTGCTTGCGCAGTTCCTCGGCGGTGGCCTGCGGATCGATCGCCGACGGCGGCGAGAGCAGCTTCGACATCACCGTCGAAGCGTTCTGGTAGGCCGGGGTGAGCGGGCGGACCGCGGCGTTCTTCAGCGCTTCGAGAATGGTCTCCCGCATCGGGTACTGCGTGTCCATGCTCGGGTTGTCGTCGCCGGCCGGCTTGCTCGGGTCCAGCGGCGTGGTGTCGGTGTAGAGCGCTTCGATGGTCGGCGGCACGCCGTCGTTGAGCGCGGAGAACTTCTGGCTTTCCGGGCTGCGCAGGCACAGCGCGGCTTCGAACGCCTCCGGCTTGTGCCGCGAGGCCGTGCTGACCGCCAGGTCGTACCCGCCGATCGTGGTGCGCGCGGGCTGGCCGGGCACCACCGACGGGTAGGTGGCCCACTTGAAGTGGGCGACGTCCTCCGGCTTCTCCTTCTTGAAGGAGGGGTAGACGAACGGCCAGTTCAGCTCGAAGGCACCGGTGCCGCGCTGGAACTGCTGGCGGACCTCGTCCTCCTTCTGGTTGGTCAGCGAGGCGTTGGTGACGCCGGACGAGGTGACCCGCTTGAGGATCTCCAGCGCCTTGACCGCACCCGCGTCCATCACCACGGACTTGCCGTCCTCGGACAGGATCCGGCCACCCGCCGATTCGACCAGGGTGTTGTAGATGACCACCAGGCCCTCGTACTGGGCACCGGTGAACAGGATCTCGCTCGGCTTGCCCTGCGCCTTGAGCGCCAGCGCCTGGTCGATCATCTCGTCCCAGGTCTCCGGCGGCTTCGGGGTGACCCGGTCGTCGTACCAGAGCAGCTGCACGTTGGTGTTCTTCGGCGCGGCGTAGAGCTTGCCGTTCCACGTCGCCGTCTCAAGTGGACCGGGCAGCACGCCGGCCGAAGCCTGCGCCTTGTGCTCGCCGGTCCACTCCTCGGCCCAGCCCGCCTCGGCGAACTCCGCCACCCAGTTCACGTCGAGGCCGAGGATGTCCAGGCCCTCGTCGCCGGCGGCCAGGCGGCGCACCATCTGCTCGCGCTGGCCGTCCGCCCCACGCGGCAGTTTGTTGTAGACGATCTCGTAGCGGCCGTTCGCCTTGGTGTTGCACTGGTCGACGACCTTCTGGAAGTTGTCCTCCGGTGCGTAGTAGATGTTGATCTTCAGGCCGCCGCTCGACCCGCAGGCGGTGAGCAGTCCGGCGGCCATCAGCCCCGCGCCCAGCACCGACAACGCCCGCCCCGGCGAACGTCCTCGCCGGTTCCTGGCGTTCGCTTTCCCCATTCGGCCTCCTTCCCAGCGTGCACGCTCGGTGGGAACAAGGCGCGGTGTCCTCCAGAGCCACGCCAGCGCACCCCGACGTGCATGGCGTCGGGCTGGCGCGAAAAGACCGCCTCGCGCGGGCCCGACCGGTGCACTGCAACTTATGCCCGGCGATCACCCGCCGCAAGCAGTGACCGTAACGATTCAGCGATTTAGGCTGAACTTAGGGAAATCTTGCGGTATACAGCGAAACGGCACAGCGTAGCGGCAACAAAACCGGGCAGCCACCCGGGGCCGGTCAGCCCGGCGAGCGCATCGCGTGCTTGGCCAGCAAGTCGCGGGCCTTCTCCGCGTTGCGCGGCTGGCACAGCACGTCGTAGCGGCCGGCCACCAGCTGGCTGGTCGAGGAGAAGTCGCGGCGGCCCTTGGTCAGCGAGTAGCTCATCGCCGCGGTGATCAACCCGAACAGCACGCCCGCGGCCAGCCCGACCAGGATCGGCGGTGCCGGGCTGCTGCCCGGCGGGGAGAACACGCTCAGCAGCAACCCGATCAGCAGGCCCAGCCAGGCCCCGGAAATCGCGCCGGTGCCCAGCACCTTGCCCCAGGACAGCCTGCCGACCACCCGCTCGACGAGCATCAGGTCCACGCCGACGATGGTCACGTCGCGCACTTCCAGCTCGTTCGAGGCCAGGTGCTCGACCGCGCTCTGGGCCTCCTCGTAGGTGCCGTACGACCCCACCGGCCAGCCGGTCGGCGGGGTGGGCAGGCGGGGCTGTCCCGGCGCGGGGCGCCCGGCGGAGGGGGAGAACGGACCGGTCACGGGTCCATCCTGCCAACACCGGACGCTCCTGGCTAACCAGGTACCCCGATCAGCCTCGGGATTTGTACTCGCGCAGCAGGCCCCGGCTGATGATGGTCTTCTGGATCTCGCTGGTGCCCTCGCCGATGAGCAGGAACGGGGCTTCGCGCATCAGCCGCTCGATCTCGTACTCCTTGGAGTAGCCGTAGCCGCCGTGGATGCGGAACGCCTCCTGGGTCACCTCGGCGCAGTACTCGCTGGCGAGCAGCTTGGCCATGCCCGCCTCGACGTCGTTGCGCGCCCCGGAGTCCTTCAGCCGGGCCGCGTTGACCATCATCAGGTGCGCGGCCTCGACCTTGGTGGCCATCTCGGCCAGCTTGAACGCGACCGCCTGGTGCTCGGCGATCGCCTTGCCGAAGGTCCTGCGCTGCTGGGCGTACTCCACGGCCAGTTCGAACGCCCGGATGGCGATGCCGCAGGCCCGCGCGGCCACGTTCACCCGGCCGACCTCGACACCGTCCATCATGTACGCGAAACCCCGGCCCGGTGCCTCGCCGAGCACCTTGTCCGCGCCGATCCGGAAGCCGTCGAACACCGCTTCGGTGGTGTCGACACCCTTGTACCCCATCTTCTCGATCTTGCCGGGGATGGTCAGCCCCGGTGCCACCTCGCCGAAGCCCTCCGGCTTCTCCACCAGGAAGGTGGTCAGGTTCTGGTGGGCCTTCTCGGCACCCTCGTCGGTGCGCACCAGCAACGCGATCAGGTTCGAGCTGCCGCCGTTGGTCAGCCACATCTTGGCGCCGTCGATGACGTAGTCGTCCCCGTCGCGCCTGGCCTTCGTCTTGATCGCGGCCACGTCGGAGCCCAGGTCCGGCTCCGACATGGAGAACGAGCCCCGCACCTCACCGGTGGCCATCCGCGGCAGGAAGTGCTGCTTCTGCGCCTCGGTGCCGTGGCGGGAGATCATGTGCGCCACGATGAAGTGCGTGTTGATCACCCCGGACACGCTCATCCAGCCGCGGGCGATCTCCTCCACCACCAGCGCGTAGGTCAGCAGCGACTCGCCGAGGCCGCCGAACTCCTCCGGGATGGTGAGGCCGAACAGCCCCATCTCCTTCATGCCTTCGACGATGTCCGCCGGATAGGTGTCCGCGTGCTCCAGTTCCTGGGCGTGCGGGATGACCTCCTTGTCGACGAACGAGCGGACCGTGGCGAGGATCTCGGACTGCACGTCGGTCAGTCCGGCGGTCTGGGCGAGGCGGGCCATCATCGGCTCCTTCGGTCTCGGCACGGTGGCATCTGGGTGACATTGCGTGTTACTGACGAGTATGACCTGACCCGTTCCGGACTGCTATGAGCGCGCTCACCACCGGAGCGCTACGGTTGTCGCCGATCAACGGCACGACGAGGGGGCGCGATGAGCAATCCACAGGACCCGTACGGCGCACCGGACCCGCAGGGCGGCCACCCGTCGGGACCGTTCCCGCAGCAATCCGGCGGCTACCCCCAGTACCCCCAGCCGGGGTACGGCCCGCCGGGGGCCCCGCAGAGCCAGGAGACCGGGCTCGCGGTCGGTTCGCTGGTCTGCTCGATCGTCGGCATCTTCATCTGCCCCGCCGTGCTGTCCATCGTCGGTATCGTGCTCGGGCACATCGCGGTCGGCAAGGCGGACCGCGGGGAGGCGGGCGGGCGCGGCATGGCGCTGGCCGGGATGATCATCGGCTACGTGACGATCGCGCTGATCGTCGTCGCCGTCATCGTCGCGATCGCGCTCGGCGCGTTCGACCGGTAGCGGGGTCCGGTCGTGAGTCATCCCCAGGACCCCTACGGTCAGCAGCCGTCCTACGGCCCGCCGTCCGGTGGTTACCCGCAGCAGCCCTACCCCCAGCCGGGGTACGGCTACGGCTACGGCCCGCCGGTGCAGCAGCAGGACCAGGGCATGGCCATCGCGGCGATGATCTGCGCGATCGTCGGCGTGGTCGGCTGCGGTGGTGTGCTGTCCATCGTCGGGCTGGTGCTCGGCCACATCGCCTACGCCAAGGCCAAGCGCGGTGAGGCGGGCGGCAAGGGCATGGCGCTGGCGGCCATCATCATCGGCTGGATCGTGGTGGCGCTGATCGTGATCGCGGTGGCCATCTTCGTCATCGTCGGGTTCGCCACGGACTGGGACTTCGACTAGGACCCGTCCTCGCGCGGTGCCTTGGCGGCGCTTTCCAGGAAGCGCAGCAGTTCCACCGGGAACGGCAGGACCAGCGTCGAGTTCTTCTCGGCCGCCACCTGCACCACGGTTTCCAGTAGCCGCAACTGCAACGCGGCCGGGGTGTCGGCCATGGTGGCCGCCGCCTCGGCCAGCTTGTGCGACGCCTGCAGCTCGCCGTCGGCGGAGATCACCCGCGCCCGCCGCTCCCGTTCGGCTTCGGCCTGGCGGGACATCGAGCGCTTCATGCTCTCCGGCAGCGCGACGTCCTTGATCTCCACCCGGTCGATGTGGATGCCCCAGCCCAGCGCCGGGCTGTCGATGAGCAGTTCCAGCCCCTCGTTGAGGCGCTCGCGGTTGGACAGCAGGTCGTCCAGCTCGCTCTTGCCGATGATCGAGCGCAGCGAGGTCTGCGCGACCTGGCCGACGGCGCTGCGGTAGTCCTCCACGTTGACCGCGGCCAGCACCGGATCGGTCACCCGGAAGTAGACCACCGCGTCGACCTTGACCGAGACGTTGTCGCGGGTGATGCCGTCCTGCGCGGGCACCGGCAGGGTGACGATCTGCATGTTGACCTTCTGCAGCCGGTCGGCGAACGGCACCAGCACCACCAGCCCGGCTTCGCGCACCTTCGGCCGCACCCGGCCGAAGCGGTAGACCAGCCCGCGTTCGTACTGCTTGACCACGCGGACCGTCGAGGCCATTCCGGCACCGGCCAGCACGACGACACCGGTGAGGATCTCCAGCAGCATGGCGGCTCCCGGGACGCGAAACCCCCTCGCCTCGATGCTACGCCCGCTGGGAAGCTGTCCAGGTGGCCGAATTCGAAGTTCCCGCCCCGTTCCGCGAGCGGATCTCCCGGCGCGAAGGCGGAGCGGGCCGGGAGTGGCTGGCCCGCCTGCCCGGACTGGTGCACCGGTACCTGGACCAGTGGGCGCTGACCGTCGACGGTCCCGCGCGGCACGGGTACGCCGCGGTGGTGCTGCCGGTGCGCCGGGACGGTGGCGAACCGGCCGCGCTGAAGCTGAGCTGGCTGGACGCCGACACCGCCGACGAACCGGTGGCACTGTCCACTTGGCACGGTCGGGGCGCGGTGCTGCTGCTGGCGCACGAACCGGGGGCGCTGCTGCTCGAACGCCTCGACGGCACGCGCACGCTCGAAACCGAGCCGATCGAGTCCGCGCTGGCGGTCATCACCGGCTTGCTGACCGAGATGACCGTGCCCGCACCCGCGTTGCGGCGGCACCTGCGCACCGAAACCGAGCGCTGGATCGACGAACTCCCCCGCGAATCGCACGCGCTCGGCCACCCGCTGCCGCGACGGCTGGTCGACGCGGCGGTCGGCTTCGCCCGTGAGCGCGGGCCGGAGACCGCCTCGCTGCTGGTGAACCAGGACCTGCACTTCTCGAACGTGCTCGCCGGGACGCGGCGGCCGTGGCTGGTCATCGATCCGCAGCCGATCGCGGGTGACGCCGAGTTCGGCGTGATCCCGCTGCTGTGGAACCGGGTCGGCGAGACGCCGGTGGCGGACCGGCTGCGGGCGGTCGTCGACGGGGCCGGGCTCGACCCGGCGCTGGCCCGGTCGTGGGTGGTGTTCCGGTTGGTCGACACCTGGTTCTACGCGCTGGACGCCGGGGACCGGTGGCTGCTGGACGCGCTGCGCCCGCTGCTCGACTGGGCCGAGCGGCTCCCGGCGAACGGCCGTGGCCTCGGTTAGTCTTCGGCTATGGCCGCCGTGAACCGCGTTTTCGCTGCTCAGTTGGCCGGTTTACCGGTGTTCGGCCCGGATGGTGAGTCCATCGGCAAGGTGCGCGACCTGGTCGCCGGGCTCCGGCTGGACCAGCAGGCCCCCCGCGTGCTCGGGCTGGTGGTGGAGCTGGCGACCCGGCGGCGGGTGTTCGTGCCGATGTTGCGGGTCACCTCGATCGAGCCCAACGCGGTGACCCTGGCCACCGGCTCGGTCAACATGCGCCAGTTCCACCGGCGGCCCAACGAGGTGCTGGTGCTCGGCCAGCTCGCCGACGCGCACGCCGCGCTGGCCGGGTCGGGTGTGCGGGTCACCGTGGCCGACGCCGCGATGGAGCCGACCCGCACGCGGGACTGGGTGCTGGCGAAGCTGGCCGTCCGCGAACGCAGTTCACGCCTCGGCCTCGGCCGCCGCCGGTCGTCGCTGCAGGTGCTGCCGTGGACCGAGGTGTCCGGGCTGGGCCTGGCCGACCTCGCCGGGCAACCGCAGGGCGCCGGGCAGCTGCTGATGCTGTTCGACACCATGCGGGCCGTGGACGTCGCCGCCACGCTGCGGGACCTCCCGGTCAAGCGGCGGCACGAGGTCGCCGACGCGATGGACGACGAGCGCCTCGCCGACGTGATCGAGGAGATGCCCGAGGACGACCAGAAGGACCTGCTCGGTTACCTCGCCGAGGAACGGGCCGCCGACATCCTCGAGGCGATGAACCCCGACGACGCCGCCGACCTGCTCGCCGAGCTGACCCCGGCGGACCAGAGCCGGCTGCTGGAGCTGATGGAACCGGAGGAGTCCGAGCCGGTCCGGCGGCTGCTGGCGTACTCGTCGGACACCGCGGGCGGGCTGATGACCCCGGAACCGGTGGTGCTCGCCCCCGACGCCACGGTCGCCGAGGCGCTGGCCCGCATCCGCAACCGCGAACTGCCTGCCGCACTGGCCACCATGGTCTTCGTCTCACGCCCGCCGCAGGCCACGCCGACCGGCCGGTACGTCGGCTGCGTGCACTTCCAGCGGTTGCTCCGGGAACCACCGGCCGAGCTGGTCGCCAGCGCGATCGACACCGACCTGCCCGCGCTGCACCCCGAAGCCTCGCTCACCGAGGTGACCCGCTACTTCGCCGCGTACAACCTGGCCTGCGGGCCGGTGGTGGACAGCGGCGACCACCTGGTCGGCGCGGTCACCGTGGACGACGTGCTCGACCACCTGCTGCCCGAGGGCTGGCGGGAGACCGGCCTGCACGACGTGACGGTCAAGGAGCGGGAACGTGCCTGAGCCGCACCACCGCCGCCGGCTCGACCAGCCGCGCGCGGGCCGCCGCCGGATCGGCCTGCGGCTGGACCCGGACGCCTTCGGCCGCGCCACCGAGCGGGTGGCGCGCTTCCTCGGCACCGGCACCTACCTGTTCTGGCAGACGCTGGTGGTCATCGTCTGGATCACGCTGAACCTGGTCGCGGTGTCCCTGCGGTGGGACCCGTACCCGTTCATCCTGCTCAACCTGGCCTTCTCCACCCAGGCCGCGTACGCCGCACCGCTGATCCTGCTGGCGCAGAACCGGCAGGACGACCGGGACCGGGTGTCGCTGGAGGAGGACCGGACGCGGGCCGCGCAGACCAAGGCGGACACCGAGTTCCTGGCCAGGGAGCTGGCCGCGCTGCGACTGGCCATCGGCGAGGTGGCCACGCGCGACTACCTGCGCGGCGAGCTGGACAAGCTGCGTGAGGACCTCGACACCAAGCCGCGCAAGAGCCGGGCTCGGACCGGCACTACCGATACGTAACATGGAGGGGTGACCAGCACTGGACAGCTCCCGACCGCCGACGACGTCCGCGAGGCGCTGAAGACCGTCTACGACCCGGAGATCAAGAAGCCGATCACCGAGTTGGGCATGGTCAAGGACGTCACCATCGGCGAGGACGGGGTGGTGACGGTCGCGGTCTACCTGACCGTGGCCGGATGCCCGCTCAAGGACACCATCACCAGGGACACCACCGCCGCGGTGGAGAAGCTCGACGGCGTGCGGAGCGTGCGCGTCGAACTGGACGTGATGAGCGACGAACAGCGCACCGAACTGCGCAGGTCGCTGCGCGGGGACGCCAAGGAGCCGGTCATCCCGTTCGCCCAGCCCGGTTCGCTGACCAGGGTGTACTGCGTGGCCTCCGGCAAGGGCGGGGTCGGCAAGTCGAGCGTGACGGTGAACCTCGCCGTCGCGATGGCCAAGCGCGGGCTGTCCGTCGGCGTGGTCGACGCGGACATCTACGGGCACTCGGTGCCGCGCATGCTGGGCGCGGGCGAAAAGCCGACCAAGGTCGACACGATGATCATGCCGCCGCAGGCGCACGGCGTGAAGGTGATCTCGATCGGCATGTTCACCCCCGGCAACACCCCGGTGGTGTGGCGCGGGCCGATGCTGCACCGCGCGCTGCAGCAGTTCCTCGCCGACGTGTTCTGGGGCGACCTGGACATCCTGCTGCTGGACCTGCCGCCGGGCACCGGGGACATCGCGATCTCGGTGGCGCAGCTGATCCCGAACGCGGAGATCCTGGTGGTGACCACCCCGCAGCAGGCCGCCGCCGAGGTGGCCGAGCGGGCGGGCGCGATCGCGCTGCAGACGCGGCAGCGGGTGGCCGGGGTGATCGAGAACATGTCTTGGCTGGAGCAGCCGGACGGCACGCGCCTGGAGGTCTTCGGCTCCGGCGGTGGCCAGGCGGTCGCCGACTCGCTGTCGAAGTCGGTGGGCTCCACCGTGCCGCTGCTCGGCCAGGTCCCGCTGGACCCGCGCCTGCGTGAACAGGGCGATGCCGGCACGCCGATCGTGCTGGCCGCCCCGGACGCCCCCGCCGCTCAGGTGCTCACCGGGGCCGCGGAAAAGCTGTCGGTCCGGGCGCGCGGGCTGGCGGGCATGATGCTGAACGTGACTCCGGCGGGGCGGTAACCCCGGTTCTCGCGGGCCGCCCGGTCAGGTCAGGTGGCGTCCGGGTCGACCGGGGGCTTTTCACCCGGCTTGAGCGATTCCGGCGAGGACGAGGTGGCGGCCGGGTGGCCGTTCGGCTTGGTGACCTCGGAGCCGCCGTTCAGGCCGAGCGGGTCCGAGTCGCCGTCGAAGAGGTGCTGGGTGACGGCGCGCTTCGGGTCGAAGTTGCGCAGTTGCCGCAGGTCCTCCAGCGGCTTGCGGTACTCCTCGAACTCCGGGCCCATCTCGTCCTTGAGCTGCTGGCGTGCGCCACTGGCGAAGTCACGCACCTTGCGCATGCTCTTGCCCAGCCACGCCGCCGCTTCCGGCAGCCGCTCCGGGCCGAGGATGAACAACCCGGCCACGATGAGGACGAGGATCTCGCCCCAGCCCACGCTCTCGAACACCCGGTGACCTCCGCCTCGTGCACTGCGCCAAGCTCAGCGTACCGCCCGATCCGGTGACGATCCCAGGGTCAGTCCGAGCCCAGGGTGACGTCGACCACCAGTTGCCTGCCCTGGCGCGACAACTGCACCGGCACCACGTCGCCGATGCCGTGCTCCCGCACCACCACGGTCAGCTCGGTGGCCGTCCGCACGATCCGGTCGCCGACCTTGGTGATCACGTCGCCCTCCGCGATGCCGGCCGCCGCCGCGGGACCGCCGGGCGCGACGTTCTGCACCTGCGCGCCCTCGGAGGTGTTCGCCGCCACCGACGCCGCGTTCAGGCCCAGGTCGGCGTGCTTGACCGAACCCTGCTCGATCAGCGAACGGCTGATCCGGATCGCCTGGTCGATCGGGATGGCGAAGCCGATGCCGATGTTGCCGCCCTGGCCCTCACCACCCCCGAGGATGGAGGTGTTGATGCCGACCAGCGCACCGGTCGAATCCACCAGCGCCCCACCGGAGTTGCCCGGGTTGATCGGGGCGTCGGTCTGGATCGCGCCGTAGTTCGACGGCGGGCCGCCGTTCTCGCCCGGCATGCCGATCGGCCGGTTCAGCGCGCTGACGATCCCGCTGGTCACCGTGTTCTCCAGGCCCAGCGGCGAGCCGACGGCCAGCACCGAATCGCCGACCGCGAGGTCCGAGGACTTCCCGATCTGGACCACCACCGGATCCGGCACGTTCACCTTGACCACGGCGAGATCGGTCTTCGGATCGGTGCCGACCACCCTCGCCTCGGCCCGCGCGCCGTTGATGAACACCGCGGTGATCCTCGCGGACTGGTCCTTGACCGCCATCGAGACCACGTGGTCGTTGGTGAGGATGTAACCCTGCGGGTCGATCACCACGCCGGACCCGCTGCCGCCGCCCTCGCCGATCCGGATCTCCAGCGACACCACCGCCGGCGCCACGCGCTGCGCGACCTCGGCCACCGAACCCGGCGGGCGCTCCTTGCCCGCCTCGGCCTCGGCGATGTTCAGCTCCCCGGTCAGCGCGTCCCCGCGGTCGGACAGCCACCAGCCCGCCAGCCCGCCGACCGCGCCGATCAGCAGCGCCAGCACACCGAGCAACGCCAGCGCGGTGGGCTTCACCCGGCGGCCGAACAGCACCTCGGGCAGGCTGAGCATGGCACCACGCGGGCGCTCTTCGGGGTCTTCCTTCGGCGGTTCCCCGGTCGCGACCGCCGGGCCGCCCAGCAACGCGCCCGCGTTCGGGTCGCGCCAGGGGTCCGCGGGCTTCGACCACAGCGGCGCCTCGGGCTCGGTGGCGCCGCTGCCGCCCTGGTCACCGGCGGGGCGCTGCAGCACCACCCCGGCGGCCTCCGGCGGACGGCGGAACGCCTCGGCCAGCGACTCCGGGGGCGGCGGCGCCAGCTGGACCGGCGCCTTGCCGTTGCGTGAATCCGGGGTGTAGAGCCGGTCGAAGGCGCCGTCGACGCCCCGGGGCCTGCCGAAGACCGACGCCTGCGCCGGATCCACCGGCGGGCGCTCCAGTGGCCGTGGGGCGAGCCGGTCCTCGCGCCGCGGCGCGCCGGACGGGTCCTGCTGCGGATTGGGCTGCTGGCTCATTCATTCCTCGACGCGTGACCGGCCGTCGGCGCGACGAATACGCCGGACGTTTGCCGCGAATTCTGCCGTCCGCCCGGTGAAGTGGGCGTTGCGCCCTGATCAGCGACCGGCGGGCACGCCGGACGTGGTGGGCGTCGCACCGGCCGTCGTGCTGGCCGTCGTGCTGGCGGACGGCGGCGGCACCAGGCTGGGCGCGGGGTTCGCGCCGAACTGGGCGGGCAGCACGCCGGAGAGCGGGTCCTGCTTCGGGTCGGTGGCGATGTCACCGCCGTCGGTGCCGGAGGTGACCACCAGGGCGAGCGCGCTGAGCACGAGCCCGGACACGACCACCCCGGCGCCTTGCGCGGCCCGCCGCCCGGAGACGCCGAACCGGCCACCGCCGAGCACGTTGCGCGAGTTGCCCAGCGGCGCCGAGGAGCCGAGCGGGGCCGAGCCGTCACGCAGACCGGCCACCCGGTCGGGGCGCTGGATGGCGACCAGCTGACCGTCCTCGGTGATCGCCAGGTTGTCCGGCGTGGTGCTCAGTTCGGTGTGCTGGGGGATGTCCCGGAGGCTGGCCAGGAAGCCCGCCGACATGGCGGGGGCGTCCGCGCGCTTGACCTCGGCGCGGGCCTGGCGCTGCGCGGCCACCTCACCCGCGCACGACGGGCAGCGGGCGAGGTGGCTCGACGCGCGGTCCCGCGCGCCGAGGGAGAGTTCACCGTCGACGAACGCGACCACCGCGTCGGGCAGCAGGTGCGACTCGGGCAGTCCCCAACCGCGCGCTTCGGTCATGCCGGTGCCCCCACGGGGGACGGCACGGGGATGGCCTCGCGCTTCATCGCCCGCGCGCGCTCCAGCGAGGCGCGCAGGGCCTGGCGGCCGCGGTGGATCCGGCTGCGCACGGTGCCGAGCTTGACCCCGAGCGTGGCGCCGATCTCCTCGTAGGACAGGCCCTCGACGTCGCAGAGCACCACGGCGGCGCGGAACTCCGGCGGGAGCTCGTCCAGCGCGGCCTGCAGGTCGGGGTCGAGGTGGGTGTCGGAGTAGACCTGCTCGGGGCTCGGGTCGTCGCCCACGATGCGGTCGGTGTCCTCGGGCAGGCCCTCCATGCGCACGCGGGAGCGGCGGCGGGCCATGTCGAGGAAGAGGTTGGTGGTGATGCGGTGCAGCCAGCCCTCGAAGGTGCCGGGCTTGTAGTTGGCCAGCGAGCGGAACACCCGGATGAACGTTTCCTGGGTGAGGTCCTCGGCGTCGTGGGTGTTGCCGGTGAGGCGGTAGGCCAGGCGGTAGACCCGGTCGGCGTGCTCGCGCACGACCTCGTCCCAGGACGGTGGCGTCCAGGGGGTCTCAGCGGCGTCGTCGACGGCCACCGGCTCGACCTGCGTGCTCTTCTGCATCGTGGGGGAAGGCACCTCCATCAGGCTGATCTCCCAACTACTCCCCCTAACGCTGTCCCGGCGCAGGGTGTTCCCGGTTCGTTGCTCGTAGTCTGTCCGGCTTCCTTATGGTTGTAGTGAGACGGCGCTGAGAGGAGCCTGAGAAGTCCTCGGGGTGGATCTGCGGACCTGCCCGGCGGCCTGCGCTGATTTGTCGACAGGCACCGCTAACCTCACTGGCGTGCATTCCGACACACACCTGGCCGACCTGGGCCTCTTCGTCGAGGGCTACCTGCCCGACGACGAAGTCCTGGTCGCGTCGCGGGCCAGGTCGGCCGAACTGGGCTGCGATCCGGTCGGTGCGCCCTGCGGGGCCACGCTGAGCTTCCTCGCCGCGACGCTGCAGGCCAGGGCGGTGGTGGAGATCGGTACCGGGGTCGGGGTCAGCGGGCTGTACCTGCTGCGCGGCATGGCCGAGGACGGAGTGCTCACCTCGATCGACATAGAACCGGAATTCCACCGGGCGGCACGCAAGACGTTCTCCGAAGCCGGGCTGCCGCCCGGGCGCACGCGCCTGATCATGGGCCGGGCCCTGGACGTCCTGCCACGCCTCACCGCCGGCGGTTACGACCTGGTGTTCGTGGACGCGGCGCGGGCGGAGTACCCGAACTACTTCGAAGAGGGTGTGCAGCTGCTGCGGCCGGGTGGGGTGATCGCCTTCCACAACCTGCTTTCGGGGGTGCGGAACGGGCGTGACCCGGAGACGCTGGCCATGCGGGACGTGGCCAGGGCGGTGCGGGAGGACGACCGGCTGGTCCCCGCCGTGCTCCCGGTGGGTGGCGGGCTGCTGGTGGCTTCGGTTGCGTCAGCGACTTGAGGGGTGGCTGATCGCTTCGGCTGAGCAGCGGCCTTGAGCCGGGTGGGTGCTTTGGCCGGTGGGCCGCTTTGGCTGGGCCGGCTGCTTCGGCTGGGCTGGCTGCTTCGGCTGAGCAGGCCGCCTCAGCCGGGCAGACCGCATCAGCCGGTCAGGTGCGTTGGCCGAGTGGGCCACCTCGCTGGGCTGGCCGCCTCAGCCGGGCAGACCGCATCAGCCGGTCAGGTGCGTTGGCCGAGTAGGCCACCTCGCTGAGCTGGCCGCCTCAGCCGGGCTGGCTGCCTCGCTGGGCTGGCCGCTTTGGCCAGACAGGAGCATTTCGGCCGGAGTAGGCCGGGTCAGCCGAGCTGGCTGGGGCGGGCCGCTTCGGCCCGGCTGGTCGCGTCGGCTGGTCGGAGCGCTGGACAGGCATGAGGAGCGGCGGCCAAGCCGCGCGTCCGTCGGTGGCGGTGAGGGCGTGCCGCCAGGTGAGGTGCGGGGTGCGCCGCAGTCAGGCTGCGGATCGGGCGTGGCGGGGGCGGGAAGCCAGCAGGGAGAGCACCAGGGCGAGCAGCAGCCAAGCCGAGGTCAGGGCGATGAGCCAGCCCCAGCCCGCGTGCCCGTACACCGTCGCGCCGATGGTGCCGCCGAGGCTGCTGCCCAGGTAGTACGCCAGCGTGTACAGGCCGCCGACCTGGCCGCGGGCGGTCGGGGGTGCT
This sequence comes from Amycolatopsis sp. NPDC045836, assembly GCF_056431745.1. Taxonomy (NCBI): domain Bacteria; kingdom Bacillati; phylum Actinomycetota; class Actinomycetes; order Pseudonocardiales; family Pseudonocardiaceae; genus Amycolatopsis; species Amycolatopsis sp. NPDC045836. The sequence goes on along the minus strand of NZ_JBWKKF010000001.1, from coordinate 363,235 downwards.
TCGGCCGCGGCCCAGCCGTTGGCCACGGCGTGCGCGGCGAAGAAGCCACCGGTCAGCACCACGAAACCCACCGCTACGCAGGCCAGCGAGTCGAAGACGGTCAGCGCCGCGCCGAGCACGGTGGTCACCAAGGCCCCGGAGAGGGTGCGGAGCCTGCCGAACCTCGCGACCAGGCGGCCCGCGTACCCCGAGGTGAACGTGCCCATGGCGTAGGCGAGGAAGACCAGCGACGCGATCGCGGGCGGCAGGTCCAGTGGTTCGCCGGTGAGCCGGAACCCGGCCGCGTTGTACAGCGCGACGAACGAGCCCATCGCCAGCAGCGCCACCGAGTACTGCGCCAGCAGCACCCGGCTCGACAACGCCACCCGCAGGCCGCTGAGCGGGGCCTTGCCCGGTGAGGCGTCGGATTTCGGCAGGGTGAGCACGGTCAGCAACGCGCAGACCAGCGCGAGCGCCGCGGTCAGGCCGAGGGCGCCGGGCCAGCCGAGCCAGCCGGCGGTGAACCCGCTGGACAACCGGCCGAGCATGCCGCCGACGGTGTTCCCGGCGATCATCGCGCCCACCGCCGCGGCCACGCCGGCCTTGCCGAGGCGTTCGGCCAGGTAGGCGGCGGCGACCCCGGCGAAGCCCGCGATGGCGATCCCCTGCAGCGCCCGCAGGCCCAGCAACAGCGGGAAGTTCGGGGCGAACGGCAGCGCCAGCCCGAGCAGCACCGACGAGATCACCGACACCAGGATCACCCGCCGCCGCCCGATCACCTCGGACAGGGTGGCGATCGGCAGGACCGAGACCGCCAGCGCGCCGGTCGCCACGCTGACCGCCAGTGAGGCACCACCGGGCTCCAGCCCGAACCGCTCCGCAAGCTGCGGCAACACGGGTTGCGGCGCGTAGAGCAACGCGAATGATGAGATGCCAGCCGCGGCAACGGCCACGGTGACGCGTCGAGCGGGGGCGGCGGTCTGCTGAGCGGCGGCTTGTTCGGTGGCGGACCCCCGGGCGGCAGTTCCCTGGGTGGCAGTTCCCTGGGCGGCAGTTCCCTTGGCGGCGGCTTCTTCGGTGGCGGGCCCCTGGGTGGCGCTCTCCCGAGCGGCAGCCTCGTCGGCGGCGATCCCTCGGCTGGCGCGCTCCCCGGCGACAGCCTTCTGCGCAGCGCTTTTCCTGCCAGGAGTCTCCTGGGTGGCGCGCTCCTCGGCGGCGGCCTTTTGGATGACGCGCTTCTTGGTGGCGGCCTTTTGGATGACGCGCTTCTTGGTGGCGGTCTCCCGATCGGCAGTCCCCATGTTGGTGGCCTCTTCGGTGTCCGCCTGAGCAGCGGCCTCCCCAGCGACAGTCCCCCCGGCGGCTTCCCGAGTGTCACTCTCCCGGGCGGCCTCCCGAACGGCCGCCCCCTGGGTGGCCCCCTGGGCTCCGGTCCCTTGGCCTCCAGTCTCCCGAGCGGCACCCTCCCGAGCGGCCGTCGCATGGGCGCCCATCTCTCGGGCGGCCACCTCCCGAGCAGCCGTCTCCTGGGCGGCGGTGGTTCTCACCCCTCGAAGCTAAGCCGAGCTAATCAATACGTCTAATTCGGTTTCATGCGAGCATCGATACCGTGCTGAATGAATGGACCGACCAGCGGTTTGTCCAGGAGCTGGCCCCCGACCTCGCACTGCTCGCCGCGCTCAAGGTGACCGGGAACATAACCCGGGCAGCGGAACGGGTGGGCCTCCCGCAGCCGACCGCCAGTCGTCGCCTGGCTGCGCTCGGGCGTCAGCTCGGTGCCGCGTTGACCGTGCCGGACGGGCGCGGGATTCGGCTCACCCGGACCGGGCTGCTGCTCGCCGAAGCTGCCGAGAGAGCGGTGCTCTTTTTGGAGAGCGGTGCTCGACAAGTTCGGGAGGAGATCCACCCCGACCGCGGGCACGTCGTGCTCGGGTTCCTCCACCTGCTCGGCCGCTCCCTGGTGCCCTCGCTGCTCGCCGGATTCCGGCAGAAGCACCCGCGAACACGGTTCACCCTGGTCCAGGGCTCCCGCCAGGACGTGCTCGACCGCCTCGGCACCGGCGAACTGGACCTCGCGCTGGTCGCCCCGCTGCCCGCGGACCCCGCCTTCGACTCCGCCACCCTCACCCACGAGGAACTCCGCCTGAGCGTCCCCGCCGGGCACCCGCTGGCCGGCCGCGAACGCGTCCACGCCGCCGAGCTGGCCGACGAACCCTTCGTCACCCTCGAACCCGGCTACGGCCTCCGCCAGATCACCGACGAACTGTGCGCCGCCGCCGGGTTCAGTCCGGACATCGCGTTCGAAGGGCAGGAATCCGACACCGTCCGCGGGCTGGTCGCCGCCGGGCTGGGCGTCGCGCTGCTGCCGCGGTTCGCCCCCGGCACACCCGCCGGCGTCGCCGAGGTCCCGCTGGAACCGCCGGTCACCCGCACCATCGGGCTCGTCTGGTCAGCGGGCGACGACCTCACCCCCGCGGCGCGCGCCTTCCGCGCGCACGTGCTCGATCACGCGTAGGCGGCGGCCAGTTCGACCAGCGTGCGCGCGGCGAACCCGGTGCCGCCCGGCACCACGTCGGCGTAGGTGCGGTCCGCCCGCGCCGGCCCCGCGATGTCCAGGTGCGCCCACGGCACCCCGCCGGTGAACTCCCGCAGGAACAACGCCGCGGTGATGCCGCCGGGACCGCCGGGGGCCTGCTTGACGTCCCCGAGGTCACCCTTGACCGCTTCTTCGTGCACCTCCAGCAACGGCATCCGCCACCACGCCTCACCCGCCGCTTCCCCGGCCGCGGCGATCCGCGCGGCGAGGTCGTCGTCGGTGGCGAACAGGCCGCCGGTGCGCAGGCCGAGCGCGACCTTCATGGCGCCGGTCAGCGTGGCCACGTCGACCACCGCGTCCGGCTTGAACCGCTGGATGCCGTAGGCCAGCGCGTCGGCGAGCACCATGCGGCCCTCGGCGTCGGTGTTGCCGACCTCGGTGGTCCGGCCGCCGTAGTGCCGGACGATGTCACCGGGCCGGTAGGCGGACCCGGAAACGTGGTTCTCCGCGGCGGGCACCAGCGCGCTCACCCGCACCTTCAGCCCGAGCGCGGCGATCGCGCGGACGGCGGCGATCACCGCGCCACCACCCGCCATGTCGGTGCGCATCAGGTGCATGCCGTCGGCGGGCTTGATGGACAGGCCGCCGGTGTCGAAGGTGATGCCCTTGCCGACGTAGAGCAGGTGCTTGACCGCACCCCGCGGCCGGTAGTCCAGTTCGATCAGCCGCGGCGGGCTGGCCGAGCCGCCGCCGACCGCGAGCACCCCGCCGAAGCCCTGTTCGGCCAGCCACCGCTCATCCCGGGTGGTGGCGGTCAGCCCGGGCAGCCCAGCGGTGACCCGCTCGGCGGTGCCCGCCAGCCAGGCCGGGTCCTTCACGTTGGACGGTGTGTTCGCCAGGTCCCTGGCGAGCGCGGCCGCCGCGGCGAGGGTCCGCGCGCGGTCGACGGCTTCGGCGAACGCGGGCACGGCGCGTTCGAACCGCGGGATGAGGCGCAGCGTCCTGAGCCGGGGCTTCGGCTCCTCCTCGGTGACCCGGTAACGGTAACCGCCGAGCATCGCCCCCATGGCCAGCTCGTAGGCGGCCTCGGTGGTCGCGTCCTCGGCCAGTGCCACCTGCACCGCCTTGACCGGCTCGTGCTCGGCGTGGGCGTCGGCGGCCCTGGCCAGCGCGGCACCGGCGGCCCGGTAGCTCGCCGCCCCGCCGTCCCCGACGCCGACCAGCCAGCGCACCGGGGCGTCGCCGGGCACCAGCTTGACCTCACCCGCCTTGGCCGACGGCCGGACGCCGGCGATCGGCTCGAGCTCGGCCTCCTCGGCGGGTTGCGGCACCAGCACGGCCTCCAGCGCACCGCGCCGGGACACGTCCAGCACCTCGATGTCGACCAACCGGCCGGGTACGGACGGTAACGGAACGCGCGCCATCAGCGACCTCCAAGGAGTGCGGAATCCGGGCAGAAGTCAACCCCGGTCTCCGCGGACGGGGACCGGGGCATGGACCGGAAGCTGGTTCAGCCGGTGGCTTCCTGGAGCGCCGCGCCGAGATCCTTCGCTTCCTCGGCCGAGAGCTCGACGACGAGACGCCCACCGCCCTCGACCGGTACGCGCATCACGAGGCCCCGCCCCTCCTTAGTCACTTCGAGGGGACCATCTCCGGTCCGGGGCTTCATGGCCGCCATAGCGTGCTCCCTCCGTATCCACCGGCGCGCCCGGGGTCGCGCTCGCCAAAGCCAACCGGGTAGTAACCATTCTCCCTCATCAGCGAGCGCCCGCGCGCGCGGACCGATCTTTTCACACATCATCCGTGCTGGTATGCGGCTCGCCGGAGTGCCAGACTCGCCAGTCGGAAACCCCGAGGAACCACAGGAGCCGCAGTGACCACAGAGGACGTTCTCCTCATCGGCAACAGCACGGACAGCACCGGCACACCCGGTGTCCGCACGCTCACGCTGAACCGGCCGAAGGCGTACAACTCGCTGACCGTCGAACTGAAGGAGCGGCTGCTGGCCGCCCTGCGCGACGCGGCCGCCGACGAAACCGTGCGCGCGGTGGTGCTGACCGGCTCGGGCAAGGCGTTCTGCGCCGGGCAGGACCTCAAGGAGCACGTCGGGCTGCTGCAGGCGAACGACCCGTCGCCGCTACGCACGGTAGCCGAGCACTACAACCCCATCGTCGAGTTGATCACCGGCATGCCGAAGCCGGTCATCGCCGCGGTGAACGGGGCCGCGGCCGGGGCGGGTGCCGCCTTCGCCTACGCCTGCGACCTCCGCATCGCCGCGTCGTCGGCGAACTTCCTGATGGCCTTCGCCAACGTCGGCCTCGGCCCGGACTCGGGTGCGTCGTGGACGTTGCAGCGGCTCATCGGCTACGGGCGCGCCGCGGAACTGATGCTGCTGGCGCGGAAGGTGGAGGCCGACGAAGCCCTCTCCCTCGGCCTGGTCAGCGAAGTCGTGGCGGACGAGGACCTCGCCGCCCGGGCGCAGGCCGTGGCCGCGAAGCTCGCGGCGGGTCCGACGGTCGCCTACGCCAAGATCAAGGAGGTGCTCTCGGCCGCCGCCGAAAGCACCCTCGCCGAAGCGCTGGCCGCGGAAGAAGCCGCCCAGGCCGCGCTGGGTGGCACGGCCGACCACGCCGAAGCCGTCGACGCCTTCGTCAGCAAGCGCCGCCCGGACTTCCGGGGCCGGTGATCAGCGGGCGTTGAGCCGGGCGGCCTGCCGCGTCAGGTGCTGGCGCTCGGCGAGGTTGGCCGCCTGCACCGCCGCCTCGGCGTAGAGCCGGGCGGCGGTCGCGAGGTCACCGTCGCGTTCGTGGAGGTGGGCCGCCACCGCGGTGTACCGCGGCAGCTTCCGGTCCAGTTCCGCGAGCGCGGCCAGCCCGGCGCGTGGTCCGTCGGCCTCGCCGACGGCCACCGCCCGGTTGAGCCGGGCCACCGGGTTCGGCGTCAGCCGCACCAGTTCGTCGTACCACTCGACGATCTGCACCCAGTCGGTTTCCCCGGCGGTGGGCGCGTCGGCGTGGAGCGCGGCGATGGCGGCCTGGGCCTGGAACTCCCCCAGCTGGTCGCGGGCGAGAGCGGCCTGCAGGATTTCCACGCCCTCCGCGATCATCGTGGTGTCCCACCGGCCGCGGTCCTGTTCGGCCAGCGGCACCAGGCTGCCGTCGGCCGCGATCCGGCCGGCCCGCCGGGCGTGGTGGAGCAGCATCAACGCGAGCAGACCGGCCACCTCGGGGTGGTCGATCGCGGCCGCCAGCTGCCGGGTGAGCCGGATGGCTTCGGCGGCCAGGTCCACGTCACCGCCGTACCCCTCGTTGAACACCAGGTAGAGCACGCGCAGCACGGTGGCCACGTCGCCGGGCTGGTCGAGCCGCACGCCGGAAACGGTGCGCTTGGCCCGGCTGATGCGCTGCGCCATGGTCGCTTCGGGCACCAGGTACGCCTGCGCGATCTGGCGGGTGGTCAGCCCGCCGACCGCGCGCAGGGTGAGCGCGACCGCCGACGACGGCGTCAGCGACGGGTGCGCGCACAGGAAGTACAGCTGGAGCGTGTCGTCCGCGGACGGCGTCGGCCCCGGCTCCGGTTCCACCGAGTCGGCGAAGTCCTCACGGCGGCGGCGGGCGGCGTCCGCCCGGGTCGCGTCGAGGAACTTCCGCCAGGCCACGGTGACCAGCCAGCCCTTCGGGTCCCGCGGCGGCTCGGCCCCCCAGGTGCGGAACGCCTCGACCAGCGCCTCCTGCACGGCGTCCTCGGCCGCCGCGAAATCGGCTCCGCGGCGGACGAGGATGCCGAGCACGCCCGGGGTGAGGGCCCGGACCAGTGCTTCGTCCATCTCGCGGGTCACTCGGTGATGGCGGGGGGCGTGCCGTAGAACGGGCGCAGCTCCAGCCACTCGTGGATCGGCTCGCCGCCCGCCCCCGGCGCGGCCGACAGCTCCCCGGCCAGCTCGACGGCGCGTTCGTAGCTGTCGACGTCGATCACCATCCAGCCGGCGATGAGGTCCTTGGTCTCGGCGAACGGCCCGTCGGTGATCGGCGGGCGGCCTTCGCCGTCGTACCGGACGAAGGTGCCCTCGGGGGAGAGCGCCTGCCCGTCGACGAACTCGCCGGTCTCCCGCAGCCGGTCGGCGAACTCGTTCATGTACTGGATGTGCGCGGTGACCTCCTCCGGCGCCCACTTCTCCATCGGCACGTCGTTGACCGCGGCCGGGGCGCCGCGGTAGTGCTTGAGCAGCAGGTACTTGGCCATGGTGGTACTCCTTCGCGGTGGTCGCGGCCCATTCTGGCCGCGTTCGGCCCTGGGACGGAGCCGGGCACCGGATCTCGACACACCCGCCGGAATTTTTTTCAGCGGGCCCGGAAGCAGCCGGCCACGTGGTCGTCGACCATGCCGGTGGCCTGCATGAGGGCGTAGCAGGTGGTCGGGCCGACGAAGGCGAAGCCGCGCTTCTTCAGCTCCTTCGCCATGGCGCGGGACTCCGGGGTGATGGCCGGGACGTCCGCCATGGTGGCCGGTCGCGGCGGCGAGTCGGGCGCGAAGGACCACAGCAGTTCGTCCAGTGGCTGGTCCAGGGCGGCCACCGCCCTGGCGTTGCGGATGGTGGCCTGGACCTTCAGCCGGTTGCGGACGATGCCCGCGTCGCCGAGCAGCCGGGCCACGTCGTCGTCGGTGAACTCCGCGACGACGGCGGGGTCGAAGCCGGCGAACGCCCGGCGGAACGCCTCGCGCTTGCGCAGGATGACGATCCACGAAAGGCCCGACTGGAAGGCTTCCAGCGAAAGGCGTTCGAACAGGGCCTGCTCACCGCGCAGCGGCACCCCCCATTCGGTGTCGTGGTAAACGGCGTAGTCCGGGGCGGAATTGCCCCACGCACACCGGGGAACACCGTCCTCGCCGACCAGGTTCACCGCTCCCCCACCGAATAGGACTCCGCGAACCGCGCGAAGCGGTCCAGTGAATACCGCACGCCCAGGGCGAACACCGGTTTGGCCACCGGCCAGCCGAGCTGCCCGAGCGGGCCCAGCGGCAGCTTCAACTGCTCCGACCACACCAAAGTGGACCGGTCGGCGCCCTGCGCGTGCACGTGGAACGCACCGGTCCCGCGCACCACCCGGCCCAGGTGCCGCACCGTGCAGCGCACCGGCGGCTCCCACCCGGTGATCTCCATCGGGTCGGTGAAGCCGATACCCCCGATCCCGGTGAACGCCGCCAGCCGCGAGCCGACGCTGCGGCCGTTGCCCTCGGTCACCTCGACGCGGGTGCCGAGCATCCACTCCGCCTGCCGCGCCCAGTCGGTCAGCGCCAGCCAGGTCGTTCCGGCGGGTGCGGCCACCGCCACCGACAGCACCAGCTCCGGCATCAGACCGCGTCCTCCCGGCGCCCGTGCAACTCCGCCTCCAGCCGCGCCACCCGCGCCCGCAGTTCGTCCAGCTCCAGGCCGGCCCGCCGCAGCACCCAATCCACTTCGGACATCTTGTACCCGCGCAGCACCAGCTGGAAGCGCACCGCCCGCAGGTCCTCGCCGGTCAGGTCCTCGGCGGGCAGCCGGGTCGGCGACGCGCCGGGCGCCAGCGGGGCCAGTTCCTCACCCCGGCCGAACACGACCGCGGCCAGCAGGAACACCACGGCCGCGACCAGCAGCATGATGACGAGGTAGATCAGCGCGGTGGTCACGCCACGATCGTGACACAGGCGCGCCAGGACCGTCGCGCCAGCACGACCAGCCGGGCACTGATCAGCATCGAGAGCAGGCCGACCACCGCACAGGGCCACGACAACAGCAGCAGGCCGGGATCGATCGCCCCGCTCACGCCCACCAGCACCAGCCGGATCAGCAGGTCGGCGCCCACCGCGGTGGCCGCCACCAGCGAAACCCAGCGCCCGGCCCGCGCCGATCGCGCGTACCGGCAGAGCACCCGCGCCACCAGCAGCGCGAGCAACCCGGCCGCGGCCATCACGTAACCGGTGTAGTCGACCGCCAGCGCCAGCGGGCCATACCACTCGGGCAGCACCACGCCGGTATTGCTCCACGAGCCGAAGGTGGTCATCCGCGTCAGTTCCCACAGCACGTGCATCAGCGGCAGGGCCAGGGCGAGCGAGCGCAGCGCCTGGACCCCGGTCGCCAGCCCCAGTTCGGCCTGGTAGTCCACGCGCACCTCGGCCACCGAACCGAAGTCCGCGACCGCGCGCCGCTGCGCTTCGTCCTCGGACCAGCCCGCCGACCGGTACCGCTCGGTGGCGTCGTCGAGGCTGTCGCGGGCCTCGGCGAGCAGGTCGGACTTGCGCGGGGGCGAGCCGTAGAGCGAACCGGCCAGGTCCTCCAGGTAGCGGTCGATCACGCCTGCGCCGGCCATGCCTGCCCTCCCAGCACCGCGCCGATCACCGAGGTGAACTGCTGCCACTCGGCGCGTTCGGCGGCGAGCGCCTTCTGCCCGGCGCGGGTCAGCCGGTAGGTGCGCCGCTTCCGGCCGGACACCACGTCCCACTCGCTGGCCAGGAAACCGGCCCGTTCGAGCCGCCGCAGCGCCGGGTAGACGGTGCCGGTCGGCAGGTCGAGCGCGCCGCCGCTGCGGGCCTGCAGTGCCTCGATGATCGCGTAGCCGTGCAGCTTGCGACCGTCCAGCACGGCCAGCAGCAGGGCGTCCAGATGTCCGCGCAACGCGTCCGCCTTCATGCATAGGCACTCTACTGGTGCGGGCATCGGGGAGGTACCGGAGCCGACCCTGACTTTTCCCCGACCTCATAGATTTTGCCGCTACATGTAGCCTAGCTACATGTAGCCTGCGACACCATGGAGGCCCTACCGATCGCGCGGTGGCAGTTCGCCACCACCACCTCGTTCCACTTCCTGTTCGTGCTGCTCACCCTCGGCCTGGTCACCCTGGTGGCGATCATGCAGACGCGCCACGCGCTCGGCGGGCAGCCGGTGTTCGCCAGGATGACCCGGTTCTGGGGCAGGCTCTACGTGGTCAACTACGCACTGGGAATCGTCACCGGAATCGTGATGGAATTCCAGTTCGGGTTGAACTGGAGTGGTTTGTCCAGTTATGCCGGTGACGTCTTCGGCGCCCCGCTGGCCATCGAGGCGCTGGTCGCCTTCTTCCTCGAATCCACCTTCCTCGGGCTGTGGATCTTCGGCTGGGACCGGCTGGGCAAGTGGCTGCACCTGGCGTTGATCTGGCTGGTCGCGCTGACCGCGTACGCCTCGGCGTTCTGGATCATGGCCGCCAATTCGTTCCTGCAGAACCCGGTCGGCTCGGTCGAGGAGAACGGGGTGCTGCGGCTGACCGATTTCGGGGCGCTGCTGACGAATCCGACCTTCGTTTCCGCATTGCCGCACGTGCTCAGCGGTGCCCTGTTCACCGGCGGTGTGTTCGTCGTCGGCATCAGCGCCCACCACTTCCTGCGGCGCACCGGGGAGGTCGACTTCTTCCTGCGGTCGATGCGGCTGGGGGTGGTCGTGACGCTGCTCGCCGTACCGGTGGTGCTGGGCTTCGGTTTCGCGCAGTTCCCGGCGGTTTCCGAGGTGCAGCCGGACAAGTTCGACAGCGGCGCGGTCGGGTTGCCGCTGGGGCTGATGATCACGATCGGCGAGCTCTTCCTGCTCGCCGCCCTGATCGCGTTGCCGTTGCTGGTGAAGAACCGGATCTCCCGGGTGCGGCCGTTGCTGCACCTGATGGTCTGGGGCATCCCGCTGCCGTTCGTCGCGGCGATCTGCGGCTGGCTGGTGCGGGAACTCGGCAGGCAGCCGTGGCTGGTGTTCGGCAAGCTGACCACCGCCGACGCCGTCTCCGACCTGGGCGCCGGTCAGGTGCTCACCTCGTTCGTCGTGTTCACCGCGCTCTTCGCCGCACTCGCCGTCGCCGACTGGGTCCTGCTGTCCCGGCTGGCCCGCCGTGGCCCGGAGCCCGTCCTCTCGGGGGTTTGATCCGTGGAACTGTTCTTCTGGGGCCTGCTCGGGCTGCTGCTCGCCGGGTACTTCGCGCTGGCCGGTTACGACTACGGCGTCGGGATGCTGCTGCGGGTGTCCGGCCGCGACGAGGCCGGGCGCCGCCGGGTGCTCGGCTCGTTCGGGCCGTTCTTCCTCGGCAACGAGGTGTGGCTGGTGGCCGCGGTCGGCCTGCTGTTCGGGGCCTTCCCGCTGCTGGAGGGCAAGCTGTTCCGGCAGAACTACCTGGTCGTGGTGGCGTTGCTGCTGGGGCTGGTGGCGTTCACCGCCGCCGTGCAGCTGCGGAGCAGGCGACCGGGGGCCGGGCGCGGTGGCTGGGACCTGCTGGTCACCGTTGGTGCGCTGGTCACCACGGTGTCGTGGGGGGTGTTCTTCGGGAACCTGGTGCGCGGGCTGCCCGCGACCGGCCCGGTGCCCGTCGCCGATCCGTATTCGCTGGGGTGGGGGCTCGGGTTCGTGGCGTTGTTCGCCCTGCACGGCGCGGCTTTCCTGCGGGTGCGCGGAGACGCCGGGACGGCGGTGCGGGCCGGGCGGCTGGTGCGGTGGCTGGTTCCGGTGGTGGCGGGCTTCGTGGTGGTGATCGCCGGGTGGACGGCGCTGACGGTCACCGCGGAGCGGCCGTGGGTGGCGTGGGCGGTCTTGGCGGCGGCGGTGCTCGCACTGGTGGTGGCCCGGCTGGGGACGCCGCGGGTCGCGCTGGCCGGGACGATGGCGCTCGCCGTGCTGCCGGTGGTGCTGGCGGGCACGCTGCGCTTCCCGTACCTGCTGCTGTCGCTGGACCTGCACCGGGCGGCGGCCTCCCCGGCGACGCTGCGGTTGCTCACCTTCGTCGCCGTGCCCGCGGTCGCCGTGGTGGTGCTGGTGCAGTGGCTGACCTGGCGGGCGAACCGGTGGCCGCTCGGCGACCGTTCGCTGCTGCACTTCTGAGGGGGACGGGAATGCGCCCGATCGACCCACGCCTGCGTGAGGAACTCCCCGGCTTCTCGCGGTACCTCGCCGCGCTCGGGGTGCTCGCCGCGCTGACCGCCGTCGCCGTCCTGGTGCAGGCCGAACTGCTGGCCGGGCTGCTGATCGCACCGGCGGCGGGCACGGCGGCCCTGCTCGGCGGCGCGGTGCTCGGCCGGACCGCGCTGACCCGGGCGGGCGGTGCCCTGGCTGACCGGTACACCGCCACGGTCAAGACCACGCTGCGGAACCGCGTGCTGACGCGGTCGCTGCACACCCCCGACGCCGGGCGCACGGCCACCCTGGTCACCCGCGGCATCGACGGCGTGCACGGTTACTTCGCCGAGTACCTGCCGAAGCTGGCCGGCTCGGTGGTCATCCCGCTGGCCGTGCTGGCGCGGCTGCTCACCGCGGACCTGGTGGCGGGCCTGACGGTGGCCGTCACGCTGCCGCTGGTACCGGTGTTCGCCGCCCTCGTCGGCGCGCACACCCGCGCCCGCACCGACCGGCAGTGGCGGCTGCTGTCCACTTTGGGCGGTCACTTCCTCGACGTGGTCAGCGGACTGCCGACGCTCAAGGTGTTCGGCCGGGCGAAGGCGCAGGCGGACACCGTGCGCCGCATGGCGGACGCCCACGCGAGCGCGACCATGCGCACGCTCCGGGTGGCGTTCCTCTCGGCGCTGGTGCTGGAACTGGTCGCGACGCTGTCGGTGGCGCTGGTCGCCGTGCCGGTCGGCCTGCGGTTGCTCGACGGCGGCATCACCGTGCAGACCGCGCTGGTGGTGTTGCTGCTGGCGCCCGAGGCGTACCTGCCGCTGCGGGCGGCGGGCGCCAAGTTCCACGCCAGCGCGGAGGGGCTGGCCGTGCTGGCGGAGGTGCGTGCCCTTCCCGAAGCCCGGCCGAACGGGAGCGAACAGCCCGGCCGGGGGGAGATCCGGTTCGACGGGGTGACCGTGCGCTACCCCGGCCGCGACCACGACGCGCTATCCGATGTGGACTTGACGATCGAGCCGGGAGAACGCATCGCGCTGGTGGGGCCGAGCGGGGCGGGCAAGAGCACGCTGCTCGCCGTGCTGCTCGGCTTCGTCCAGCCGACCGGGGGCCGGGTCCTGGTCGACGGCGTCGACCTGCGTGACCTCGACCTGACCGCCTGGCGGGCCCGGCTGGCGTGGGTGCCGCAGCGGCCGACGGTGTTCCCGGGCAGCCTGGCGGACAACATCAGCCTGGGCGCCGATGGGGACGTCACCGCCGCCGCCGGAGCCGCCGAGATCGATTTCGACCGGGCGACCGGGATCTCGTCCGGGCAACGCCAGCGCGTCGGCCTGGCACGGGCGTTCCTGCGGCCCCACGCCGAACTCCTGCTGTTCGACGAACCGACCGCCCACCTGGACACCGAGACCGAGGCCGCGGTCCTGCGCACCGCCGCCCGGCTGGCCGAGGGCCGGACCGCGGTGCTGGTCGCCCACCGGCCGGCCATGGCCGCACTGGCCACCCGGGTGGTCGAACTGCGTCACGGCCTGCTGCGGGAGGAAGCATGAAACTGCTCTGGGCGGCGCTGCTCGCGACCGCCGCCGAACTCGCGGGACTGGCGCTGATGGGGCTCGCGGCCTGGTTGCTGTTGCGGGCGGCCGAGCAACCGCCGATCACCGCGCTGACGGTGGCGATCGTCGCCGTGCGGGCGCTGGCGCTGCTGCGGGGTTCCCTGCGGTACGCCGAACGCCTCGCCGGGCACCGGGTCGTGCTGTCGACGATCGGCGAGGTGCGGGCCAGGGTGTACCGCGCGCTGCTGCCGCACCGGGACCCGCTGGCCTCCGACGCCGACCTGCTCGCCCGCGTGGTGTCCGATGTGGACGCCGCACAGGACGCCGTGCTGCGGTGCCTGCTGCCCGCCGGGGTGGCCGCGCTGACCGGCGCGATCGCGGTCGGGGTCAGCGCGCTGTTCTCCCCGCCCGCCGCGCTGGCACTGGCGACCGGGCTCGGGCTCGGCGGCGTCGTGCTGCCGTGGTGCTGCGCCCGGTTGACGGCCGTGGCCGCGGCTCGGAGCGCGCCGGCCAGGGCCGCGGTCGGCGAGCACGCCGTGGACCTGGTCCGCGGTGCGGAAGAACTGCTCGCCCACGGGGCCGATCGGCGGGCGCTGGCCGCGGCGGCGAAGGCGGTCGGCGACCTGGCCGCCGCCGAACGCGCCCACTGGGTGCCCGTGCTCGCGGCGGCGGGTGTCGCGCTGCAACTGGGCACCACGCTGGCGATCTGCCTGGTCGCCGGAGTTCCCACCCCGTTGACGGCCGCGCTCGCCCTGGGGGCGCTGGCGGCGTTCGAGGTGGTGTTGCCGCTGCCCGCCGCCGCCCAGCGGTGGGTCCAGTGCCGGACGTCGATCCGGCGCCTGCGGGCGTTGCTGGCCGAACCCGCTCCCGAACCCGGCACCGCCGTCGTGCCGGACGGCCCGGTGCACCTGCGGCTCACCGGGGCCACCGCCCGCGGTCTGCCGCTGGCCGACCTCGACCTGCCGCCGGGCAGGCGGGTCGCCCTGCTCGGGCCGAGCGGTTCGGGCAAGTCCACGGTGCTGCACGTGCTGCTCGGCCTGCTCGAACCCCAGACGGGCGGGGTCACCGTGAACGGGCGCGCCCTCAGCGGGTTCGACCCGGACCAGCTCCCCCGGATCGTCAGCGGCGCCACCGCGCACGCGCACGTCTTCCAGCTCACCGTGAAGGAGAACCTGTTGCTGGCCGCCCCCGAAGCGGCCGACGCCGAACTCCGCCGCGCCTGCGAAGCCGTGGACCTGGACTGCGCCTGGGAAATCGACGCGACCACGCTCTCCGGCGGCCAGCGGCGGCGGCTCGCGCTGGCGCGTGCCGTGCTCGCCCGGCCGCGGGTCCTGGTGCTCGACGAACCGACCGAGGGCCTGGACCCGGTGCACGCCCGGCGGGTGCTCGACGGGGTGTTACGGGCGTGCCCCGGGGCCACCGTGGTGCTGGCCACCCACGACCCCGCCGAGGCGCGCGGCTTCGAGCATCGGCGGCCGGTCCGCGATGAGCACCTCGGTGACGTCGGGCAGCCACTCCCCGGAGACCTGCACGAACTGGGTCAGCTCACCACCGGCCTGGTCGATGCCGCAGCGCGCGAGCGTGGTGCCGAGGATCTGCCTGGCCATCACGCCCAGCTGCAGCAGTGACCGGTTGCGGTGCTTGCGCACCCCGAGGTTGACCTGCGCCAGCCCGTCGACGCCGTACCGGGCCTCGGCGTCGAGCAGCAGCCCGATCTCCACCCCGTACCCGGCGGCGAACGGCACCGACTCGAGGAATTCGCGGGTGGCCGCGTACTCCCCGCCGAGCGGCTGGACCAGGCCGCCCAGCTGCGGGCGCAACGCGGACAGCAGCGGGCGGGCCAGCAGTTCGGTGACCCGGCCGCCGCCGGTGCTCTCCAGCCGCAGCGGACGGCGGTAGAAGCCCTTCACCAGGTGCACGCCCGGCGCGGTGAGCAGCGGCCCGAGCAGCGACGGCACGAACGCCGGATCGGGGTCGACCAGGTCCGAGTCGAGGTAGACGACCAGGTCGCCGCTGGTGGCCGCGAGCGCCCGCCAGAGCACCTCGCCCTTGCCGGGCCACGGCGGCAGGTGCGGCAGCACGTCCTCGCGCCGCACCACCCTGGCACCGGCGCGGGCGGCGACCCCCACGGTGTCGTCGGTCGAGCCGGAGTCGACCACGACCAGTTCGTCGACCAGGGAACCCGTGTGCGGCAGCACCGAGGCGATCACCCCGGCGACCGTTCCGGCCTCGTCGAGCGCGGGCAGGACCACCGAAACCGTGCGGCCCGCCTTCGCCGCCACGAGCTCGGCGGCGGACCAGCGCGGTTCCTGCCACGTCCTGGGATTACTCATGAGTACAACTGTATGGCGCCCGAACCGTTACGCCGCGGCGGCCGGTCCGCCGGTACCGTCTGCACCGGCATGGACCACAGACGCATTCGAAGATCCCTGGCCGGTTTCGGCGTGGCCGCCCTGCTGGCCGGTTGCGGCTCCGGCCCCGTCGATCCCGGTACGCCCAGCACCTCGAGCCCGCCGCCGCCCCCCGAACCGATGCCGGTGCGGACGCTGCCCGCGCCGAGCGGCCCCGACTACCGCACCCCGGCCTTCGTCGCGCAGGGCGTCGCCCAGGGCACCAGCACCCGGTTCCGCGGACGCGCCGAAATCGCCGGCCGCACCACGCTCGGGGTGGTGCTGCGGATCTCCGAGCTGCGCGGGGAGGTGACCGGTGACGCCGTGCTGCCCGCCTCGGTGCACTTCCCCAGCAGCGGGGTCTGCGCCCCGATCTCGCTGTCGGACTGCGGTGCCCAGTTCATCGCGTTCGGCAGCTTCGCCCCGGAACCCAAGGCCCGCGCCGATTCCGAGGTGCTGCGTGAAGGCGCGACTTCGGCCACCGAAACCCGGTTGCGCGAAGGCGTCTCGTACTACGTCTCGGCCTACGCCGACGTGCCCGCGCAGATCGACCTGAGCCGCACCGAGATCTGCTTCAGCGGCGGCGAGGACTCGTGCCTGCCGGTGGCCGGGCTGCCGAACATCTACCGGTTCGGCGTTTGACCGCTCCACTTGTCCACGACGACGCCGGCAACTTCACCGTGCGAGGCGAAAGCCGCCAGCAACACCCGGGGGTCCTCGTCCACGGTCACCATCTCGCGGTGCTGCGGCCGCAGGAACCCCTCGTCCACCATGTGGTCGACGAACTTCCGCAGCGGCTGGAAGTACCCCGCGACGTCCACCAGGCCGAGCGGTTTCGCGTGCAGTCCCAGCTGCGCCCAGGTCCACACCTCGAACAGCTCCTCCAGGGTGCCCGCACCACCCGGCAGCGCCAGGAAACCGTCGGACAGCTCGGCCATCATCGCCTTGCGCTCGTGCATCGTGTCCACCACGTGCAGCTCGGTCAGCCCGTGGTGGCCGACCTCGGCGGTCATCAGGTGCCCGGGGATCACCCCGATCACCTCACCGCCCGCGGCCAGCGCGGCATCGGCGACCACTCCCATGGTGCCCACGCTCGCCCCGCCGTAGACCAGCCCGATGCCGCGCTCGGCGAGCAGCTCCCCCAGTGCCGCGGCCCGCTCGGTGTAGACCGGCCGGTTGCCGGGCGAGGAGCCGCAGAAAACGCAGACCCGCTTCACTAGTGGGCTTCCTCCCATGCCTTGTACGCCTCCTGCACCACCGCCACCGCGTCGTCGACGTCGTCGGTGACGTGCAGCAGGTCCAGATCCTTCTGCCCGATCTTGCCCTCGCGCAACAGGGTTTCCGCGATCCAGTCGTACAGCCCGCCCCAGTAGTCGCTGCCGAAGAGCACCACCGGGAACTTGGTCACCTTCTTGGTCTGCACCAGGGTGAGCGCCTCGAACAGCTCGTCGAGCGTGCCGAAGCCGCCGGGCAGGCAGATGAACGCCTGGGAGTACTTGATGAACATGGTCTTGCGGGTGAAGAAGTACCGGAAGTTCACCCCGAGGTCGACCCACGGGTTCAGGCCCTGCTCGAACGGCAGCTCGATGCCGAGGCCGATGGAGAACCCGCCCGCCTCGGAGGCCCCGCGGTTGACCGCTTCCATCGCCCCCGGCCCGCCGCCGGTGATGGTGGCGAACCCGGCGTTGGCCAGCGCACCGCCGATCTTGCGGCCCAGCTCGTACTCGGGGTGCTCACGCGGCGTGCGGGCGGACCCGAACACGGTCACCGCCCGCGGCACCTCGGCCAGCGCGCCGAAGCCCTCGACGAACTCGGCCTGGATGCGCAGCACCCGCCACGGGTCGGTGTGCACCCAGTCGGACGGGCCGCGGGAGTCGAGCAGCCGCTGGTCGGTGGTGGTGGCCTCGGAACGCTGTCCGCGTCGCAGGACGACCGGGCCACGGTGCTTCTCCGGCGGGTGCTCCGGGTAGTTCTCGCCGGGCACCTCTGCAGTTCGTTCAGTCACCGTCCCGAGCTTACGGACTCGGGGTGCCGGGGGCAGTGGGGAACCGGCTAGCTCAGGAAGGCCCGCAGCACCTTGGTCACCTGGGTGATGTCGGCCACCGCGACGTGCTCGCCCTTGGTGTGGGCGAGCGCCGGGTCGCCGGGGCCGAAGTTGACCGCGGCCATGCCCAGCGCGGAGAACCGCGCCACGTCGGTCCAGCCGAGCTTCGCCACCGGCTGCCCGCCGGCCGCCTCGACCAGCTGGGCCGCCGCCGGGGCGTCCAGTCCGGGCAGCGCCCCCGGCGAAACGTCCACAACGGACAGTTCGAAGCCGTCGAAGACCTTGCGCAGGTGCTGTTCGGCCTGTTCCGGGGAGCGGTCCGGGGCGAACCGGTGGTTGATCTCCAGCACCGCCTCGTCCGGCACCACGTTGCCCGCCACCCCGCCGTGCACCCGCACCGCCTGCAGGCCCTCGCGGTAGGTCAGCCCGTCGATCTTCGGGGTGCGCGGCTGGTACTCGGCCAGCCGCCGCAGCGGTTCGACCAGGCCGTGGATGGCGTTCTTCCCGCGCCAGGCCCGCGCGGTGTGCGCCCGCTGCCCCTTGACCGGCAGCCGCACCCGCATGGTGCCCTGGCACCCGGCTTCGATCACCGCGTTGGACGGCTCGCCGACGATCGCCAGGTCGGCCCGCAGCCAGTCCGGCAGCTCCCGTTCGATGCGGCCGAGGCCGTTGCGCGTGGCTTCGACCTCCTCGTTGTCGTAGAAGACGAAGGTCACGTCGTGCTTCGGCTCGGTGATCTCGGCCGCGAGGTGCAGGAACACCGCGTCGCCCGACTTCATGTCCACCGTGCCCAGCCCGTGCAGGTGCCCGCCCTCGCGGCGGGACGGCAGGTTGTCGTTGGCGGGCACGGTGTCCAGGTGCCCGGCGAAGAGCACCCGGCTCGGCCTGCCCAGGTTCGTGCGGGCCAGCACCGCGTCGCCGTTGCGGACCACCTCCAGGTGCGGGGCGTCCCGGCGCAGCGCCGCCGCCACGGCACCGGCCAGTTCCGCCTCCTGCCCGGACTCGCTGGGCACGTCCACCAGTGCCGCGGTCAGGTCGATCGGGTCCGCACGCAGGTCCAAAGCCATGCCCGGCAACCTACCGAAGTACGGTGGGCCCCGTGCGCACCCGCCGTTTCACCCCCGCACTGCTCCTGCTCGCCCTGCCGGCGCTGACCGGCTGCGGCACCGAAGACCCCGCGCCCGCCCGGCCGAAGCCCGGCCAGGTGAGCCCGGCGGACCTGCTCACCAAGGCCAACGCGCTCACCGCGGACCCCTGCTTCCGCGTGCCGGAGCAGCAGAAGCACTGGCTCTGCGAGAAGTACGTCACGCAACTCGGCAGCTTCACCGGAACGGTGAACGAACTGGCCCAGAACTTCGTCGCTCTCCGTGATCCCGGGGAGCAGCTGCGCACCGGCATCGACTCCTATCGAGGTGCTGGTTGCGAGGCGGAAACCGCACCTCAACCGGCCGTCTGCAGCCGTCAGCTGGAGCAGTTGCGGGTCGCGCTGGACACTGTGCGTACACGCCTGCGGGAAGCGCCCACGGCGACAGAGTGACTCCCGCTCGGTTACCGTCACTGCCGTGACCGAGAACTCTTCACCCGAGACCACCGGGGCCAGCGGCGTCGGGCTGGCCACCATCAGCACCGACGGTGTGGTGCTGGACACCTGGTACCCCCAGCCGAAGCTGGCGGAGGCGGGCACCGGCGGCACCGAACGGCTTTCGCGGGAGGAAGCCGCCGAGGTGCTCGGCGAGGCCGCGGCCGCGCTGCTCGGTGAGGACACCGACCGCGGTGTCGAGGTGGTCGCCGTGCGCACCCGCATCGGCGACCTCGCCGCCGCCCCGGCGGACACCCACGACGTCTACCTCCGCCTGCACCTGCTCTCGCACCGGCTGGTCCGGCCGCACGGGCAGAACCTGGACGGCATCTTCGGCCTGCTCGCCAACGTGGTGTGGACCAACCACGGCCCGTGCCCGGTCGAGGGCTTCGAGGCGACCCGCCTGCGGCTGCGGGCGCGTGGCGCGGTGACCGTCTACGGCGTGGACAAGTTCCCGCGGATGGTCGACTACGTCACCCCGACCGGCGTCCGGATCGCCGACGCCGACCGCGCGCGGCTCGGCGCGCACCTGGCCCCCGGCACCACGGTGATGCACGAGGGCTTCGTGAACTACAACGCCGGCACGCTCGGCGCGTCCATGGTGGAAGGCCGGATCTCGGCGGGCGTGGTGGTCGGCGACGGCAGCGACGTCGGCGGCGGCGCCTCGATCATGGGCACGCTCTCCGGTGGCGGCAAGGAGATCATTTCGATCGGCGAGCGGTGCCTGATCGGCGCCAACGGCGGCATCGGCATCTCGCTCGGCGACGATTCGGTGGTCGAGGCCGGGTTGTACGTCACGGCGGGCACCAAGGTGGTCTTCGACGGCAAGACGGTCAAGGCGCGGGAGCTGTCCGGGATCTCCGGGGCGCTGTTCCGGCGGAACTCGGCCACCGGTGCGGTGGAAGTGGTGCCGCGCACCGGGTCGGGCATCGAGTTGAACGCGGCGCTGCACGCGAACTGATTCGCTTACCATCGAACAGATGGCCACCGTGACGCCTCCTCGCCCCCAGGTCAGCACGCCGGTCGAGCTCGGCCTCCCCGCCGAGCCCCCGAAGGTGCGGGCGGGTGATCCGCCGGTGGCGCACGTGCGGGCGAAGCTGGACCGGCAACTGCGCGTGGTGCTCGAGCACGAGCCGGGCACCCGCGCGGGCACCGATCCCGAGCACCTGCACCAGCTGCGCGTGGCCGTCCGGCGGATGCGCAGCGTGCTGAAGGTCTCCGGCGGGCTGCTCGGCCCGACGGCGGAGGAGGTGCGGGCCGAGCTCGGCTGGCTCGGCAACGCGCTCGGTGAGGTGCGGGACTTCGACGTGCTGATCGAGCACCTGCGGGAGGTGGTCGCCGAGTTCGAGGCCACCGACCAGCTGGCCGCCCGGCAGCTGGTCGCGCGGTTCGTCGCGCAACGGGGCCAGGCCAAGCGGCGGCTGACCAGGGTGCTCAACGGGGGCCGGTACCGGACGGTGCTGACGATGACGGCGCAGCTGGCGCGGCCGGGCGAGGTGGAGCCGGGGGCGCCGGAGGGCGCTCCGGCGGCCGAGGTGGATCTGGTCGGGGCGCTGCGGAAGCCGTACCGGAAGCTGGCCAAGGCGGTGGCGGCCCTGCCGGAGGATCCCCCGCACGACGACCTGCACGCGCTGCGGATCCACGGGAAGCGGTTGCGGTACGCGGGTGAGCTGGCCAAACCGGCGGCACCGGGGAAGTCGGCGAAGAAGGCGGTGAAGGGGCTGGTGCGGGCCGCGGAACGGCTGCAGACCGTGCTGGGGGACCACCAGGATGCGGTGGTGGCCGCTTCGCGCGTCCGGACGCTGGCCGCCGACGCCGATCCGGCGGTCGCGTTCATCGCGGGGCGCGTGGTGGAACGGGAGAACCTGCGGTGCGCGGTGGCGCGGTCGGTGTGGCCGGAAGTGGTCGCCGAGATCGACGCGGCGGCTGAGGCGCTGCTCAAACGCTGAGTCTCGGGGTTGCGCGGACGTCGGCCTGATCGAGCTGGCAGGCAGGTCACCAGGGCGAGCAGCCAACCAGTTCCTTGCTGGATTGTTCAACGATCCTCCCGGCAGGCGCTGGCTTGATCCAGCCGACAGGCAACTCCCGGAACAAAGGTCAACCGGGCTCTTGTGGGATTGTTCAACAATCCCCTAGGTGCGCGTAGAGCCGATCCAATCGGCAGACATGACATCGAACGAATGACCTTGTTGGATTGTTGAACAATCCAACAAGAGGATTCGACTCATCGACTCCCCAGACTATTGAGCCTCGACGGATCGGCGGAGAGTTCGGATTGTTGAACAATCCTCCCCGCCTATGTTCCGCCGATCCGTCCGGCCACATGATCACCGAGGTACCCGTCCGAACATTGGACTCAAGCCGTGATCGAGCCGATGTAACCGTCCGGGCGCACCCGCACCACCGTCCCCGGCTCCACGTCGTAGATCGACAGGGCCTCCCCCGTGATGCCGTATGCGTGCGCCTCCTCCGGAGCCGGGCAGCCGAACGCCAAAGTCGTCCAATGTGGACCCCGGAACAGGTCGAACAGGCGCGTCTTCCCGTCCACCGGCCCATCCGGCGCACGGTCACCGGCGACCACCCGCCCCGGCCGCGAACGGTTGTCGTGGGCCAGCGGCCCCCCGGCATAGCTGATGCCCAGCTGGTGGAACTCCGTCCCCCGCCGGTGCGCGTCGGCGTCGCCGTCGGTGTACTTCTTCAGCGTGGCCGTGGCCAGCCCCAGCACCGAGGCCGCCACCGGCAGGCGTTCCGCCTCGTAGGTGTCCAGGTGCTCCTCGGCGGCCAGCTTCCAGCCCAGGTTGACCGCGTCCTGCACCCCGGTGTTCAACCCCTGCCCCCCGGTCGGCGGGTGCACGTGCGCGGCGTCCCCGGCCAGGAACACCCGCCCCTCCCGGTACCGCGCGGCCAGCCGGGCGTTCGGCCGCCACACCGTCGACCAGGTCAGGTCGTGCAGCCGGATGCCCATCCCGCCGGACACCCGGTCGAGCAGCGCCTGCAACCCGGCCAGCGTCGGCTCGCCGTCCTGCGGGGCGGCGAACTGGAACTGCGCCCCACCGGGCAGCGGGGTCAGCATGATGCCCTCCCGCGGATCGGCGCTCGGCCCGAAGAAGTGGGCGTAGTCGTGGTCGAGCCCCTCGGCGGCGACATCGCCCTGCAGGATCCGGATCGACTCGTCCGTGTCGCCCTCGAACGGGATCCCGAGCGACTTCCGCACGAAGCTCCGCCCGCCTTCGGCGCCGACGAGGTAGTCCACCCGCACCCGCTCGACGCCGTTCAGCTCCGCGTCCACCCCGGCCTCGTCCTGGGTGAACCCGGTCAGCTCGGTGCCGAGTTCCACCCGCACCCCGAACCCGGCCAGCCGCTCCCGCAGGATCGCCTCGGTCCGCGACTGCCCCAGCATGCAGCCGTTCGGATAGGGCACGTCCGCCGTCGGCTGCCGCGGCTCGAACGTCATCCGCTGGCCGATGAACTCCCCGGCGACGTGGACCCGGATCGGCGGCGGCACCGAGATCGCGGCGTCGAGCACGGCTTCCACCACACCGAGGTCGTCGAAGACCTCCAGCGTGCGCGGCTGCAGGCCGTCGCCACGGGACCCGGCGAAGAACTGCTCCGCCCGGTCCACCACCCGCACCTCGACCCCGCGCCGGGCCAGGTCGATGGCCAGGGTCAAGCCGGTCGGCCCGGCTCCCGCGATGAGCACCTTCATACTGAATCTCCATTCACTGAATACAGATTCAGTATTGCGGGCATGACTGTGCCCCGTCAAGGAAGCGGGAGGAACTACGAGAGCCGCTCGACGGCGGTTTCGATGCGCTCGTCGGTGGCCGTCAGCGCGATGCGCACGTGGCGCCCGCCGGCGGGACCGTAGAAGGTGCCCGGCGCGGCCAGGATGCCGCGGTCGGCCAGCCAGTCCACCGTCTGCCAGGCGTCCTCGTCCCTGGTGGACCACAGGTAGAGCCCGGCCTCGGAGTGGTCGATCCGGAAACCGCTGTCCTTGAGCGCCTTCCGCAGCGGCTCGCGCCGCCGGGCGTACCGCTCGCGCTGCGCGGCCAGCGCCTCGTCGTCGGTCAGCGCGGCGACCATCGCCTCCTGCACCGGCCGCGGCACGATCATGCCCGCGTGCTTGCGGATGGCCAGCAGATCGGCGACCAGCTTCGGGTCACCGGTGACGAACCCGGCGCGGTAACCGGCCAGGTTCGCCGACTTCGACAGCGAGTGCACGGCGAGCAGCCCGTCGAAGCTGCCGCCGTGCACCGACGGGTGCAGGATCGACAGCGGCTCGGCCTCCCAGCCCAGCGCCAGGTAACACTCGTCGGAAACGACGATGGTGCCGCGCTCGCGCGCCCAGTCGACCACCTTGCGCAGGTGCTCGACGCCGAGCACGCGACCGGTCGGGTTCGACGGCGAGTTCAGCCACAGCAGCGACGGCCGCTGCGGGCCGAGCTGGGTCAGGCCGTCGGCGCGGACCAGGGTCGCGCCGGCGAGCAGGGTGCCGACCTCGTAGGTCGGGTACGCCAGCTCGGGGATGACCACCAGGTCACCGGCGCCGAGGCCGAGCAGCCGCGGCAGCCAGGCGACCAGTTCCTTGGACCCGATCGTCGGCAGCACCGCGTCCGGCTCGATGCCCGCCACGCCGTGACGGCGGCGCAGCGCGTCGATCGCCGCCGCGCGCAACGCCGGGGTGCCGTGGGTGGTCGGATAACCCGGCACGTCCGAGACCGACGCGAGCGCGTCGCGGATGCCCGCCGGGACCGGGTCCACCGGCGTGCCGATGGACAGGTCGACCACACCGTCCGGATGTGCCTGCGCCTTCGCCTTGGCGGCGGCGAGTGAATCCCAGGGGAAGTCGGGTAGGGGGACCCGGCTCATTCGCCCTGCGGGGGGAGGTTCTTCACGAACGCGGGGTCGTGGCTGGTCTTGCCGACCTTCGACGCCCCGCCCGGCGAGCCCAGCTCGTCGAAGAAGTCCACGTTCGCCTTGGTGTAGGCGGCCCACTCGTCGGGCACGTCGTCCTCGTAGTAGATGGCTTCGACCGGGCAGACCGGTTCGCACGCACCGCAGTCCACGCACTCGTCGGGGTGGATGTAGAGCATCCGATCACCCTCGTAGATGCAATCGACGGGGCACTCGTCGATGCACGCCTTGTCGAGCACGTCGACGCAGGGCTCGGCGATCACGTAGGTCACAGTGCTCTCCTGCTTGTGTCTGTTCGGTCTGGCCGCACGGCCGACATTACGCGGTCACGAGGTGTCCGTGGCGGTGAGGCGACCCTTATTCCGCCCCCTGAACGCCTCGATTCCGAGTCACCATACCCGGAGTACGCCGGTCACCGGGAGCGTCGATTCCGCTTCGGGTCCCGCTGGTCCCCCGTGATCACAAAAGCGGGCTGGTCCTGGCCGCCCTCACCGGATTCCGGCTGCTTCGCGCGCACCGCCCTGCTGAAGCCTTCGGCGATCTCGGCGACCAGGTCCTCGTTGTGCCGGTCGTCCTTGCGGGAGACGCTCATCCGTTCCTCCTCGGGTCGGCGCCCACGGGCAGAATCCAGCCCGTGGAACCAGCGGAAACACTAGAACTCCAGTGTGCCCTCGCCTGGCCGCCGGTGACCGGCGAACGGCTGGGCCGGTGGTGGCTGCGGGCGGCGGACGGCTTCACCGGCCGCGCGAACACCGCGCTGGCCATCGGGGACCCGGGCCTGCCGATGGCCGACGCGCTGCACCGCGTCTGTGACTTCGCCCACTCGCACGGGCTCGACCCGGCCGTGCAGGCGGTCCGCGGCGGGGCCGTCGAGCGGGCACTGGAACAGCACGGCTGGGTGCCGCACGTGGCCCACCCGGCCGGCCACGAGGTTTCCGTATTGGTCGGACCACTCGGCGAACCGGGCGGAGCCGCGCGCGTGCTCACCGAGCCGACGTCCGCATGGTGGGAACTGTGCGCGGGCACCACCGAACCGACCGCGGCGCAACGGCACGTGCTGACCACCGCGCCCGCGGTCGGCTACGGGGTCGTCGAGGTCGGGACCGAGACGGCGGGCGCGGTCCGCGGCGCCGTCGTGGACGACGTGCTGCACGTGGCCCGGCTGGCGGTCCGCCCGGCTCACCGGCGCACCGGGCTCGCGCTCGAGTTGATGGGAGCCGTCGGCGGCTGGGGGGCCGCGCGCGGGGCCACCCGGTGCGCGCTCCAGGTGGCGGTGGGGAACGCCCCGGCGCTCGCCCTGTACGAACGGCTGGGTTTCACCGAGCACCACCGGTACCGCTACTGGGTCCCCGCCACCGGCTCGTGCGAGGATCGCTCCTCGTGAAGGTTGTCGTTGTAGCCGGCGGGGTGGGCGGCGCCCGCTTCCTGCTCGGCGTGAAGGCCGCGCTCGGCCTGCCCCCGATCGGTCCCGCCCCCGATGGCGCCCCGCACGAGGTCACCGCGCTGGTGAACACCGGTGACGACGTGTGGATGCACGGGCTGCGGATCTGCCCGGACCTGGACACCTGCATGTACACCCTGGGCGGCGGCATCGACACCGCCCGCGGCTGGGGGCATGCCGGGGAGACCTGGGCGGTCAAGGAGGAACTGGCCGCCTACGGCGCCGAGCCGGACTGGTTCGGCCTCGGTGACAAGGACATCGCCACGCACCTCATCCGCTCGCGGATGCTGCGCGCCGGTTACCCGCTCTCGGCCATCACCGAAGCGCTGTGCGACCGGTGGCAGCCGGGCGCGCGGTTGCTGCCGATGACCGACGACCGGGTCGAGACGCACGTGGTGGTGGACGACCCGGACACCGAGGGCGGCCGCAAGGCGCTGCACTTCCAGGAGTGGTGGGTGCGCTACCACGCCGAACTGCCCGCGCACTCCATCGTGGCGGTGGGCGCCGAGGAGTCCACCCCGGCGCCCGGGGTGCTGGAGGCCATCACCGAGGCCGACGCGGTGCTGCTGGCGCCGTCGAACCCGGTGGTCTCGGTCGGCACCGTGCTTTCCGTGCCCGGTATCCGCGACGCGTTGCGCAAGACCAGTGCCGGGGTGGTCGGCGTTTCGCCGATCATCGACGGGAAACCGTTGCGCGGCATGGCCGACGCCTGCCTGACCGCGATCGGCGTGGAGACCTCGGCGCAGGCGGTCGGCAGGCACTACGGTTCGCGCCAGACCTCGGAGGGCCTGCTCGACGGCTGGCTGATCCAGCGCGGCGAGACCGCCGACGTGCCGGGCGTCGCGGTCCGGCCGGTGCCGCTGCTGATGTCCGATGTGGACGCCACCGCCAAGATGGCGCTGGCGGCGCTCGACCTGGCCGGGGTGGACGTTGACTGACCACGCCGCACCGAAGCTGGAGGTCCTGCCGGTCACCGGGCTGCCCGAGTTCCGCCCCGGCGACGACCTGACCGGCGCCGTCGCCGGCGCGGCCCGCTGGCTGCGGTCCGGGGACGTGGTGGTGGTGACCAGCAAGGTGGTCTCCAAGATCGAGGGCAGGCTGGTCTCCGTGCCCCGCGACCCCGAAGCCCGCGACGCCGCCCGCCGCAAGCTGATCGAGGACGAGTCGGTGCGGGTGGTGGCCAGGATCGGCCGCACGGTGATCACCGAGAACCGCAACGGGCTGGTGCAGGCCGCCGCCGGGGTCGACGCGTCCAATGTGGACTCCGGGGAGGTGGCGCTGCTGCCCGCCGATCCGGACGCGTCGGCGCTCGCCCTGCGCAACGGCCTGCGCGACCGGCTCGGCGTGGAGGTGGCGGTGGTGATCACCGACACCATGGGCCGGGCGTGGCGGGTCGGCCAGACCGACGCCGCGATCGGGTCGTCCGGGCTGCGCGTGCTGCACTCCTACGCCGGTGAGGTGGACGAGCACGGCAACGAGCTGGCGGTCACCGAGGTCGCCGTGGCCGACGAACTGGCTGCCGCGGCGGACCTGGTCAAGGGCAAGCTCGGCGGCACACCGGTGGCGGTGGTGCGCGGGCTGCGCATCGAGGACGACGGGTCCACCGCGCACGACCTGGTGCGCCCGGCGGACTACGACCTGTTCCGCCTGGGCACCAGCGAATCCATCGCGCAGGGCCGCCGGGAAGCGGTGCTGGTGCGGCGATCCGTGCGTGCGTTCACCGAGGAACCGGTGGAGCCGGAGGTGATCCGCCGGGCGGTCGGCGCCGCGCTGACCGCACCCGCGCCGCACCACACGCGGCCGGTGCGCTTCCTCTGGATCCGCGACCACGGCAAGCGGCAGGCGCTGCTGGCGGCGATGCGCGAGCACTGGCGCGCCGACCTCGAAGGCGACGGCTTCACCCCGGCACAGGTGGAAAAGCGCCTCGCCCGCGGCAACCTGCTGTTCACCGCGCCCGAACTGGTGCTGCCGTTCCTGGTGCCCGAAGGCGCGCACACCTATCCCGACGACCGCCGCAACGCCTGTGAACGCACCATGTTCACCGTCGCGGGCGGGGCCGCGGTGCAGGGTCTGCTGGTGTCGCTGGCCGCCGAAGGGCTGGGCTCGCTGTGGGTCGGCTCGACCATCTTCTCCGCCGGCGTGGTGCGCTCGCAGCTCGGGCTGGACGAGCGCTGGCACCCGCTGGGCGCGGTCGCCATCGGGCACCCGCTGGACGGCCCGTCCGGCCCGCGCCCACCCCGTGAACTCGCCGAAGGGCTGGTCGAACTGTGAGCCTGCACGCCGACACGCTATCCACTTTGGACAACTGGAAGGCGCCGACCGCGGCGCAGGAGTCGCTGCGGCAGGCGTTCCTGGGCTTTGTCGCGGCCAGGGCGGACGCGTGCGCGCGGTCCTGCGAGGCCGGGCACGTCACCGCTTCGGCGGTGGTGCTGGACCACACCGGGGAACGGGTGCTGCTGACCCTGCACCCGCGCGTCGGCCGCTGGCTGCAACTGGGCGGGCACTGCGAGCCGGGTGACACCGCGCTGGCCGAGGCCGCGTTGCGCGAGGCGGCCGAGGAGTCGGGCATCACCGGGCTGACCATCGACACCGAACCGGTCCACCTGGACGTGCACCCGATCACCTGCTCGCTCGGCGTGCCCACCCGCCACTTCGACGTGCGGTTCACCGCGCACGCCCCACCCGGCGCGGAACCGGTGCGCAGCGCCGAGTCGGACGACCTGCGCTGGTGGCCGATCTCCGCCCTGCCCGCCGGTTCCGAGGAACTGACCGAACTGATCGCGGCGGCCGTCGAACACGCTTGATTTTGTGTCGACCTTTGTGTCATCGTCCTGCTACAGGGAATGACACAGGGGAAACATGACCAGCGGGTTCGCGGCACCGCCGGCGGTGGGCGGGTTCCAGTTCGCGTTCGCGCGGGCGTGGCTGTTCAAGCAGGGCATCCACGCCGAGCCGACCTGGTTCGTCGCGATGCGGCTGGCCGGGCGGGGAGCTGTCCGGCACCAGAACTTCCTCGGCAGGCACCCGGTCGCGTCCGTGCTGATCGCCGTGGTGCCGGTGGTGCCCAGCGTGCTGGGGGTTCGCGCCACGGGCGCCTGGTACGTGTTCCTCCTGGGCTTCACCCCGTCGCCGTGCTCGCCTGGTTCAACCACGAGCAGGCGGTCGGCGAGCGCCGTGTCGCGGCGGCCCTGTCCCGCCGCGTCGCCCGCCCGGTCGCGCCGAAGTGGACCGACTTCCTCAACGGCCCGCTGCTCTGCGCGCTGGTGCTGGCCTACCCCGGCGGGCTCGGACCGGCCGCGGCCTGATCGCAGTGGGCGAGGTACTGGCAGGCAGCCTGCTGGCCGGGGTGGCGCTGCTCGGCGCGGGCGGCACGGCCTGGCGGGCAAGACGGGCGCTCAACCGCCCGGCCCTGGCCGAAGACGGACTCTCCCTGCTGGTCGACGACCGGCTGCGCGCGGAAGAGGTGGGCCGCGCGGGCTTTCCGGTGGCTGCGCTCGCCTTCGGGATTCCGACGAACTTCACCGATCTGGTCGCCGTCCAACTCACCCTGTTCGGGCTGATGGTCGCTTCGCTGGCGTGCTTCTTCGTCGGCTGGCGGAGGGCCGGGCGTAAGGTGGTCGCAACATGATGCTCAGCGTGGACAGCAACTCCCCCGTGCCGCCGTACGAGCAGGTCCGCTCCTCGCTCGCCCGGCAGATCAACGACCGCACGCTGCCGGTCGGCACCAAGTTGCCCACCGTCCGCAAGCTCGCGGCGGACCTCGGCATCGCGCCCAACACCATCGCGCGGGCCTACCGCGAACTCGAGGAAGCGGGCCTGATCGAGACCCGCGGCCGGGCGGGCAGCTTCGTCGGCGCCTCCGGTGACCAGAACCGCCGCCGCGCCCAGGAAGCGGCGGCGGAGTACGCGGCCGTGGTGCGCAAGCTCGGGCTCAGCCAGGGCGAGGCGCTGTCGATCGTGTCCGCCGCGCTGGACGGCGGCGGGGCCGGTGCCCCGGCCGCGGCGCGGTTCACCCCGCGTCCCGCGCGGTAGCCGGTCACCGCATAGGCTCGGGCCGACCGTTCGGAGGAGAGCCCATGGTTTCCCTGCTGATCCTGCTGGTGCTGGTGTTCCTGGTGGTCGGCGGCATCGTGCTGACCGTCGTGCTGGTGTCGAACAGCTCGAAGAAGAAGGCCCGCGTGATGCAGCAGTACCCCTACCCGCCGCAGTACCCGCCGGGTCAGTACCCGCCGAACCAGCAGCCCCCGTACGGCGGGCGCTAGCTCACATCGCGCGGTAGTCGCGGATCGGCATGCGCGGGCCGAACCGCGGCCGCGTCACCCCGGCGGCTTCCAGGTAGCGCACGGCCCGCTGCCGGTGCGGGGCGTACGGGGCCAGCACCTCCGCCATGCCCCGGTCGTCCAGCGCGCGCCCGACCAGGGCGTGACCCACGATCGACGGGATGTGGAAGTCGCCGAAGCTGACCGCGTCCGGATCACCCCAGGCGCGCTGGGCGATCTCGGCGGCGGTCCACACGCCGATGCCGGGCACCTCGCGCAACAGCGCCCGGCCCTCGGGCCCGCGCAGCGAAGCCGCCCGCTCCAGCTGGTGGGCCACCCCCGCGGCGGCGACCAAAGCCGTGCGGCGCTTGAGGTCCACGCCCGCCCGGTGCCACTTCCAGTCCGGAATGGACCGGATGGCCGCCGGGGTCGGCGGCACCCGGAGCACGGCGGGCGCCGGACCGGGGGCCGGCTCGCCGAACCACCGGCACAGCTCGCGCCACGACCGGTGCGCCTCGATCCCGGTCACCTTCTGCTCCAGCACCGCGGGCACCAGCGAATCCCACACCCGCCCGGTCGACGGCAGGCGCAGGCCCGGCCGCCGGTGCCGGGCGTCGGCGACGACCGGGTGGTGCGCGACGAAACCGGTGTCGTCGTCGAAGGCACCCAGCAGGGCGGGCACACCGTCGAGCAGCACGGCCGCACCGGTACCCCACGCCACGGCCTCCACCTCACCGTCGGCCAGGCGGCGCAGGCCGAGCGTGCCGGGGCCGTCCGCGGTGTTCGCGGTCAGCCACACCCGGCCGGGCGCGTCCCAGTGCACGGTCGGATCACCCGGTCCACGCCGCAACGGCGCCAGCACGCGCTTGAGGTCCAGCGCGTACGGCGGGCGCCAGCGGCGTGTGTCAGGCATCGCTCGAGAATCGCACGGCCCCGTCCGCGATGGTCATCCCGGGCCAGACGCGGGCGCCGTCGAGCAGCTCGCAGCCCGCGCCGACGACCGCGCCGTCCCCGAGCACCACCCCGCGCAACACCGTGCCCGCCCCGACCCGCGCGCCCCTGCCGAGCACCGAGCGCTCGACCACCGCGCCGTCACCGACCACCGCGCCGTCGAACAGCACCGAACCGGAGACCCGGGCGCCCGCCCCGACTTCCGCACCGTCACCGAGCGTGGAACCGCCGGTCACCGAAGCGTTCTCGGCGACCTTCGCGCCGTCCAGCAGCAACGCGTCGCCGACCGGGCCCGGCAGCGCCGAGGTGGGCGCGATCCCGCGCACCAGGTCGGCGGAACCGCGGACGAACGCTTCCGGGGTGCCGACGTCGAGCCAGTACGACGCGTCCACGAAACCGTGGATGTGCGCCCCGGCTTCGAGCAGGCCGGGAAAGGTTTCGCGTTCCACCGAAACCGGGCGACCCGCCGGAATCGACCCGATGACGGAGCGCTTGAACACATAACACCCGGCATTGATCTGATCCGTCGGCGGATTGGGCGTCTTTTCCAGGAACGCGGTGACGCGGCCTTCGGAATCCGTTGGAACCGAACCGAAACGGCTGGGGTCGTCGACCCGCTGCAGGTGCAGGGTGACGTCCGCGCCGGTCGACCGGTGCGTGCCCACCAGCGCGCCGAGGTCCGCGCCGGAGAGGATGTCGCCGTTGAACACCACCGCGTTCTCGGCGCGCAGCCGGTCGTGGACGTTGCGGATCGCCCCACCGGTGTCCAGCGGTGTTTCCTCCACCACGTATTCGAGTTCCAGTCCCACCGCGGACCCGTCGCCGAAGTGCGCCTCGAACACTTCGGCCCGGTATGAGGTACCGAGCACGACGTGGGTGATCCCGGCCTCACGGATGCGGGAGAACAGGTGGGAAAGGTAGGGCACCCCCGCGGTGGGCAGCATCGGCTTCGGTGCGGACAGGGTCAGCGGCCGCAGCCGCGTGCCCTTGCCACCGACCAGAACGACGGCATCGACCTCCGGCGCGGCAGTCATTCACGCATCCCTTCCTCCGGCTTCTTCGAACACCTGGTGACAAACCGCCGGAAACGCTGACGCGGGCGGCCCGGAGGGCCTACCCTAGACAGCACACAGGCGGCCCCGGTTGGAGAGGGCCTCGGGTTGATCGGGAGGCCGAGGGGATGGACCCCCGCGATCGGGCGGACGCCTTGCTTTCTCGGGCACGGGCCCGCGGGGCCTTCGTGGTCACGCCGGACGACGCCACTTCGCCGATGGACGCGGCGAACACCCAGCAGATCCCGAGATCCGTGGTCGCGGACATCGACGCGCAGGACCCGGACAGCACCACCAAGGTCCCGGCCGCGACGATCGAGGCCAACGACCACCACCTGGCCAGCCCGGAACCGACCTCGCGGCTGGAGCCCCCGCGCGGGCACCGCCCGACGCGGCCGATGCCGGTGCCCTCGTTGTTCGAGGCGCAGCCCGCCGAGCCGGTGATCGAGGAGCAGGACGTGGGCGGGCTGATCCCGACCACGACCCAGACCAAGCGCTCGAACCTCTCGCGCCGCCTCGACGGGATCTAGGGAAACCCCGGCTCCCGCCGACCCGCAGGTGCTCGAACGACCCGAGCCGGACGTCTTGCCACCCCACCCGAGGCCAGACCGTCAGCCTCCGCCAACCCACCGCTGCTCGAACAGCCCACGCCAGACATCTCGCCACCCCACCCGAGGCCAGACCGTCAGCCTCCGCCAACCCACAGCAAGACCGAAAACCCTGGCCGATGAACGCAGCACGCCGCCGAACCAGACGGGCGCGCCGGCGCAGCCGCCCCTCGGCGGAAGCCAAGCCCGCTTGGCGTCAGCCGTCCCGCAGGGTGGCCAGCTTCAGCCGGGCCGCCAGGCCGAGCTTGACCAGCGCCAGCACCGGCAGCCACCGCGGGCCGCGGTGCCGGTCGGCCAGGTAGCGGTAGGCGCTCTTGTGGTGCGCGGCCAGCATCTTCGCCGACGCGCGTTTGGTGGCCTGGCCGCCGATGTGCATCACCGAGGCCGAGGGCGCGTAGACGTTGAGCCAGCCCGCGCGGCCGAGGCGGTCACCGAGGTCGACGTCCTCGAAGTACATGAAGTACCGCGGGTCGAAGCCGTCGACCGAGTCCCACGCCTCGCGCCGGATCAGCTGGCACGACCCGGAAAGCCAGCCCGAAGTGCGTTCGGCGGGCTTCGCCGTCTCCTGCCGGTACTGCTTGGTCCACGGGTTCCCGCGCCAGACCTTGCCGAGCGCCGCGTGCCCGATGCCGCGGCCGAGCGAGGGCAGCAGCCGCGCCGACGGGTAGACCGTGCCGTCCGGCTCCTGGATCAGCGGGCCGAACGCGCCACCGCGCGGCCAGCGCTCCGCCACCGAGAGCAGTTCGTCCAGTGCGCCGGGGTGCCATTCCAGGTCGGGGTTGGCGATGACGATCCAGCCGTACCGGTCGTCCAGTTCGGCCACACCGCGGTTGCACGCGCGGCCGTAGCCGAGGTTCTCGCCGATGCGCAGCAGGTGCACGTTCTCCCGCTCGGCGGCCCGGTCCAGCGAGGTGTCCGAGGCGTCGGTGTCGTTGTCGGCGAGCACCACCTTCACCTCGCGCGTGGTGGCCTTTTCGAGCGTGTCGAGGAACGGTTCCAGGGTCTCGCCGGGGAAGTAGGTCACGACCACGACGGCGACCTCATCGCCATACTTGGAGTGCACGACACCACATTGTGCCCTGCTCACCCAGCGCTACCGGGGCGCCCCACGCGAGCGCCAGCTCTGCCACGCCCGGCCGTAGGCCTCGCGGTGGCGTTCGGCGGTGACCGCCCAGGAGAACTCCTTGGCCCGGCGCTGCGCCGCGGCCGCGAGCGTGGCCCGGCGGGCCGGGTCGTCGAGCAGCTCCCCGATCGCCGCCGCCACGTCACCGGCGCCGACCCCGCAGTAGGCCACCGCGTCCCCGCCGACCTCGGGCAGCGACAGCCGCCGGGTGGTCAGCACGCACGCGCCGCAGGCCATCGCCTCCAGCACCGGCAGCCCGAAGCCCTCGCCGAGGCTGGGGTAGGCGACCATCTCGGCACCGCCGAGGAACCCGGCCAGCGTGCCGAACGGCAGGTAACCGGCCCGGATCACCCGCAGCCGGTGGGGCACGCCTTCGAGCGCCTTCTCCACCTGCGTGTCCCAGCCCGGCTGCCCGGCGAGCACCAGCGCGGGCGGCTCGGCCCGCCCGGCCATCGCCTTGGCGTAACCGCGGATCAACGCGGGCACGTTCTTGCGGGGTTCGAGCGCGCCGAGGAAGGCGATGTAGGGCGTGCTGCCCAGCCCGATCGCTTCGCGGGCGGCCCGCACCTCCTCCGGTGACGGCGGGTGGAACCGCTCGACGTCGACCCCGTGCTGGATGACCTCCAGCTCGGACGCCCGCACGCGGGTCACCTTCGCCAGTTCGGCCGCCGTGGCCTCGCTCGGCACCACGCACAGCGACGCCCGCCGCAACGCGGCCACCGTCCACGCCCGGAAGAAGCGGGCCTTCACGGAAGAGTGAAGCACCGCGTCGGTGAAGAAGGTCGCGTCGTGCAGGGTCACCACCGACGCCTTGTTCAGCGCCAGCGGCATCGTGTAGTGCGGCGAGTGCACCACGTCCACGCCGAGCCGCCTGGCCAGCATCGGCAGGTTGGTCTGCTCCCAGGTCAGCCGGGCCGTGCGGGTCGAGGTGGACTCGGTGGCGGGCAGCACCCGGGAGCCCGGCGCGAGCTGCGAGTACAGCCGGAAGTCGCGGGGCTGGCAGACCACCGAGATCGGGGCGCCGTCGGCGTCCAGCGCGGCGACCAGCGAGTCGACGTACCGGCCGACGCCCCCGCGGTCCGCGGGCACGGCGGTGGCGTCGATCAGCACACGAGGTTCACCTGGTACCACGCCCAGCAGCGTACGGCCGTTCAACGAACGCGGGGTCAGGAACCACCAAACTCGGCCGGCGCCCCGGTCCCTTCCGCCGTATGCACTGACCAGAGCGTTCTGGCGGCTGTCAGCCAGTCGAATTCACTCGATCGAGTGAGGCCACGACTACGCATGGTCGCCCGCAGCGACGGCGACCCGAGCACCTCCCGCAGCGCGTCGGCCAGCGGGCCGGCCTCCCCGCACGGCACCACCCTCGCCGCACCCCCGGACACCTCGGCCAGTGCGGGCACGGCGGAGTGCACCACCGGCACCCCCGCCGCCATCGCCTCCAGGACCGGCAGCCCGAACCCCTCGGCGAGGCTCGGCACGGCCAGCACGGACGCCCCGCGCAGGACCGCCGCCAGCTCGGCGTCGGACAGGCGGCCCAGCACCCGCAGGCGGTCGGCGGGCAGGCCGTGCCGGCGGGCCAGCTCGGCCGGGTCGAGCCCACCCCAGCCGGGCTGCCCGGCCAGCAGCAGCGGCGGGCCGTCGACCCGGGCCATCGCCTCGACCAGCAGCGCGATGCCCTTGCGCGGTTCGAGCGTGCCGATGGCGAGCACGTACTCCGCGGGCAGGTCCAGCTCGACCGGCTCGTCCGGCAGTTCGGTCACGCCGTGGCCGATGACGTGCACCGGCACCTTGCCCGCCACCCGCGCGGCCAGGTCGTCGGCCACCGCCCGGGTCGGCACGACCAGCGCGTCCGCCCGGCGCGCGGCCCGCGCGACCATCGACCGGTGCCAGGACACCCCACGCGGGGTGAGCGTCTCGGGGTGCGTCCACGGCACGGTGTCGTGCACGGTCACGCTCAGCCGCCGTCCCCGCGGCGCCCGCGGCGGGGCCAGCGGGGTGGTGGCGTGCACCACGTCACCACCCGGCCACCAGGGCAGGCCCAGCTGCCACGCGGCGGCCAGCGCCCTCGGCGGCAGCGCGAGCCGCCGCGGCCCCCCGACGCCGGGCACCTCGGCCGCGCCGGCGTCGGCGTGCCGCGCGACCACGCTCGACAGCGTCCAGCCGGGTGGCGCGGTCGCGGCCAGCGCCCGCAGCAGCTCGGCCGTGTAGCGCCCGGTCCCCCCGGGAACGGGCGCGAGCAACTGCTCCGCGATGACCACCAGCTCGGGCACCCGCCTATTGTGCTCAGCGTGTCCTCCCCGCCCCGCAGCACGGTCGTGGTCGTCACCTGGCGCGGCGCCGGGCACCTCGGCGCCTGCCTGGACGCGCTGGCCGCCCAGGATCGTCCACATCGGACCCTGGTGGTGGACAACGCGTCGGACGACCGGACCGCCGAGCTGCTCGCCGCGCACCCGTCGCGGCCCGAGGTGCTGCGGCTGCCGCGCAACACCGGGTACGCCGGTGGCCTCGACGCGGCGTTGCCCCGGGTGGGCACCCCGTTCGTGGCCTGGCTGAACGACGACGCCGCCCCCGGCCCCGGCTGGCTCGCCGCGCTGGAGGACGCGCTGGGCGCCGCCCCCGACGCGGCGGCCGTGACCTCGACCCTGGTGCTGCCCGACGGCACCACCCAGTCGACCGGCGTCCGGCTGACCGCCGACGGCCACGGCGCCGACCGCACCGATCCGGCGGCCGAGGTGTTCGGCTTCTGCGGGGGTGCGGTGCTGCTGCGGACCCCGGCGTTGCGGGCCGCCGGCGGGGTGCCGTCGAGCTTCTTCTGCTACTACGAGGACACCGACACCGCCTGGCGGCTGCGGCTGGCGGGCTGGCGCGTGCTCGGCTCGCCCGCCGAGGTGCGGCACCTCCACGGCGCCAGCACCCGCCCCGGCTCCCCCGCCTTCCACCGCTGGAACGAGCGCAACCGCCTGCTCACCCTGCTGCGCTGCGCCCCGGCCGGGGTGGCGCTGCGCGAGCTGGCGCGGTTCGCCGCGATCACCGCACTGCTCCCGGTCAAGCGGGACGTGCCGGACGCGGCCAACTTCCGGCTCGGCCTCCGGCTGCGCGTGCTCGGCGGGGTGCTGCTCCGGATGGCGGGCACGCTGGTGGCGCGACGGCGGATCGGCGCGCGCGCCACGATCGCCCGAGGCGCGGTCTGGCAGCGCTGGAGCGGCGGTTAGGCTTCCGGAAACCCCAACGCGAAGGAGTCAGGCGTTGACCCAAGGCGCGCTGCCCCTGGTCTCGGTGATCGTGGTCAACTTCCGGGGCGCCGACGACACCGTCACCTGCCTGCGCTCCCTCGCCGAGGTCGACTACCCGCGCCTGGAAGTCATCTGCGTGGACAACGCCTCCGGTACCGGTGACGCGGCCAGGATCAGCGCCGCCGTGCCCGGGGTGAAGCTGGTCGAATCGGCGGAGAACCTGGGCTTCGCCGGCGGCTGCAACCTGGGCGCGAAGCACGCCGAAGGCACCGTGCTCGCCTTCCTGAACAACGACGCCAGGCCGGACCGCGGCTGGGTGCGGGCCGCGGTCGCCGAGCTGGCGGCCGATCCTCGGGTGGGGGCGGTGGCCAGCAAGGTGCTCGACTGGGACGGCACCGGCGCCGACTTCGTCGACGGCGGGCTGACCTGGTTCGGCATGGGTTACAAGCGCCACGCCGGTGGCCCGCTGGCCGACGTGCCGCCCGCCGAGCACGAGGTCGCCAAGGACGTGCTGTTCGGCACCGGCTCGGCGCTGTTCGTGCGCACCGGGGTGTTCACCGAGCTGGGCGGTTTCGACGAACGCTTCTTCATGTTCTACGAGGACGTCGACCTCGGCTGGCGGATGAACCTGCGTGGCTGGCGGGTGCGCTACGTGCCGGAGTCGCTGGCCTACCACCGCCACCACGGCACGATGGACGCGGTCGACGCGGCGGAGACCGGGCGCGAGACCTTCCTGCTGGAGCGCAACGCGCTCGCCGCGCTGTACAAGAACCTCTCCGACCAGACCCTGGCGAAGGTGCTGCCCGCGGCGCTGGCGCTGACCGTCCGCCGGGCGACCGCCCGCGGTGACCTCGACGCGACCCAGCTGGACCTGCAGCGCGGCGTCGGCCCGGTGGAGACCGGGCCGGTGGCCGTTCCGCGCACCTCGCTGGCCGGGGTGCTGGCGATCGACCAGTTCGTCGAGCTGATGCCGTCGCTGGCCGCGTCCCGGGCCGTCGAGCAGGCCGCGCGCGTGCGGACCGACGCCGACCTGATTCCGTTGCTGCGCAAGGCGTTGGAGCCCGCGTACCCGTTGCCGCGCTACCTCGACGCACACGAGGTCCTGGTCAGGGCGTTCGGCATCGAGGAGGTGTTCGGGCAGCGGCGGCGGGTGCTGGTGATCACCGGCGACGCGCTCACCGAGCGCATGGCGGGCCCGGCGATCCGCGCCTGGAACATCGCCGCGTCGCTGGCCGGGGAGCACGAGGTGCGGCTGGTCACGGTGAACCCGCTGGCCGACCCGCCGCCCGCGCCGTTCGCGGTGAGCGCGGCCACGCGGCGCGACCTGACCGAACCGGTCGAGTGGGCGGACATCGTCATCCTGCAGGGCCACGTGTTGGAAATGGCGCCCCAGCTGAAGAAGGCCGATTCGGCCAAGATCGTGGTCTGCGACCTCTACGACCCGATGCACCTGGAACTGCTGGAGCAGGGCCGCGGTGTGCCCGACGACAAGCGGGCCGCCGATCTCGCCGGCGTGACCAAGGTGCTGGCAGCCCAGCTGGAACGCGGCGACTTCTTCCTGTGCGCCTCGGAACGGCAGCGGTTGTTCTGGCTGGGCCACCTGGCCGCGATGGGCCGCCTCTCGCCGCGCCTCTACGACGCCGACCCGACCACGCAGTCGCTGCTGTCGGTGGTGCCGTTCGGCCTGCCGCCGGAACCCCCGCGCCGCACCGGGCCCGGACTGCGCGCGCAGTTGCCCGGTATCGCCGGGACCGATCACGTGGTGCTGTGGGCGGGCGGGGTGTACAGCTGGTTCGACCCGCTGACCCTGGTGCGCGCGATCGACCGGCTGCGTGAGCGGCGCGGTGACGTCCGGCTGGTGTTCCTCGGCATGAAGCACCCGAACCCCGAGGTCGCCGAGATGGACATCGGCGCCCGCACCATCCGGCTGGCCGACTCCCTCGGGCTGACCGGCAAGCACGTGTTCTTCAACGAGCAGTGGGTGCCCTACGGCGAGCGGCAGAACTGGCTGCTCGACGCCGACTGCGGGGTCACCACGCACTACGAGCACGTGGAGACCACCTTCGCCTTCCGCACCCGGGTGCTGGACTACCTGTGGTCCGGCCTGCCGATCGTGACCACCGACGGCGACGCCTTCGCCGACC
Organism: Amycolatopsis sp. NPDC045836; assembly: GCF_056431745.1. Classification (NCBI taxonomy): domain Bacteria; kingdom Bacillati; phylum Actinomycetota; class Actinomycetes; order Pseudonocardiales; family Pseudonocardiaceae; genus Amycolatopsis; species Amycolatopsis sp. NPDC045836. Next base: position 324,551 of record NZ_JBWKKF010000001.1, on the reverse strand, counting down.
TGGTGCGCGCGGAACGGCTCGGTGTGGTGGTGCCCGCCGAAGACGCCGAAGCGCTGGCGGACGCGCTGGAGAAGGCGTTGTACGACACCGAGTTCGTCAACGGGGCCCGGGAGCGCATCGCCGAGGTGGCGCAGCGGTACGCGTGGCCGCGGGCGCTGGAACCGCTGGTCGAGTTCTGCCGGGACCCGCGGCCGGCCGCCGACCGGCTGCCCGGGGCGAGCGATCTGGCGCCGTCGGACCCGTTGCGCGGCACCGAGGTGCTCCGCCGCGATCTGGCGCTGGTCAAGGAGTACCTGGCTGACGGCGGGGTGCGGGAACTGGCCAGGCGGGTCGGCGGCCGGGTGCTGAAGGTGGCCAGGCGCAATGGCTGACCGGCCGCTGCGCGTCCTGCTCGACGGCACCCCCCTGCTCGGCGTCCGGACCGGCATCGGGCACTACGTGGCTTCGCTGTCCGAGGAACTGGCTTCCTTGTCCACTGTGGACACCCGGGCGGTGGCGTTCACCCTGCGCGGCTGGCGGCGGCTGCGGCACGTGCTGCCGCACGGGGTGCGGGCGCGGGGCATGCCGGTGGCGGCGCGGCTGCTGCGGCGGTCGTGGCTGCGCGGCGACTTCCCGCCGGTCGAGCTGTTCGCCGGCTCGACCGACGTGGTGCACGGCACGAACTTCGTGCTGCCGGGCATCGCGCGGGCGGCCGGCGTGCTGACCATCCACGACCTGGCGTTCTTCGACGCGCCGGCGGAGCTCTCGCCGTCGGACGCCGATCTGCCGGTGCTGGTGCGCCGGGGTGCCGCCCGCGCCGACGTGATCTGCACGCCGACCGCCGCCGTCGCCGACGCCGTGGTGGCCCGGCTCGACGTGCCGCGGGAGAAGATCGTGGTGACCCCGCTGGGCGTGGACCCCGCGTGGTTCACCGCGCGGCCGCTGTCGAAGGAGCAGCGCGAGCGGCTGGGGCTGCCCGCGGAGTACCTGCTCTTCGTCGGCGCGGCGGGCCCGCGGAAGGGCCTGCCGTGGCTGGTGGCGGCCCACGGCGCCGCCCCCGACCTGCCGCCGCTGGTGTTCACCGGGCCGGGTGAGTTCGAGCTGTCGGACCGGTCGCTGCACCTGGGTTACCTGCCGCCGGTCGACCTGCGCGCGGTCGTCGCCGGGGCCGCGGCACTGGTGCTGCCGTCGCGGGACGAGGGCTTCGGCCTGCCCGTGCTGGAGGCGATGGCGTGTGATGTCCCGGTGGTCTGCACCGACATCCCCGCGCTGGCCGAGGTCTCCGGGGGCTACTCCCGGCTGGTGCCGTACCAGGACGTGGACGCACTGGTCGAGGGCCTGCGCGCCGCCGTCTCGGAACCGCACGCCGCCTCGACGTCGATGTCCCGGCGCGCGCACGCCGCCAGCTACACCTGGCGGCTGTGCGCGGAGAAGACCGTGGACGCCTACCGCCAGGCCGCGGCGCGCTGACCACCCCGGCGCTCGAGGCCCGGTCCGTTCGCAGCCGGGCCTACGCGGCGAAGTAGGCGGCCAGCGCCTCTTCCCACGAGCGCAGCGGGGTCAGGCCCGCCTCCTGCCAGGACTTGCCGGACAGCACCGAATAGGCCGGGCGCGGCGCCGGGCGGGGGAATTCCTCCGTGGTGCACGGGGAAATCCGGGCCGGGTCGGCGCCGAGGTGCCGGAAGACCGCCTGCGCGAAGCCGAACCAGGTGGTCTCCCCGCCGCCCGTGCAGTGCAGCACGCGCGCGGCCGGGCCGTGGCCGCCGGCGATCGCGCCCGCCAGTTCGACCAGGCCGGCGGCGAGGTCGGCCGACCAGGTCGGCGTGCCCCGCTGATCGTCCACAACGGACAGCGTGTCCCGCGAGGATTCCAGCGACACCATGGTCTTCACGAAGTTGTTGCCCTGCTTGCCGTAGACCCAGGCGGTCCGGACCACCCAGGCCGAGGCGCCCGAGCCGAGCACCGCGTCCTCGCCCGCCGCCTTCGTCCGGCCGTACGCGGTGCGCGGACCGAGCGGATCGGCGGGCTCGTAAGGGGAATCGGCGTCGCCGGGGAAGACGTAGTCGGTGGACACGTGCACCAGCGGCACCCGCCGCGACGAGCACGCCGCCGCCAGCACGCGCGGGCCGTCGGCGTTGACCGCGAAGGCGCGCTCCTCGTCGGTCTCGGCCCGGTCCACCGCGGTGTACGCCGCCGCGTTGACCACCACCGGCCGGGTGCCCGCCGCCGCCGCGCGGTCGACCAGGGCGGTCACCGCCTCGATCACCGCACCCGGCCGGGTCACGTCCAGCTCGGCCGACCCCGGCGCGGTCACGTTCAGCCCCGGCCCGGCCAGCGCCGCCAGGTCGTGCCCCAGCTGCCCCGAACCACCCGGGACCAGCAGCTCCAGCCCGGCGCTCATCGGGCCCCCAGCGCGGCCCGCTGCTTGAGCGGCTCCCACCAGGACCGGTTCTCCTGGTACCACCGCACGGTGGCGGCCAGCCCCTCGTCGAACGGCACCCGCGGCCGGTACCCCAGCTCGGCCGAGATCTTGCCGATGTCCACCGAGTACCGCCGGTCGTGGCCCTTGCGGTCGGTCACCGGCTCCACCCGGTCCCAGTCCGCGCCGACGGCGGCCAGCAGGCGCTCGGTCAGCTCGCGGTTGGTCAGCTCGGTGCCGCCGCCGATGTTGTAGATCTCGCCCGGCCGCCCGCCCTCGGCCACCAGCTGGATGCCGTGGCAGTGGTCGTCCACGTGCAGCCAGTCACGCACGTTCAGCCCGTCGCCGTAGAGCGGCACCTTCCGCTCGTCGAGCAGATTGGTGACGAACAGCGGGATCACCTTCTCCGGGAACTGGTACGGACCGTAGTTGTTCGAACACCGGGTAATGCACACCGGCATTCCGTGCGTGCGGTGGAACGCCCGCGCCAGCAGGTCCGAGGACGCCTTCGACGCCGAATACGGCGAATTCGGTTCCAAAATGTGATCTTCGGTCCACGACCCCCGTTCGATGGACCCGTAGACCTCGTCGGTGGAGACGTGCACGAACTTGCCGACCTCGGCGTTCAGCGCCGCCTGGAGCAGGGTCTGCGTGCCGAGCACGTTGGTCAGCACGAAGTCCGCCGAACCGTCGATCGACCGGTCCACATGCGATTCCGCGGCGAAGTGCACGACCAGGTCGACGCCCTTCATCACGCCCGCGACCAGCCCGGCGTCGCAGATGTCCCCGCGGACGAAGCGCAGCCGCGGGTCGGCGGCGACCGGGGCCAGGTTGGTCTCGGTCCCGGCGTAGGTCAGCTTGTCCAGCACCACGACCTCGGCCTCGGCCAGCGCCGGATAAGCGCCGGTCAGAGCCTGTCTCACATAGTGCGAACCGATGAACCCCGCGCCACCGGTGACCAGAACCCGCATAGACTCCACCTTCTCGTGTTCTCGCAGTCCGTACGGTCGGACTCATCGCCGCGGGGCAACCTTTCGTGACCCCACGGACGTCACACACGGGACACAGTAGGGTGACCGGGTAGCGCGGGTGTCCGGCGGGCTGGCCGGTGCCGGGGGTGGACGCGCCGATCCGTTCGACGTTTCGATGATCAACAGAGCTGGGCCCGGGATCGTTGACCGGCTGGGAGGAGCGCGCGTGGTGACCGAGGGGCCGCCGCGGCCGTACACCGAATCGGCGGTAACGCCGTCGCGCAGGCGCAGCGCGCCCGCCGCGTTCGCGCTCTGGAGCGGGAGAACCCTGGTCGCGCTGGTCTCCGCGGTCGTGCTGACGATGACTTGGTACGGCTCCCAGGTGCTCGGGGAACTGAACAGCGGGCTGACCACCACCGACGTGATCGGCGGCGGGTTCCAGAAGAAGCCGCTCGACGGCGCCGTGGACATCCTGCTGGTCGGCCAGGACAGCCGCACCGACAACGAGGGCAACCCGCTGCCCCGCGAGGTGCTGGACATGCTGCACGGCGGCAAGGCCGACGGCGAGCGCCAGACCGACACGATGATCCTGGTGCACATCCCGCAGAACGGCGAGCGGGCGGTGGCCATCTCCTTCCCGCGCGACTCGCTGGTCGAGCTGTCCGGCGGCTACGGCAAGCACAAGCTGAACAGCGCCTTCGTCTACGCCTACAACGACACCTCCAGCACCCTGCAGCAGCAGGGCGAGGCCGACCTGAAGAAGGTCGACGAGCAGGCCAAGGTGGCCGGCCGCAAGAACCTGATCAGCACCATCGAGACGCTGATCGGCAAGCCCGGCATGATCGACCGCTACGCCGAGGTCAACCTGCTCAGCTTCTACGAGGTCACCAAGGCCATCGGCGGCGTCGAGGTGTGCCTGAACCAGCCGGTCAAGGAGTGGCGCTCGGGGGTGGACCTGCCTGCCGGGCTGCAGACGGTGGAGGGCAAGCAGGCGCTGTCGTTCGTCCGCCAGCGCTACGACCTGCCCAACGGCGACCTGGACCGGATCGCGCGCCAGCAGGCGTTCCTGTCCGGCCTGGCGCGCAAGGTGCTCTCGCCGGAGGTGCTGATGAGCCCCTCCCGGATCACCGACGTGATCAACGCGGTGAAGAAGTCGGTCATCCTCTCCAAGGACTGGGACCTGCTGGAGTTCGCCGAGCAGATGCGCGGCATGACCGGCGGCCGGGTGGAGTTCCGCACCATCCCCACCGAGGGCAACGGGAAGTTCGGCGGCGCCGACATCGTCAAGGTCGACACCGGCAAGGTCAAGGCGTTCGTCGACGAGCTGACCGACGACGGCACCCCCGAGCCGGAGCAGCCCGCCACCGACCCCGGCGGCAGGATCCCCGGCGCCGAGCGCACCACGGTCGACGTGTTCAACGCCAGCGGCAGCGCGAACACCGCCACCCAGGTGAAGGAACTGCTGCGCACCAAGGGCTTCCTCGAGGGCGCGAGCACCCAGCTGGACGGTCGCTCGACCACCGTGCTGCGGTACGCGCCGGGTGAGGAAGCGGGCGCCGAGGCGGTCAAGCAGGCGTTGGGCGGCAAGGTGCAGGCCGAGCCGGACGCCGACGTGCCCGCCGGGCACGTGCGGGTGCTGCTGGGCCGCGACTACAAGGTGGACGCCAGCAACGGCGCCGCGGGGGCCGGGCAGTCCTCCGCACCGCCGACCGCGCCGGTCGAGCCGGTCGAGCCGCCCGCCGCGCAGCCACCGGCGGGCCCGCCGCCGATCACCGCCGGTGGGGTGCCCTGCATCAACTGATGCGGGCACCCGGGTCACCCCATCGGGTTGGTGCCTTAGCCTTGTCCGAGGGGGCGCGGACGCGGGAAGAACGGGGAGGTGACCGGCGTGGGCGACCAGGAGCGCGACGACGAGCAGGAGACCGGGACACCGGCCGCCGGATCACCCGAACCGTCTGATTCGGACAGTGCTACCGGTGATGACGACGCCGGCCTTGCCGAGGAGCGGAAGTTCGTCCCGTCCCCGGTGCCCCGCAGCAAGCCGCCGGCCGAAGAAGAACCCGAACCCGTGCCCGTCAAGCGGCGCCCGGTCCGGACCACCGGCAAGGTGTTCCTGGCGCTGCTGTCCGTGGTGGCGCTGGCGGCCACCGGTTACGCCTACACCACCCTCGACGACTTCCAGGACAACGTCGGCACCACCGACGCGCTGATCGTCGACCCCGACGACCCGGCCGCCCCACCCGCCGACGACGGCGCCACCGACATCCTGCTCGTCGGCGCCGACTCGCGCACCGACATGCAGGGCAATCCGCTGCCGCCGCGGGTGCTCAAGGAACTGCGCACCGAGGAGAAGGCCGGGGTCAACACCGACACCCTGATCATCCTGCGCATCCCGAAGGACGGCGGCAAGCCCGCCGCCGTGTCGATCCCCCGCGACACCTGGCTCGACGTGCCGCAGGGCGGGCAGGCCAAGATCAACTCGGTGTTCGGCGTGACCAAGGCCGAGACCGCCGCCGAACTGCGCCGCCAGGGCGGGCGCGACGACGCGGCGGTCGAGCGCGAATCCGACCAGGCCGGCCGGGCCGCGCTGGTCAAGACCGTGCAGGACTTCACGCAGATCCGCCTCGACCACTACGCCGAGGTCGGCCTGCTCGGCTTCTACCTGCTCACCGAGGCGCTCGGCGGCATCAAGGTGTGCCTGAACCACGCCACCGAGGACAAGGACTCCGGGGCGAACTTCCGCAAGGGCGTGCAGACCGTCTCCGGCGGCGAGGCGCTGTCGTTCGTGCGCCAGCGCAAGAACCTGCCCGGCGGCGACCTGGGGCGCATCCAGCGGCAGCAGGCGTTCCTGTCCTCGGCGCTGCACCAGGTGCTCTCGGCAGGCACGCTGACCAACCCGGACAAGCTGAACCAGCTGATGGAGGCGGTGGAGAAGTCGATCGTCGTGGACCCGGGGCTGGACCTGCTGGAGTTCGCCGGGCAGGCCCGCGACATCGCCTCCGGTGAGCTGGCCTTCCAGACCATTCCGGTGGTGTCGGTGGGCGCCCGCAGCGACGACGGCCAGAGCATCATCGTGGTGGACCTGCCCGCGGTGCGGCAGTTCGTGGCGGGCCTGGTCGGCCGCGGGGTGCAGCCGCCCGCCGGTGGTGGTTCGGCGGCGGGACGGCAGAACGACGCCGACGGCGTCACCTGCGTGGATTAAGGTCGGCGGGGTGAGCCTTACCGACGCGCTGCTGCGCCCGCACCTGTCCAGCCCGGCGAAGCCGCTGATCACGCACTACGACGACCGGGTGGGCAGCCGGGTCGAACTGTCGGTGACCACGCTGGTGAACTGGGCCGCGAAAACGGCGAACTGGCTGGTCGAGGAGCCGGAGATCGAACCGGGCGACCCGGTGGCCGTGGCGCTCCCGGCGCACTGGCAGACCGCCGGGGTGCTGCTCGGCGCGTGGTGGTGCGGGGCGCACGTGGTGGCCGAGGCCGCCGGGGCGAAGGTGGCCTTCACCGGACCGGACCAGCCGGGCAGCGAGGCCGAGCTGACCGCGGTGGTGTCACTGGACCCGATGGGCCGGGGGCTGGGCGGTGCCCCGGGTGCGGACGCCGTCGACTTCCTCGCCGACGCCCGCACGGCCGGTGACACCTTCTCGCCGCTGTTCCCGGTCGACCGGGACACCCCGGCGCTGTGTTCGTCCACTGTGGAGGAAGTGGTGGCGCGGCTCCGGGAGCGGGCCGACGACCTCTCGGCCCGCGATCGCATTCTGTCCACTGTGGACTGGGACCTGCCCGGCGGGGTGACGCGCGGCCTGCTGGTGCCGCTCGCGGCCGGGGCTTCGCTGGTCCAGGTCAGCAACCCGGATCCGGCGAAGCTCGCCGACCGCGGCGGGGCCGAGCGCACCACCCGCGAACTGCGGTGATCAGGCGGTCTGGGCGGAGAGCCGCTCGGCCCCGTTGTGCTCCCGCTTGCGGGCGAAGAGCAGGTGGTCGAGCGAGAGCCTGCCGCCGTTGAAGCCGATCGCCAGCGCGGCCAGCGTGAGCACCAGCACCAGTTCGTAGCCGCCCTGGCCGGTCAGGCCGTTGTCGAGGTGCACCGCGAAGATCGCGCCGACCCCGACGACCGCGTAGCCGATGCCGACCAGCGGCAGCGCGATGCCGAGCACGAAGGCGATCGACCCCAGGATCTCCACCGCGATGGTGAACAGCGCCGCCACCGTGGGCAGCGGCAGGCCGAGGTTCTCGAACATGCCGGCCGTGGCGTCCACGCCGTTGTTCCACTTCTGCAGGCCGTGCGCGAAGAACACCACGGCGATCCCGATCCGGCCGGCCAGTGCGGCGACATCCTTGACTCGAGCGAACATGCGCTACCAACTCCCGGTGTGTGAAGTTTCAACCAACCGGGACCCTAGTGAGCAAACTCCCGGGAGTCGCCCTCCCACAGTGACCGGACAGCGAGTCGACAGCTTGCCGACAGGTTTCAGTCCCGGTGGGCCCAGGCCGCGCCGAAGCAGTATGCGCCGAACGCCGCCAGCCCCGCCGCCACCGCGATGAGCAGCACCGGGCCGAACGGCTGATCGGCCAGCGTGCGCAGGGCGGCGTCGAGGCCACCGGCCTGGTTGGCATCGTGGTTGAGCGCGGCGTACCCGATGAGCACGCCGACCACGCCGAACACCACGCTCTTGGCCAGGTAGCCGACGCGGCCGAGGCGTTCCACCCAGCGCCGGGTGCCACTGGGCAGGGACGAGAAGTCGAGGTCGTCGAGGAAGGTCTTGCGGATGCCCTTGACCGCCGCCGCCACGGCGACGCCGAGCACGACCACCGCCACCACGGTGACCAGGAACGGCCCCGCGGGCAGGGCGAGCAGCTTGGCGGTGAACTCCTGTTGCTGCTGGTCGCTGGAGTTCCCCCCGGACCCGGCGGCGACCCGGATGGCGTAGACACCCAGCGAGATCCCCACCACGCAGCGCGCCACCGACGCCACCCGCTTCATCACCTGGCGTCGCTGCTTGGTCACCCACGAGTAACCGGTCGCCGCCATCAGCGCCTGCCAGAGCCCGTAGGCGATCAGGCCGATGGCCACCAGCCAGAGCAGGAACCCGCCGAAGCCGGTGGAGCCGATCTCGCTGATCGCCCCCTTCCCGTCGGCTTCCTGCCCGCCGCCGGACGCGACGATGCGGATCGCCAGGTAGGCGATGATCAGGTGGACCACGCCGTAGCAGGCCATGCCCACCCGCCCGAGGACCTGCACGGGCTTGCTCTGTCTGGCCTGGGACGCTTTGGTGCTGCTGCTCGGCATTCGCTCAGCCCTCCTTGTGCTCTCTGACCGAGTGTCGTGCCAACGATCGCCGCCCGCTGTGCAACTACTCCATCCAGCCCAACGGGGGTAGGTAGTCCAGTGGCCGCGATCACGATCCCGCCCCGCGGTGGCTCTTCGGCGCGGGCGGAGGCCGGGGTGGGGCACGGGCGAGGCGTGAGTGAAGGTGCGGCGGGAGCGGGTGCGGAAGCGCGGGCGCAGCCGCGGTGGGACACGGACAGAGCCGCGAGCGAGAGCACGAGTGAAGGCACACGCGCAGGCGCGCGACGAGAACGCGGGCGAGGTCGTGGACAGGGCCACGAGTGGAGGCACGGGCGAAGCTGCGGGGCAAAGGCGCGGGGCGAAGGCACCCGAGCAGACGCGAGCGAAGGCGCGGGGCGCAGGCGCGGGGCGCAGGCGCGAGCGAAGGCACGCAAGCAGACGCGTGCGCAGGCGCGAGCGAAGGCACCCGAGCAGACACGGGCGAAAGCGCGGGGCGCAGGCACAAGCGAAGGCACCCGAGCAGACGCGTGCGCAGGCGCGAGCGAAGGCACGCGAGCAGACGCGTGCGGAGGCACGGGCGAAAGCGCGGGCGCAGGCACGGGCGGGAGCACCGGTGAAGGCGCGGGCCGAGTCACGAGTGAAGGCACGCGCCTCCGCGCACGGAACCGCGGGTGGATCAGTCCGGTTCGATCGGGGTGGCGGCTACGCGGAAGTGCCGCACGGTGTTCTCGATGGCCTCGATGATTTCGGCGCTCGTCGAGCCGCGGAAGCGGAAGCGGCCGCCGACGTGTTCGTAGAAGGCGGCGGCGTTCGGCAGGATTTCGCCGACTTCCAGCACCCGCTCGGCGTAGGGGCCCGGGGTCAGGCCCAGCACCGGGGTCGACTCGGTGATCAGGCACGGGCGTTTCGCCGGGGCGGCGACCAGCATCCAGCCGGCCAGGTCCTTGTCCTCCAGCGCGTCCGCGACCTGCGGCAGCTGCCCCAGTTGCAGTTCGAAAGCCGCGCGCATCAGGTCGTAACCGTGCACTTCCCGCCACAGGAACGGGATTTCCGCACCGCCCACCCGCGCGCCGACTTCCAGGAACTGCACTTCGAAACCGCCGTCTTCGGCCGGGGCGACGAAGACCTCCAAGTGGAAAGCCGTCGGTTCGTCCGTCAGTGCCGAAATGAACTGGGCCGTCGCGTTCCCGATGGCTTTGAGGCGTTCCGGGTCGTCGTCCTCGACCGAACCCAGAATGCCGCCACCGCGGAAGGTCAGGCAGGTGTTCAGGTACTGCGCCGCGCTCCAGCGGCGGACCGCCACCCCGTCGAAGTAACCGTCCACGTGGAACACCGTGTGGTCCACGAACTTCTGCACCATGCGGGAATCGTCGAGGTCGAGCGTCGCCAGGTGCTCGGCGTCCCGGACGATCACCACGCCCGCGCTGCTGCTCTCGCTCCGCGGCTTCACGATCACCGGCCAGCCGTGCTCCTCGGCGAACTCCAGCACCAGCGACCCGGTCCCGGCCGGTCCGAACGCCGGCAGCGGCAGGCCCGCGTCCCGGATCACCCCGCACATCACCAGTTTGTCCCGGAACGGCACAAAAGCCGACACCCGCGGACCCGGGCAGCCGAACTCCTCGCGCAGCGCCGCGCCCACCTCGAGGTCGTCTTCCTTCAGCGCCACGATCCCGGCGGGACGGCCGAAGCGCGCCGCCAGTTCGACCACCTTCGCCCGCACCTCGTCGAGGTCGTCGGTGTTCACCACGAGCGCCGTCGCCGCCGCGTCTTCCGGAACGCCTTCGATGCCGACATCAGTGGTGATGTAGGTCACGTTATAAGCAGAATGGTCCAGGTATTCCGCGTATTCGGCATAACGCTCGCGCCAGCGGTGGATGATCGTGACGTGCGGCTTCATCGATTCCCCTGTGGCTCGCGCAGACGTTTTCCACCTCAGGATAATGCGTTCCGCACGCCCGGAAAATCGTTCTCGAGCCATTCCTGACCGGCGCTTGAGCGGCTTTCCCGGCGAACCACCGGGAAAGCCGCTCAGCCCGTCAGCAGTTCGACGGGGCGGTCACGCCGTTGAACCGGTCCACGATCCACTTGTGCGCGTCACCGTTCCCGGCGAAGATGCCGGTCAGGTGCTCGGCCACGTAGGTGTTCCACTGCAGGGTCACGCCCTTGCCGCAGTAGGTCTTGTGCAGCGCGTCCGCCTGCGGGGTGTTCACGATCTCGTCCACCGCCGCGTGGTACTGGAACACCGGCACCTTCGGCGGGTTGCCGCCCAGCTTGTTCTGCGCCAGCCGCGCCTGCCAGGTCGGCGTGTCCAGCGGGTTGCTGGTGGTGTAGTCGCTGATCTTCTTGAACGGGTAGTTCGCCAGCAGTTCCACCACGCACGCGGTGTCCTTGGCCTCCTCCAGTTCCGTGCGCCCGGTGTCGTTCAGGTAGGAGTCCAGCTTCAGGTCCGGGTACGCGGTGTCCAGGCCGACCGCGGCGAAGGCGAGGAAGCCGAAGCCGAGGTAACCGTCGAGGCCCTTGGCGACCTCGTTCAGGTCGGCGGGCACCCCGCCGGCCACGGCACCGACCAGGTTCAGCTCCGGCGCGTACGACGGCTGCTTCTCCGCCGCCCACAGCGCGGCCCCGCCACCCTGCGAGTAACCCTGGAAGACCACCTTCGCCGACTTCGACAGCTTCGCCGGGTTGAAGCCCTGCGCCGCGCGCACCGAGTCGATCACCGCCGGGCCCATGGACTGGCCGACGATGTAGGTGGGGATGGTCTGCGGCGAGTAACCCTCGTAGTCGGTGACCGCGACGGCGTACCCGGCGCTCAGCGAGTCGTTGATGGCGGGCTGGTCGTACAGCGTGCCCCGGGTGATCGCCTTGGACGGGGTGCACTTGAACGCCGGGCCCTGCGTGCCGACGGCGAAGCCGACGATCGGGGCCTTCGCCGGGTCGACCCCCTTCGGCACCAGCACCGTGCCGGTCACCGCGTTCGGCTCGCCCAGCGCGTTGACCGAGAGGTACATGATCTCCCAGGCGTTCGCGTTGAGCGCGTTCAGCCCGGGCACCGACGGCCGCCACCGGATCACGTCACCGGCCTTGCCGGACGGCAGCGGGGACGGCGGGGTGTAGAAGGAGTCGTCGAACGGGCCGGGCAGCCCGATCGCGGCGGCGCCCGCGTCGGCGGGTGCCGCCTGCTCGGTGGCCGAGGAGACCGTGCTGGTCACCGAAAGCGCCAGCAGCGCGGTGATCGCGCAGGCGCCGGCCCGCAGGGCCCGGCCGATTCTGTGCTTGCTCAAGGTATTTCCCTCCGATTTGGACGAACGGTCAGGCGGGCAGCCCGAGTGCGGGTGCCAGCACCGGCCAGGAGTTGTGCAGCGCGCGTTCCCAGTACGGCCAGCTGTGCGTGCCGTCGCCGTAGTAGTCGACCGTCGCGGGGATCCCCCGCGACTTGAGCCGATCGGTGAAACTGCGCGACGTCAGCTCGGCCGCCGGTTCCAGCACGTCGCTCTGCCCCGGCGGATCGAGCGGTCCGGTGCGGCCGTTGCCGCAGGAGATGTAGAGCGCGGTCCCGCGCAGGTCCTCGACGTGGTCGAACGGGTTCCGGTCCGACCAGGTGAAGATGTTGGTGATCTCGTGCCCCCAGAGATCGAACCAGTTGTAGAAGCCCTCGCGGACCAGGATTCCCTTGATCACCGCGGGGGTGCCGGGGAACAGCGTGTTCGGCATCCCGCTGTAGGACGCCGCCGCGCCGAACATCCCCTGGTGCCGGAAGGCGTAGGCCATCGCGCCGTACCCGCCGATCGACACCCCGCCGACCGCGCGCCGGGTGCCACCGCGGTACCCGCGCTCGACCAGCTGGCGCACCTCCAGCGTGTGGAAGGTCTCCCAGTCCGGAGTGGACTTGAGCCCCAGGTTCCACCACTTGGTGTACATGCCCGCCTTGCCGTCGGTGGGCATCACCACCAGGACGTCCTTGTCCGCGGTGAATTCCTCGACGTCGGTGAACTCGTCCCAGGAGCGGTAGTCCACCGGTTCGCAGCAGCCGTGCAGCAGGTACAGCGTCGGCCAGGTGCGGTTCGGCTCGGCTGCCCACTTCGACGGCAGCAGCAGGCGCACCATGCCGGTGCCGGCCAGCGACGGTGAGCTGATCTCGAGGTCCACCGTGCGCGCGTCGACCTTCGTCTCCCTGACGATCTTCGCGCCGTTGTCCGCGGTCACCGGCGGCACCGCGGTGGCGGGCGCCGCCGGGACCAGTACCAGCGGGGCCAGCAGCACCATTGCTCCCAGCCAGTGTCTTCTCATCCGTCCTCCGTTTCGCTAGAGCGGGATGTTGCCGTGCTTCTTCGCGGGCAGTACCTGCCGCTTCCCGCGGAGCAGGCGGAACGCCCTGGCAACCTGGAGGCGGGTTTGCGACGGCGGGATGACCAGGTCCACGTAACCGCGGTCGGCCGCGGTGTACGGGCCGCCGTGGCGTTCCCGGTACTCGTCGGCGAACCGCCGTTCGACCGCGGCGCGTTCGGCGCCGTCGAGACCGGCCAGTTCCCGGCGGCGCAGCACCCGGACCGCGCCTTCCGCGCCCATCACCGCGATCTCCGCGGTGGGCCAGGCGATGTTCACGTCGGCACCGACGTGCTTGGAACCCATGACCGCGTACCCGCCGCCGTAGGCCTTGCGGGTCACCACGGTCACCTTCGGCACGGTGGCTTCGGAGTAGGCGTAGATGAGCTTGGCGCCGCGGCGGATGATCCCGTTGCGCTCCTGGTCGACGCCCGGCAGGTAACCGGGCACGTCGGCCAGGGTGAGGATGGGGATGCCGAACGCGTCGCAGAAGCGGACGAACCTGGCCGCCTTCTCCGACGCGTCGATGTCGATCACGCCGGCCTGGCGGGCGGGCTGGTTGGCGACCACCCCGACGGTGCGGCCCTCGATCCTGGCGAAGGCGCAGAGCATGTTCGGCGCGAACCCGGCGTGGATCTCCAGGAAGTCACCGTCGTCGGCGATGCGCGCGATGACCTCGGTCATGTCGTAGCTCTGGTTGATCGAATCGGGGATGATGCGGTCGAGTTCGAAGTCGGCCGGCGTCAGCTCGGGATCGGTGTCGTCGGCGAACTCCGGTGCCCCGTCCACGTTGTTCGACGGCAGGTAACCGAGCAGCGTCCGCACGAAGTCGACGGCGTCCTCCTCGTCGACCGCCCGGTGGTGGGCGTTGCCGGAGACCTCGCTGTTGGTGACCGAGCCGCCGAGCGCCTCGGTGCTCACCTCCTCGCCGGTGACCGCCTGCACCACGTCCGGGCCGGTGACGAACATGTGCGAGGTCCGGTCGACCATCACGGTGAAGTCGGTGATGGCCGGCGAGTACACCGCCCCGCCGGCACACGGGCCCATGATCATCGAGATCTGCGGGATCACCCCGGACGCCAGCGCGTTGCGCCTGCCCAGTTCCGCGTAGTGCGCCAGGGAGACCACGCCCTCCTGGATCCGCGCGCCACCGGAGTCGTTGATGCCGATCACCGGGCAGCCGATGGTCATCGCGAGGTCCATCACCTTGAGGACCTTCTCGCCGAAGACCTCGCCCATGCTGCCGCCGAACACGGTGAAGTCCTGCGAGAACAGGCACACCTGGCGGCCGTCGACGGTGGCGTGCCCGGTCACCACGCCGTCGCCGTACGGCCGGTTCGCCGGCATGCCGAAGTCGGTGCAGCGGTGTCGGGCGAACTGGTCCAGCTCCACGAAGGACCCCGGGTCGACGAGCAGTTCGACGCGTTCGCGGGCGGTCAGCTTGCCCTTGGCGTGCTGGCGGTCGATCGCGCGCTTCTCGGCGATGCGCTCGACCTCGTCCCGCCGGTCGGCGAGTTCGGCTATGCGGTAGGCGGTCGAGTCGTGGCTGCCGTTGGCGTGGTCCATGCCGCACTCCCTCCGTTGAGCAACCGGTTCAGCCGGTCGGCGATCACCTCGACGTTCGGCGGATCGATCAGCGACAGGTGGTCGCCGGGCACCCGGACCACCTCCAGGCCCGAGCACAGCTCGTCCCAGCCCAGCGCCTCGTCGGTGCGCAGGTACCGGGGGTCGAGCGTGGTGGTCAGCGGGTGCGGCTCCTGCGCGCGGAACAGCACCACGCGCCCGGCGCGGGGCCGCGGCCGGTAGCGCTCGGCCACGCGGGCGTCCAGGTAGGAGGTGTACTGGTGGTGCAGCACGCCCTGGCCGAGGCCGGGCACCTTGCTGGCCAGCCGGTCCATCACCAGCCGGATCTGCGTGCGCTCGTCCAGCCCGCCCAGCTCCAGGTCGCTGAGGTCCAGCTCGGCGCCGTAGGTCTGCTCGATGTGCTCGGCGAACCGGCCGAAGCGTTCGAGCAGCAGGTCCTCCGGCGACCGGCCGGGGGCGGGCAGCGGCAGGATCGAGTCGATCAGGAAGACCAGGTCGACCTCGTCACCGGCTTCGGTGAGCTGGTGCGCGGTTTCGTAGGCGAGGCAGCCGCCGAACGACCAGCCGCCCAGCCGGTACGGCCCGCTCGGCTGGATCTCCTTGACCAGCTCGGCGTAGCAGGCGGCCTTGTCCTCCAGGTCTTCGAGGTCGTCGAGCCGTTCGAAACCGTACGCGGGCCGGCCTTCGGTCAGCCTGCTCACCAGTTCGCGGTAGACGCTGGTCGGACCACCGGCCGGGTGGAACAGGAACACCGGGTCCGCGGCGACGCCGTCGCGCAGCAGCCGGACCGGTCCGCCGCCGTGGCCTTCGATCTCGGCCCGCAGCAGGTCGGCCATCGCGGCGATGGTCGGCGCGGCGAACAGCGTCCGTTCGTCGGGCACCGCGCTCAGTTCCTCGGCGATCGCCGCCCGCAGCCGTTCCGCGCGCTCGGCGTCTCCGCCGACCAGGAAGAAGTCCTCGTAGACCCCGGGTTCCCGGCCGGCCAGCACCTCGCGCCAGACCCGGGCGACCCAGCGCTCGGCCGGGTCGCGTGGTCCGACCACCGTGGACACCGCGGTGAGTTCCACCGGCGCCCCGCCGAACCCGGCGGCCTCGGCCAGGTGGGCGGCCACTTCGGCCAGTGACGCCCCGCGCAGCAGCAACGGCATCGGCAGCGACAGCCCGAAGTCGCGTTCCACCGCACCCCGCGCCCGCATGGCCAGCAGGGAGTCGAGGCCGAGCTGGGTCAGCGGGCGGTGCCGGTCGACCTGCTCCGGTTCGAAGCCCATCAGCCCGGCCACGATCGCCACCAGGTGGTCGGCCAGCGCGGCCCTGGCCACCGCCGGATCGGCCGCGCGCAGCGCCGCCATGCCGTCCCAGCGCACCTCCGGCTCGGCCTCGTCCGGCACCAGCAGGCCGAAGAAGGTGCGGGTGGTCAGCTGCGGGAACAGGGTGAGCACGGTGGTGGTGTCCAGCCGCGCCACGCCGGTCGCGGCCCGGCCGTCGGCCAGCACCGCCTCCAGCGCTTCGAGGCCCTCGTCGGGGCTGAGCGGTTCCAGCACCGGGTTCTTCGTCCCGGCGGCGGCACCGATCTCACCCCACGCGCCCCAGTTGACGGTGGTCGCCGGAAGGCCGTTGGCCCGGCGCCAGTCCACCAGCGCGTCCAGCCAGGCGTTGGCCGTGGCGTAGGCGGCCTGGCCCGGTGAGCCGAGCAGGGCGGCGGCCGAGGAGTAGACCAGCCACCAGTCCAGGTCGTGGCCCGCGGTCGCCTCGCTGAGCCGCCAGGCACCGTGTGCCTTGGGCCACCACGCCTGGTGCACCTGCTCGGCGGTCAGCTTCATCGCCGCGCCATCGGCCAGCACACCGGCCGCGTGCAGCACACCGCGCAACGGCATGCCGTCGCGGGTGGCGGCTTCGACCAGCCGTTCGGCGACCCCCGGAGCGGCGATGTCGCCGGTCACCACTTCGGCACCGAGCAGTGGCTTCGAGCCCGCCCCCCGGCGGCTGGAAAGCACCACGCGGGTGGCACCGCGGTCGAGCAGCCAGCGCGCGGCGTGCAGGCCGAGGCCGCCGAGCCCACCGGTGATCACGTACGCGCCGTCGCGCACGGCCGGCTCGCCGGGGGTCAGCGTCGGCCTGGCCAGGCGCCGCACGTAACGCACGCCTTCGCGCCAGGCGATTTCGTCGGCCGGGGAGTCCGCGCGGATCTCGTCGTGCAGCTCGGTGACCCACAGCCGCGCGGGATCGGGTTCGGCGTCGAAGTCGAGCAGGCTGGCCCGGATTTCGGGGTGCTCGAAGGCGAGCACGCGCACCAGGCCGCGCAGGGCGGCGATGCCGGGGCACCCCGGTTCACCGGGTTCGATCACCGCACCGCCCGAGCCGATCAACCACAGGCGCGGCGGATCGGGCAGTTCGGCCAGTTCGGCGACCACCGCACCGGCGGCGAGCACCAGCCGTTCCCCCGCCGCCGGCTCGATCCCGCTTTCGAGCACCAGCAGCACACCGTCCACTTCGGACTTCGTGCGCAGGAACCCGGCGAGCCCGGCGGTCTCGCGGCGTGCCAGCAGGGTGTCACCCCGGCCGGACACCGCGTCGCGGAAGGCGGCCAGCTCCGGCTCGGGCAGCTCACCGAGCACCAGCCAGGTGCGTTCGCCCGGCTCGTCGGCGGGCAGTTCGGCCTGCTCCCAGCGGGCCTCGAACACCTTGCCCGACAACGGAATCGGCAGCGACGCACGCTGGAACCGGCGGACGTAGACCTCGCCGATGGCCACCACGACCGCACCCGAGGCGTCGAGCAGGCGCACCGAGCCGACCAGGCCGTCGCCCTCCACCGAATCCACCTTCGC
This sequence comes from Amycolatopsis sp. NPDC045836, assembly GCF_056431745.1. Taxonomy (NCBI): domain Bacteria; kingdom Bacillati; phylum Actinomycetota; class Actinomycetes; order Pseudonocardiales; family Pseudonocardiaceae; genus Amycolatopsis; species Amycolatopsis sp. NPDC045836. The sequence goes on along the minus strand of NZ_JBWKKF010000001.1, from coordinate 307,163 downwards.
CTGCACCCGCACGCCGTGGCCGGGGTCACCGGGCAGGCTGACCGCGCCGAGCGAAAGCGGCAGGTAGATGCCTTCGGCCCGGTCCAGGTCCGCGGCGGCGGCCAAGGCGTGCAGGCAGGCGTCGGCCAGCGCCGGGTGCAGCACGTACGCCGAGTGCGGCTGCGCCTCGCCGGGCAGCGCGATGGACGCCGTGGCCCGGCCGGGAGCGGCGGTCACCGCACGCAGGCCGCGGAACGCCGGGCCGTAGCTCTGCCCGATCGCGTCGAGCGCGCGGTAGAGGTCGACCGGCTCGCCGTCCTCGGCGCCGGTCAGCGGCTCGGCCCGCTCCTCGCCGACGCGGACCTTCGCGGTGGCGTGCCGGGTCCACTCGCCGGTCGCCGACTTCGCGTGGACCTCCACCCGGCCGTGCTCGGCGGAGAAGGTGGTGGTCACCTCGGTCCGCGCGGCCAGCGGCAGCAGTTTCAGCAGTTCCAGCTCGCTGACCACGACCCGGTCCGACTTGAGCGCCGTGCGGGCGGCGGCCAGCGCCAGTTCCAGGAAGCCCGTGCCGGGGAACACCGGCACGCCGAGCGCCGCGTGGTCGGCCAGCCACGGGTGCGCCTCCGTGCCGACCTCGCCCCGCCAGACGTGCCTGCCCTCCTCCGGCAGTTCCACGTGCGTGCCGAGCAGCGGGTGCGCCCCGGCGTGCCCGGCCCGCCGCGCCGGCCAGTACCGCTGGTGCCGCCAGCGCGGGCCGGGCAGTTCGACGGGGGGCGCCGCCGGGGTGCGCGACTCCAGCACACCGGCGGCGCCGAGCACGTGCAGCCGCGCCAGCGAGGCCAGGAAGGTGGCCCGCTCGCCGGCGGTCCGGCTGGCACTGCCCAGGCCGGTCACGGGCACCGCCCGGTCGGCGGCGGTCTGGTCGATCGCCGCCAGCGCCACCGGGTGCGGGGAGACCTCCAGGAACACCGTGTGCCCGTCGGTCATCGCGGCGTCCAGCGCCTGGGTGAACCGCACCGGCCGCCGCAGGTTCGCCGCCCAGTACTCGACGTCGAAGTCGGGTTCCTCACGCGGGTCGTCGAGCACGCTGGTGTAGCAGGCGATCTCCGGCAGCCGCGGGTGCAGCACGCCGACCTCGGCCCGGAACCGGCCGAGCACCGCGTCCACCGCGGCCGAGTGCCCGGCCCCGGCCACCTTCAGCGGTTTCGCCAGCCTGCCGAGGCTTTCCACGTGCGCCACCAGCGCGGCCACCTGGTCGGCGTCGCCGCTGACCGTGCACTGGGTCGGCGAGGCGTAGACGGCCACGGTGATGCCGGGGTACGCGGTGTCCAGTTCGGCCAGTTCGGCAGGCGAGAGCTCGACCACCGCCATCGCCCCCGTGCTGTCCATCGACTCCAGCAGCCGCGCCCTGGTCGCCATCACCCGGACGCCCTCGGCGACCTCCAGCGCCCCGGCGACCACCGACGCGGCGACCTCGCCCATCGAGTGCCCGATCACCGCGACCGGTTCCACCCCGTGCGACCGCCAGAGCGCGGCCAGCGCGAGCTGCGTGCCGAGCAGCGCGAGCTGGATGCCCGCCAGTCCACCGGGTTCACCTTCGAGCGCGCCACGCAGGGAGAAACCGGCCTGCTCCAGGAAAACCGGCTCCAGTTCGTCGATCCGGGCGCGGAACGCCGACTCGGTGGCGAGCAGTTCACGGCCCATGCCCCGCCACTGCGAGCCGTAACCGGAGAAGACAAAAACCGGCTCGGGCACCGTGGGCGCGGCTTCGCCGGTGAGCACCGCGGCGCTGGGCAGGCCCTTGGCCAGCGCACGCAGGCCGTCGGAGAGTTGCCTGCGGTCGTCGGCCAGCACCGCGGCCCGGATCGGCAGGTGCTCACGACGGCGGGCCAGCGTCGAGGCCAGCGCACCGAGCGGCGGGTTCCCGGTGCCGTCCAGCCACCGCAGCAGGTCCGCGGCACGGCTGCGCAACCCCTCGCTGGTGCGGTCGGACAGGGCGAACACCCCGGGCCCGTCGCCGCCGCGCTTCGCCGGGAACGCCCCGGCGGGCCACTCCTCCAGCACCACGTGGGCGTTGGTGCCGCCGAAGCCGAAGGCGGACACCCCGGCCCTGGCCGTGCCGGAGTACCGCGGCCAGGGCGCCGGTTCACCGACCACCCGCAGGCCGAGGCCGTCGAAGTCGATCTGCGCGCTGGGGGTGCCGAAGTGCAGGCTGGGCGGCAGCTTCCGGTTGCCGAGCGAAAGCACCACCTTGATCAGCCCGACGATGCCCGCCGCGCCCTCCAGGTGCCCGAGGTTGCTCTTCACCGAGCCGATCAGCAGCGGCCGCCCCCACTCCCGGCCGCTGCCCAGCACCGCACCCAGTGCCGCCGCCTCGATCGGGTCGCCGAGCGGCGTGCCGGTGCCGTGGGCCTCCACGTAGTCCACCCCGGCCGGGTCGACGCCCGCCGCCGCGTAGGCGTCGGCGAGCACCATCTCCTGCGCGGCCGGATTGGGCGCCATCAGCCCGTTCGACCGGCCGTCGGAGTTCACCGCGCTGCCCCGGATCACCGCCAGCACCCGGTCTCCCGCCCGGCGTGCCTCGCTCAACCGCCGCAGCACCACCACGCCGCAGCCCTCACCCCGCACGATGCCGTCGGCGTCGCCGGCGAACGGCTTGCACCGGCCGTCCTCGGCGAGCACCCCGGCGCGGTGGAAGTTCGCCGTGATGCCCGGCGACAGCATCAGGTTGACCCCGGCCACCAGCGCGGTTTCGCTCTCCCCGCGTTGCAGGCTCTGCACGGCCATGTGCACGGCGACCAGCGAGGAGGAGCAGGCGGTGTCCACGGTCAGGCTCGGGCCACGCAGGTCGAGCAGGTAGGACAGCCGGTTCGACGCGATGCTGGCCGCCGCGCCGGTGCCCGACCACGCGTCGATGGTGTCGAGGTCGCTCATCGTGAGCAGGCCGTACTCGCTGGCGGAGATGCCGGTGAACACCCCGGTCCGGGTGCCGCTGAGCGTGCTCGGCGGAATGCCTGCGTGCTCCAGCGCCGACCAGGCGACCTCCAGCAGCACGCGCTGCTGCGGGTCCATCGCCTCGGCCTCCCTCGGCGTGATGCCGAAGAAGCCCGCGTCGAAGCCGGTGGCGTCGGCGATGAAACCACCGCGACCGGGGATCGCGGCCAGCGCGGCGGGGTCGGCGAACGCCTCCCACCGGCCGTCCGGCACCGAGCCGATGGCGTCGCGGCCACCGTCGAGCAGGCGCCAGAAGTCGGCGGGCGATTCCACCCCGCCGGGCAGCCGGACCCCGACGCCGACCACCGCGATCGGCTCGGCTTCGGTGGCCGGCGTCATCGGCCGGAGCGCCGGGCGCTCCCGGGTGGACAGCGCGGTGGCCAGGTCGGCGATGGTCGGGTGCTCCCACAGCAGCGTGGGCGGCAGGGCGGTGCCGAGCAGGCGGCGGAGGTCGCCGGTCAGCGCCACGGTGTCGCGTGAGGACAGTCCGGCTTCCCGCAGCGGGCGGCGGGTGTCGACCTCCGCGGCCGGGCGGCCCAGCAGCGCGGCCACCCGCTCGACCAGCCACGCGGTCAGCTCGGCGGCGTTCACGACAGCCTCTTCCCGGCGAAGGCACCGTCGAGGTACCGCGCCCGGCAGGAGGACCGGCTGATCTTGCCGCTGGACGTTCGCGGCACCTCCCCCGGCGTCAGGAACACCAGGTCGGCCAGTTTCAGCCCGTGCCGGGTGGCCACCTCGGTCCGCAGCTCCTCGGCCGCAGCCACCGGGTCCGCCTCCTGGTTCTTCGCGCGCTCCAGCACCACGACGGCTCCTTCCCCCTCGTCGAGCGGAATGGCGAACGCCGCGGCCGAATGCCGCCGCACCGCCGGGTGCGCTTCCACGGTCTGCTCGATGTCCTGCGGGTAGTGGTTGCGGCCGTCGACGATCACCAGGTCCTTGCGCCTGCCGGTGACGTAGAGCTCACCGTCGAACCGCACGCCGAGGTCACCGGTGGCCAGCCAGCCGCCGCTGCCCGCCAGCCGCAGGTCGAAGGTCTCCGCCGACTTCGCGTGGTCCCCCCAGTAACCCCGGCCGACGTTCTCGCCGCGCACCCAGATCTCGCCGACCGTGCCGTCGGGCACCTCGGTCCGCGCCTCCGGGTCGACGATGCGCAGTTCCTGTTCGGCGGGGTGGCCGCAGGAGACCAGGGTGGACTCCGCGGAGCCGGTCGCGGGCACGGCCGTCCCGGCGGCGAGCCGGTCGCGGTCGAAGCTCACCTGCCGCGGCGGCTTCCCGGCCTCGGTGACCGACACCAGCACGGTCGCCTCGGCGAGACCGTAGGAGGCCCGGTGCACGGCCGGGTCGAGGCCGCACTCCCCGAAGGCCGCCTGGAACTGCGCGATGGTCGAGGGCAGCACCGGCTCGCTGCCGTTGATCAGCGAGACCACCCGGCTGAGTTCGAGGTAGTTCTTCTCCGCGGCCGTGACCCGGGAAGCGCTGTACCCGTAGGCGAAGTTCGGCGCCGCGCTGATCGCGCCGGGGCTCGCGGACAGGGCCCGCAGCCAGCGGCCGGGGCTCTGCAGGAAGGCGATGGGGTCCAGCAGCGTGGTGCCGATGCCGGCCAGCATCGGCGCGGCGATGCCCAGCACCAGGCCCATGTCGTGGAACAGGGGCAGCCAGCTGACCGTGGTGGTCTCCCCGGTCACCGCCCCGTACGCCCGGCACGCCTGCCGCGCGTTGGTCACCACGTTGCGGTGGCTGAGCACCACCCCGGCCGGGCTGCGCGTGGACCCCGAGGTGTACTGCAGGTAGGCGAGGTCGTCGGGGTGCGGGGCGGGCCACTCCGGCTCCGCCGAGCGCAGCGAGGGCACCAGGTCGACCGCCACCACGTCCGTCCGCTGTGGATCGAGGAAGGCGCCGACCCGGTCGAGCTGGGGTGCGGTGGTCAGCGCCAGCCGGGGGGCGCAGTCGGCGAGCACCGCGCTCAGCCGGCCGGTGTGCCCCGGCAGGTTCGGCGCGAACAGCGGCACCGCCACCAACCCGGCCCGGATCGCGCCGAGGAAGGCCACCAGGTAGTCGGCGGACTGCTCGACCAGCACCGCCGCCCGCGCACCGGGCTCGGCCAGCTCACGTGCCCGCGCGGCCACCGCGCTGACCCGGTCGTCCAGTTCCCGCCAGGTCAGGAAGGCGGCCCGGCCGTCCTCGCTGGTGCGGTGGTCCAGGTGGGTCACCGCGATCTCGTCGCCGAGCAGCCCGGCCCAGTGGTGCAGCAGGGTGGCCAGCGAAGCGGCGGTGGCGGGGTCCGGGGAGTCGACTGTGGACACCGTGGCTGAAGTCGTGTGCATCGTCCCTCGAAAAAAGTGCGCCGGGAACAAAAACTGTTTTTGAACCTATGGAGGAGTCGGTTTCCTGTCAACGAAGTCGAAAGCGTTCCCTCACCGCGGCGCGGACAATGCCACGGGGGCTTGTCACCGCCGCCACAAAAGCTCAGCCGCGGCGGCGGAACACCGCCAGCGCCAGCACCGCGCCGGCCAGTTCCAGCCCGGCCGCGGTGTACAGCCCGGCGGTGTAACCCGTTGCCAGCGCTGGACCTTCGCCTTGCCAGAGGTGCGCCGAGCGCACCGAGGTGAGCACCACGCCGATCAACGCCACCCCGGCCGCGCCCGACAATTCCCTGGACGCGGTGAGCAACCCGGACGCGGTTCCGGCGTGTTCACCGGGAACCACTTCCAGCGCGAAGGAAGTCAGCGGGGTGGTCAACGCCGATCCCGCCCCGATCAACAACAGCCCGGGAATTCTGGGTGATATTTCGGGTATGTGGTTGACCAGCGCCACCGCCACCAGTCCGAGCGCCACCCCGGTCAGCCCGACCGCGACCGTCCAGTTCGGACCGAAGCGGAGCACCGCCCACGGCACCGCCGGGGTGGCGGCCATGATCGCCAGCGCCACCAGCACCAGCGGCAGCCCGGCCATCAGCGGGGTCAGCCCGAGCGATTCCTGGTGCAGCAACGGGGTGAAGAAGAACACCCCGGACACCCCGAGCCCCCACAGCAGCTGCACGGCCAGCCCGGCGAGGAAAACCCGCTGCCGGAAGGCTTCGAACATGGTGCTGGCCCGCAACCGCGTGCCGTGGTTGCGTTCGCCGCTGGCGGTGACCGGCACCAGCAGGGCGATCGCCGCCACGAACGGCAGGTTGCTGAAGAAGATCCAGCCCCAGTGCAGGTATTCGGACAGCAGGCCGCCGACGGTCGGGCCGACCGCGAGCGCCACCGCCAGGCTGGCCGTCCACAGGGTGGCGCCGACCGCCCGCTGGCGGCTGTTCAGGTTGGTGCGCAACAGGCTCAGCAGGCCGGGCACCATGAACGCCGCGGCGGTGCCCTGCAGCACCCTGGCCCCGATGAGCACCCAGCCGGTGGTGGCGAACCCGCCGGCCACCGCACCGATGCCGAACCCGATCAGCCCGGCCACCAGCGTGCGGGCCTGGCCGAGCCGGTCCACCAGCACACCCGCCACCAGCAGCAGCGCGGCGAACGGCAGCATGTAGCCGATGCTCACCCACTGCAGTTCGGCCAGCCCGAGGCCGAGCTCCCTGGCCATCGACGGCACCCCGGCCGCCACGATGTTGTTGTCCAGGCTGGTGACGAAGCCGCCGAGGGCGATCACCACCAGCGTGGGAACCACCGCCCGGCCCGTGGTTTCGGTGCTCTCCCGGATGCCCATCGCGGCCGCCTCCGCTCAGTCGCCGAGTGCCTGTTCGTCTTCGGCGTGGAACTCTTCTTCGAGCCGTTCGGGGCTGTAGTCCAGGTCGATTCGCTCCACCGGCATGCCACGTGCTGCCTCGATCGCCCGCAGCCGCCGCATCGCGTGCCCGGCCGCGTATTCCATGACCCCGTCCAGCCGGAGGCCGAAGGGGTCGCCGTCGAACTGCTGGGTGGTCCACTCGATCTGCGCGATCGCGTGCGGCAGCAGCGCCTGCATCTGTTCCTGCACCACGTCCCAGTTGCGGTCGTCGGCGGCGACGTGCCGGCGGCAGGTGAAGGTGCCCCAGGCCATGTGCCGCCGCTCGTCGTCGCCGATGTGCCGGATCAGCTGCTGCATCCCGGGCAGGATGCCGTGTGCCCGGCAGGCCCGGTTCCAGACGAAGTAGCCGGTCAGCGCGAGCACGCCCTCGACGACGTGGTTGTAGACCACCGACGCGCGCACCTGGTTCTCCGGGCTGGGGTCGTCGTGCAGGCGGCCGAGCGCGGTCGGCAGCTCGTCGTAGAAGATCGCGCGGTAGCCGGGGTTGTCCTCCACGTGGGAGTGCAGGTCCTCGGCCACGCCGACGGCGTCCAGCCAGAGCCGGAACACCTGCGTGTGCTTGGCTTCCTCCAGGCAGAACTGCGTCAGGTACAGCTCGTCGGCGAACCGGCCTTCGGCCCGCATCGCCGCGATGAACGGCTGGATCTCGTGCGTGACCGACTCCTCGCCGCCGGCGAACTGCGCGCAGAGCATGGTCGCCACGAAGCGCTGCTCGTCCGAGAGCGCGGCCCAGTCCTTGGCGTCCTGGTCGAAGTCGAGGTCGCGGGGGTTCCAGAACCTGGCGTTGCCCTTGTCGAACAACCGCAGCGGCAACGCGTCCCAGGTCAGTCCGCCGGCGCGGAGCGTGCTGAACGCGGTCATCCCTGCGATCCCTTCGTCGGAATGTCGAGCCAGGAGGGCGACGAGAAGGTGAGCTCGCCTTCTTCGGTGTTCCAGTCCAGGAACAGCGGGTCCTTCGAGTCGGTGACCAGCGCCAGGCGGTGCCCGGCGGGCACGGTGTACGCGGTCGGCGCGAACGCCAGGTCGATCCCGAGTGGACGGCCGGGGTCGGCGTCCTTCCAGCTGTAGGGCAGGTAGTTGATCAGCCTGCCGACGCCGAAGGGGTCCACGTCGTAGACGTAGGCGACCACGGTGCCGGTCCGCGCGGGCGGGGTGACGGTGAAGTGCGCTTCGATGGCACCGCGGATGCGCACCGGCGCGGTGCTCGGCGGCTGCTGCCAGACCGCCGCGTCACGCCTGCTCACCAGCGGCAGGAAGGCGGTCGGCGGATCACCGGTCAGCGCTTCGAGGCTGTAGGTGGCCAGCGGGATGCCGCCGTTGGCCGGGGTGTCGCGCCCGGTGGTCAACGCCGCCGGGGCCAGCTCCCACCGCTTCGGGCCGCCGACCGCCGAGGCCCAGTCGGGGTGGGCCTCGGCGGCCTGCGTACCGGGACGGGCCCGCGTGTGGATCGGGGCCTCCCGGGTGATGGTGTCGTCGGTACCGGCGACGTGGGCGTCGAACCAGCGGTAGACCGAGTTCCAGGTTTCGCTCGGCAGGCCGAGCAGGCCACCGGATTCGGCGGAGGCGTGGTCACCGGGCAGGAATTCGGCGCGTTTCGGGCCGGTCAGCGCCTGGTGGAGCTCGACCATCTGATCCGGTGGGAAGACCGTTTCACTCCAGGTCTGAATGGTGAGCACGGCCGGTTGATTGGCATTGATCCGGTCCAGGTGGGAAACCGCGGACCGCGGTGCCGACCATTCGATGATGGCCGCCGAATCGGCGTCCGAAATGTGCGGGGTGAGGAATTTCGTCAGCATGGCCTCGGTTTCCGCGCTGAGCGTTCCGTTGGCCTTTCCGGACAGGTAGAGCACCAGTCCGGCCAGCCCGTGCCGGGTTTCGTTCTGCGAAAGCGAGGCGACCAGGTCGGCCCAGCCGCTGAGCGAGGCCACCGCCCGGATCCGGGCGTCGGCCCCGGACGCGATCAGGCCGATCCCGGCGCCGTAGGAGACCCCGCCGACGCCGACGCGCGCCGGGTCGGCGGCGGTGTTCGCCAGCGCCCAGTCGATCACCGTGGACACGTCCGCGATGTCGGCGGGCCCGGCCACCTCCACCTCGCCACCGGACTCGCCGAACCCCCTGGCGCCGTAGGCCACCACCACGTACCCGCGCTCGGCCAGGTTCTTCGCCGGGATCACGTTCTGCGTGGCACCCCCGCCCCAGGCGCTGATCAGCACGGCCACCGGGTGCGGCCCCGCCGCCCGCGGTTCGAGCACCATGGCCCCGAGGCCGACGTCACCGGTGGCGGGCACGGTGACGAACCGGGTGGTGAACCCCTCCTGGTCCGCGGCGGCCGCGGCCGGGCCAGCCAGCAGCACCACCACCAGCAGCTGGCAAACCACCCATTTCGCCCGGCGGATCATGCGCGCGAAAACCTCCTCGCCAAAAGTGAATATGTTTCGCGAGTACGTCCGGGGGAATGCTCCCGCTGCCGGACCTCGGGGATCGGAAGGTAGCAGTGGGCAATCAACGCGGAACAGGTGTGTGATTCCCGCTTGTCACCCGGGGCACAAGTTTGCCGCGGACGATGCTCACCCCGACGCAGACGACCACACAGCGCAACGGCCGTACACCCGAAAGGGTGACTCTTAGCAAAAAAGGATAAAGATCATTGCTGGCACACGCGGGCGCTGACAAGTTCTTATGAGGCATCGGACACAAGGGTTGCCAGAACAGATCTGACCGTGAGTACCTAACCCAGGCGCGGTTAGTGATCAGCGTGGAAAACTACTGCGAGCAAAGGGGGCAAGATGCACCCGGCAAGCGACAGTGCGGTGAGGCAGCAGGTCCCGGCTCCGGAGGGAACGGCGAGCCATTCGCAGAGCCTGTGGTATTCGCTTCCCGGCGAGGTGGCCAGGCGCTTCCGCCCGCATTCGGACCAGCTGGCCAAGACCATCCTCGAGGAGATCCAGCGGGCCGTGCCCGAGTACGCCCAGCCGCTGGAGGGCCAGTTCGGCAAGGTGATCACGCTCGGCATCGAGCGGGCGGTGCTGAACTGCATCGACAGCATCGAGGGCCGCGGCACCGCGCAGCAGAAGTGGGACGAGCTGTTCCGCGGCATCGGCCGCCGCGTGTACAACGACGGGCGCAGCCTGGATTCCCTGCAGTCGGCCTACCGGGTCGGCGGGCGGGCGGCGTGGCGCTACGTGTCCGCGTTCGGCCAGAAGCTGCGCCTGCCGGTGTCGATCATGTGCGTCAGCGCGGAGGCGATCTTCGCGTTCGTGGACGAGATCTCGGCGTATTCGGTCGAGGGCTACACGATGGCGCAGGCCCGCGCGGCCGGCACGCTGGAACGCCGGCGGCAGCGCCTGCTCGAACAGATCCTCGCCACCCCGCCGTCGTCGGCGCAGACCATCGCCGCGATGGCCGCGGCGGCCGAGTGGCCGGTGCCGAAGGCGGCCACCCTGGTCGCGCTGGAGGCCCGGATCGACCGGCCGCACACCCCGGCGCTGCACGCGGAGGTGCTGCTGGACCTGGAAGGCACGCAGCCGTACCTGCTCACCCCGGACCCCGCCCGTGACCTGCCGATCCTCCAGTCCGAACTGGACGGCTGGCGCGCGGCGGCGGGCCCGCACGTCCCGCTCACCGAGGCGGCGACGTCACTGCACTGGGCCCGGCGCACCCTGGACCTGGTCCACCGCGCCATCCTCCCCGACGCCCCGATCACCCGCAGCGGCGACCACCTGGCGAAACTCCTGCTGCTCACCGACGAGTTCCTGCTGCGGCAGCTGAGCACGCGGGCACTGGCGCCACTGGCGGGCCTGACGCCGAAGCAACAGGTCCGCCTGGGCAGCACGCTGCTGGCGTGGCTGGAATACCGGGGCAGCACCCCGGAAGTCGCGGAAGCCCTCGACATCCACCCGCAGACCGTGCGGTACCGCCTGAACCAACTCGTCGAACTCTTCGGCGACCGCCTCAACAACCCCGAATCCCGGTTCGAGATGCAACTCTCGCTGGAGGCGCACCGCCTCCTCAACACCTCATTGGACAGTCAGTAGCCCCGCCCTTCCTTCACCCGGACACCCGGATCCCCCGCTCGATCGGCCCCCACGCCCACGCACCCGGCTCCGCACTCGCGCAGACCGCCATTGGCGACCACAGCCAGCAAGGACAGCGGGCAGCGCCCAACGCCGAGCAGCACGGCAAAAAGCCCGCGGCGAGCACCTCACCGCGGGCTTCCAGCCAGAACCTCAGCCCTTGAGCAGCGCCCGGGCCATCACCATCCGCTGGATCTGGTTCGTGCCCTCGTAGATCTGCGTGATCTTCGCGTCCCGCATCATCCGCTCGACCGGGAAATCGCGCGTGTACCCGGCCCCGCCGAACAACTGCACGGCGTCCGTGGTCACCGACATGGCGATGTCCGAGGCGTACGACTTCGCCGCGCTCGCCATGAACCCCGCCCGCGCGTCACCACGTTCCGAAGCGGCGGCCGAGGCGTAGACCAGGTGCCGCGCGGCTTCGATCTTGGTGCCCATGTCCGCCAGCATGAACTGCACGCCCTGGAAGTCCGCGATGGACTTGCCGAACTGCCGCCGGTCCTTCACGTACTCCAGCGTCGCGTCGAGGGCGCCCTGCGCGATGCCCAGCGCCTGCGCCCCGATCGTCGGGCGCGTGTGGTCCAGGGTGCGCAGCGCGGTCTTCAGCCCGGTCCCCGGCTCACCGATGATCCGGTCCTCGGGAATGGTGCAGTTCTCGAAGTAGATCTCCCGCGTCGGCGAGCCCTTGATGCCGAGCTTCCGCTCCTTCGGCCCCACCGAGAAACCCGGGTCGTCCTTGTGCACGACGAACGCCGAGATGCCGTTGGCCTTCTTCTCCGCCTCGGGATCGGTCACCGCCATCACGGTGTACCAGGTCGACTCCCCGGCGTTGGTGATCCACGCCTTGGTGCCGTTCAGCACCCAGGTGTCGCCGTCGAGCCGGGCGCGGGTGCGCATCGAGGCGGTGTCCGAACCCGCTTCGCGCTCGGACAGCGCGTAGGAGGCCGAGGCGTCACCGGAGGCGATCGACGGCAGCACGTTCTTCTTCAGCTGCTCCGACGCCGACAGCAGGATCGGCTGCGTCCCCAGCTTGTTCACCGCGGGGATCAGCGAGGCCGACGCGTCGACCCTGGCGATCTCCTCGATCACGATGCACGCGGCGATCGCGTCGGCGCCCTGGCCCTCGTACTCCTCTGGGATGTGCACCGCGTTGAACCCGGAGCGCACCAGCGCGGCGGCGGCCTCGACGGGGTACCGCTCGTTCTCGTCGACGTCGGCCGCGTGCGGCGCGATCTCCTTCTCCGCGAGCGCCCGCACGGCGGCACGCAGCTCCTCGTGTTCTTCAGCGAGCCGGTACAGCCCGACGCCCTCAGTCACTCGTGCCACCTCATCTCCGTTGGCGGGATCAACTCTCGATGTTAGCGCTCGTTCACAACGTGGTGCTTGTGTCCTCGCTCGCACTCTTCGTACGGTTCAGTGATGTCGATCACCTCGCCGCCGGGACTCCCGCGCTCGCTGCCCTACCCCGAGGTTCCCGTCGGCTCGATCCTGGCCGGCTCGGCCGCCCGCTACGGCGGCCGCACCGCCTTCCGGCAGGGCGGCGCCCAGCTCAGCCACGAGCAGCTCTGGCGATCGGCCTGCCGCTTCGCCAACGCGCTCGGCGCGCACGGCATCGGCCACGGCGACGTGGTCGCCCTCCACCTGCCGAACTGCCTGTCCTACCCGATCGCCTACTACGGCACCCTGCTGGCCGGCGCCGCGTTCACCCCGGTGAACCCGCTCCTGCCGCCCGGCGACCTGGCCGCCCAGCTCGCCGACAGCGCCGCCGTGGTGGCCGTGACCTGCGGCGCGGCCTCCGGCCTGCTCACCCGCGTGCTCGGCCGCACCGAGGTGCGCATCGTGCTGGTGGCCAATCCGATCGGCGACCTGCCACCCGGCGCGGTCGAGTTCGGCGCCTTCCACCGGGAGGCGGGCGACCAGCCGCCACCCGCCGTGCCCGACCCCGCCGGGGCGCTCGCGCACCTGGCCTACACCGGCGGCACCACCGGCCGGTCCAAGGGCGTGCGGGTGACCCACCGGCACGTGGTGACCAACAGCCTGCAGTGCGCGGCGTGGTCCCACGGCGGGGTGCCCGCGCTCGACGCCGACGGGTACCTGGTGCTCGACCAGGTCGGCGCCGCGGCGGAGTGGCCGGTGCGGCTGGGCACCGGGGTGGCGATCAACCTCACCCCGTGGTTCCACGCCATGGGAACGATCGCGGCGCTGAACGTGCCGGTGCTGACCGGCTGCAGCGTGGTCCTGCACGACCGGCTCGACCCGGCCGCCTACCTGGCCGACGCCGAGCGGCTGCGGGTGACCACGATCGGCGGGGCGCCCGCGTTGTTCAGCGCGCTGCTGGCCGCCCCCGACTTCGCCACGCGCGACCTCAGCTCGGTGCGGCTGGTCACCTCCGGCGCCGCGCCGCTGCCGGTCTCGACGATCCACGCCCTGCACGAGCGGCTGCCGCACGCCGTGGTCGCCGAGGGGTACGGGCTGACCGAGGTGACCATGGGCGCGGTTTCGGCGCCGGTGTTCCGGTCGGGGACGCGGAAGCCGGGCACGGTCGGGGTGCCGCTGTTCGACACCGAGGTGAAGGTCGTCGCCGACGGCGGGGAGGAGCCGCTGCCGCCGGGGACGCGCGGGGAGGTGTGCGTGCGCGGGCCGCAGGTGATGGCCGGTTACCACAACCGGCCGGAGGAGACGGCCGCCGTGCTGGTGGACGGCTGGCTGCACACCGGCGACATCGGCGTGCTGGACGAGGACGGTTACCTGTCCATAGTGGACCGCAAGAAGGACCTGCTGCTGTCCAGGGGGTACCACGTCTACCCGCGCGAGCTGGAGGAACGGCTGGTGGCGCACCCGGCGGTGGCCGCGGCCGCCGTGGTGGGGCGCCCGGACGACGGCGCCGGCGAGCTGCCGGTGGCCTTCGTGGTGAAGGCCCCGGGGCACGCCGACGCCACCGAAGCCGAGCTGGTGGCGGCGGTGAACGAACAGGTGGTGCCGTACCAGCGGTTGCGCGAGGTGCACTTCCTGGACAAGCTGCCGCTTTCGGACGCCGGGAAGGTGCTCAAGCGGAAACTGCGGGAGCAGCTGGTTCAGGGGCGCATGGTGTAGGCGTCCGCGAGGGCTTCGACCGCCGACCAGGTCCGGGCGTAGCGACCGGGGTCGCCGATCGGCTTGCGCACCTGCGAGAGCGCCCATTCCTGCTGCGCTTCCGTGGAGGACGCCCGCCCGTGCAGTTCGGTGGCGTAGCGGGAGAAGTCCCGCACGAACACGTCGAAGACCTGGTCGACGGTGTCCGTGTCCAGCTCGACGACGGCGGCCTGTTCCAGGATCAGCTGGCCGTAGACGATCAGCGTGAACAGCTCACCCATGGTCAGCAGGAAGTCCAGGTCCTTCTGCTGCTCCGCATCCGGCGCGTCCGACGAAAGCAAAGCGCAGAAAGCATCGGCCTGCGAACGGAACAGGGCGACATTCGGGACTTCACCGAAGGCGTCGTAAGCCGGCCGCCAATCGTGGAAGCGGATCTTCCCGAGGCCACGAGCCGGGCCCTGGCGGAACAGGAATTCGTCGTCGGCGGCGTCCTGGCGGGTGGGGACCGGCTCGTGGGCGACCGGGTCGAACAGGTAGGCGGGCATGAACTTCAGCACCAAGGCCAGGTTGACCGCGACCGTGCCCTCCAGCTTCGGCAGCCCGCGGATGTCACGGGACGCCGCCGAGAAGTAGGTGTCCTTCTCGAAGCCCTTGGCCGCGATGACGTCCCACAGCAGGTCGATCACCCGCTCGCCCTCGGTGGTCACCTTCATCTTGGTGATCGGGTTGAACAGCAGGTACCGGCGGTCCTCGGGCCCGGCGGTGCGGAAGTAGTCGATGGCGCGGTCGGCGAACAGCTTCATCGCGGACAGCCGCGCGTAGGCGTCCACCAGTTCACGCCGCACGTGCGGGAATCCGGTGACCCGGTTCCCGTAGAGCATCCGGCCGTGCGCGTGCGCGACCGCTTCGTACAACGCGTGCGTGCAGATGCCGATCGCGCCGAAACCGAGGTTGAACTTGCCGATGTTCACCGTGTTCAGCGCGGCGTCGAAGGCGGCGGGACCGGTGTGCAGCACGTCCTCGGCGCGCACCGGGTAGTCCTCCAGCCGGAACTCGCTGACGTACATCTGCGACGGCACCACGTTCTTGACCAGGTGGTAGTTCGGGTGCGTGCTGCTCGCGGTGAAGAACACGTACCCCTCGGGCCCCTCGACGTCGGCGCGGCGGCCGAACACCGAGACCACGCCCGCCACGTTGCCGTTGCCGATGTAGTACTTGCCGCCGGTGGCGCGGAACCCGTCGCCGTCCGGGGTGAGCACCAGGTCGGTGGCGTAGATGTCCGCGCCGTGCTCCTTTTCGGACAGGCCGAAGGCGAGCACCCCGCCGGCTTCGAGCACCCCGGCCGCGTGCTGCCGCGCGAGGGCGTTGCCGCTCTGCCACACCGGGCCGAGGCCGAGGATGGTGACCTGCCAGGCGTACCAGTAGTTGAGCCCGTAGAAGCCGAGCAGCTCGGACATCGCCGCGACCCGGCTGGTGTCCCAGCGCTTGTTCTCGTCGCCGCCGGCCTCACCCGCCGGGGTGAGCAGGGTGGCGAACACCCGCTCCTCGGCGACGAACTCCAGGAACTCCGCGTACCAGTGCTGCGCGTGGTAGTCGGCCAGCAGCGCCGCCTTGCCGCGCGACTCGAACCAGTCGATGGTCGCCCGCAGCAGGCGCCGGGTCTCGGCGTCGAAGTGCGCGGGGTCGTGGGTACGCGGGTTCAGCAGCTTCATGTTACTGGACAGTAACAAAGACCCGGCTAGGAACCAAGCCGCTCCCGCAGCGCGGCGTCCTTGCCCAGCACCAGCTGCTCCAGCTCGGCCTGGAACCGCACCATCCGCTCCCGCAGCTTCTCGTCGCTCGCCGCCAGCACCCGCACGGCCAGCAGGCCCGCGTTGCGCGCGCCACCCACCGAAACCGTGGCCACCGGGATCCCGGCGGGCATCTGCACGATGGACAGCAGCGAGTCCATGCCGTCCAGGTACTTCAGCGGCACCGGCACCCCGATCACCGGCAGCACCGTGGCGGAGGCCACCATGCCGGGCAGGTGCGCCGCGCCACCGGCCCCGGCGATGATCACCTTCAGCCCGCGCTCGGCGGCCGTCTCGGCGTAGTCCAGCATCCGCCGCGGGGTGCGGTGGGCCGAGTACACGCCCACCTCGTGGGGCACCTCGAACTCGTCGAGCGCCTTGGCCGCGGCTTCGAGCACCGGCCAGTCCGAATCACTGCCCATGATCAGGCCGACAACGGCAGACATTTCGCGCATCTCCTAATGGATCTCGTGGCCGTCGAGCCACTCGGCGTGGGACAGCCAGTGCGCGGCCAATCTCCCACGGTGACGCAGGTCGTCGAGGTCGTCCCCGAGCAGGTTGACGTGCCCGAGCTTGCGCCCCGGCCGCTCGCCCTTGCCGTAGAGGTGCACCTTGACGTCGGGGTAGCGGGCGAACAGGTGGTGCACGCGCTCGTCGGTGCCCATGCGCGGGCGCTCCGGCGCGCCCAGCACGTTCGCCATCACGCAGTGCGGTGCGAGCAGGCCGGTGGTCCCGAGCGGGTAGTCGAGCACCGCCCGCAGGTGCTGCTCGAACTGCGAGGTGCGGGCGCCGTCCATGGTCCAGTGGCCGGAGTTGTGCGGGCGCATGGCCAGCTCGTTGACCAGCAGCCCCTCGTCGGTCTCGAACAGCTCGACGGCCAGCACGCCGACCACCTCCAGCTCGGCGGCCACCCGCAGCGCCAGGTCCTGCGCCTGCTGCCACCGCTCGGGGCTCAGCCCCGGCGCGGGCGCGAGCACCTCGGTGTTGATGCCGTCGCGCTGCACGGTCTCCACCACCGGCCAGGCCGCGCCCTGCCCGAACGGCGAGCGCGCCACCAGCGCGGCCAGCTCCCGGCGCATGGCGACCTTCTGCTCCACCAGCAGCGGCGTGCCCGCTTCGAGCAGCTCGGGCACCAGCCTCCCGGCTTCCTCGGCCGAACCCAGCATCCACACGCCACGGCCGTCGTAACCACCGCGGGCGGCCTTGAGCACCACCGGCCAGGAGTGCGCCGCGCCGAACGCCACCACGTCGTCCACATCGGACACGCGGGCGTAGGCGGGCCCGGGGATGCCGGTCGAGGACAGGCGCTCGCGCATGACCAGCTTGTCCTGGGCGTGCAGCAGCGCGTCCGGGCCGGGGCGGACCACCACGCCCTCGTAGGCCAGCGTCTGCAGGTGCTCACCCGGCACGTGCTCGTGGTCGAAGGTGAGCACGTCCACAGTGGACGCGAACTCGCGCAGCTCGTCCAGGTCGGTGTGCCTGCCCAGCACCACCTGCCCGGCGACCAGGGCGGCCGAGTCGTTCTCGTCGGCGGCCAGCACCCGCAGTGACTGGCCGAGCGCGATCGCGGCCTGGTGCGTCATCCGCGCCAGCTGGCCGCCGCCCACCATGCCGACGATGGGCAGTCCGGTTCGTTTGTCCATGATGCGCCTACTGTAATTCCCGGGGCCGGCGCAGTTCGCGCGCGGCCAGCACGACCAGGGTCACCGCGGCGGCGAGCACGTAGGCGTTGCCGAGCACGGTCTCCACCGGCCCCCAGCCGAACTCGGTCTCCCCGCCGTTGGGCACCAGCATGATCAGGCAGCCCGCCAGCGGTACGGCCACCGCGGCGGCGAGCCGGTACCGGCGGCGGGTGACCAGCAGCACCAGCAGCGGCACCACCCACACCCAGTGGTGCGACCAGGACACCGGGGAGACCAGCAACGCGGTGAACGCGGTCACCAGCACGGCGGCCAGCGGCTCACCGCGCCGGTGGTGGCGCACCACCAGGAACACCGCGGGCACCGCGAGCAGCGCGCCGATCGCCAGCGCCACCGGCGTGCCCCACGGCGCGACCTCGGTGGCCCGGCCGAGCACCCCGTTCAGCGACTGGTTGAAGATCCAGTGCGTGGCACCGATCCGCTCGGGGTCCGACGCCGCCTCGGTCCAGTACCGCACCGCGTCCACCGGCATCACCGCGAACATCAGCGCCTGCAGCAGCGCGAACGTGCCCAGCGCCCGCAGCGCGTCCGCCCGCCTGCCGGTGAGCCACAGGTGCGGGATGAAGATCAACGGCGTCAGCTTGACCGCCGCCGCCACGCCGACCAGCACCCCGCCCCAGCGCGCACCACGAGCCGAGACGACCAGCACGTCCAGCATGATCAACGCCATCAGGATCAGGTTGATCTGCCCGAGGAAAACCGTCTTCCAGACCGGCTCCAGGGCGAACGCCGCCGCGGTCAGCCCGGCCACCACCGCCCAGCTCGCCGTCCGCAGGCTGATCTTCACCACGACCGCCAGGCTGAGCACCGACAGCGCGCCGACCACGCCCCAGACCAGGCCGGGCGGCACCAGCACCAGCGGCAGGAACAGCAGGGCGGCGGCCGGTGGATAGGTGAACGGCAACCGCACCCAGGGCGGCAGCGTGGTCAGGTGCTCGCGGACGTAGAGCGGCTCGCCCTTGAGCATGGTGAGCGCCCCGGCCCGGTAGACCGCGCTGTCCGCGCCGAGGTGCCAGCCCAGCAGCCACGCCGCCACGCCGATCGCCAGCGCGGCACCGGCCAGCGCCCCGGCCGGCCACCACCGCACCTCAGCGCGCAGGCGTAACGTCGACATGCTCTTCGCGGACCGGTTCCCCACGGCGCCGCCGCAGCACCGCCCAGCGGGCCAGCAGCACCAGCGCGAGCAGGATCGGCACCAGGATGTAGGCGCTGCCCAGCACGAACTGCCAGAACTCCCAGTGCAGCTCGATGTTGCGGCCGTTCGGCAGGATCAGCAGCACCCCGCTGGCGAAAACGGCGACCACGCCGACCGCGGCGGCCCAGCGGCGCCAGGCCGCGGCCGGGGTGGTGCGCGGCAGCCGCGAGACCAGCAGCACCAGCAGCGGCACCGCCCACACCCAGTGGTGCGACCAGGACACCGGCGAGGCCAGCAGCACCCAGAACGCGGTGACCAGCAGCGCGGCCAGGTGCTGCCCGCGCCGGTGGAACCGCAGCATCAGCCACACCGCCGGGACGGCCAGCAGCGCGGCGAGCCCGTAGCTGGCCTTCGACGCCCACGGCGCCAGGTCGGTCAGCCGGTTGACCAGTCCGTTGAGCGACTGGTTGCCCGCCCAGTGCAGCGGCCCGATGCGGCCGGTGTCGGGCAGCGTGTGCGTCCAGTAGCGCCAGGCGTCGTGCGGCACCAGCAGGAACATCAGCGCCTGCAAGGCGACGAAGGTGCCGAGCGCTCGCAGCGCGTCCTTCCAGCGGCCGGTGAACAGCAGGTGCGGGATGAAGATCAACGGCGTCAGCTTGACCGCCGCGGCCACGCCGACCAGCACCCCGCCCCAGCGCGCACCACGAGCCGAGACGACCAGCACGTCCAGCATGATCAACGCCATCAGGATCAGGTTGATCTGCCCGAGGAACACGGTCCGCCACACCGGTTCGAGCGCCAGCAGCACCACCGAGAACACCAGCGTCGAGCGCGCCGGGGAAGCCCACCAGCGCGGTGCCCCCGGCGCCGGGCGCGGCAGCGAGCCGATGGCGATCCGCACGCACAACGCCATCGCCAGGATGGAGATCGCGGTCAGCACCCCCCAGGCGACCTGGATCGGCATCAGCGCCAGCGGCACGAACAGCAGGGCCGCGGTCGGCGGATAGGTGAACGGCAGCAGCGCCCACCACGGCTCGGTGCTCAGCGTGTTCGAGTCGTAGAGCGGGTCGCCGTGCAGCAGGGTCAGCGCGCCGGCCCGGTAGACCGCGCTGTCCACGCCGAGCCGCCAGTCCAGCAGCCAGCCGAGCACGCCGGCGGCGACGGCGATCAGCGGCACGGCGGCCAGCAGCAGGATCGACCGGGGCCGGACGGACAGCCTGGCGAGCGAAGTCCGCAGGGCCAGCCGGGGGTGGCGGACGGGTGGAGCGGACTCGCCGTCGGTGGCGGGCGGCGCGTGCTGGGTCACCCGCCCAGCAAATCACGGGGTCACCCCCGCAGGTCAGCCAGGTCGGGCGATCAAGCGCGGCCCAGCGAGGCGAGCAGTTCGCAGGCGGCCTCGTGGGCAGGCGGCAGCCGGAGCACCCGGATCCGGGGCTCGCCCGCCTGGTGCAGTTGCTCGTCCACGCTGAGCCGGGCGTGCAGTTCCCGGCGCAGCAGCACCCCGCGCCGGGCGATGCCGTCGTCGCGGCGCTGCAGCACCGCCACCGTGGACGGGCCGAGCGCCGCCAGGCTCTCACCGCCGTCGAACACCTGCCGGACCGCGTCGGCGACCAGGATCATGCCGGTCAGCCGCGGCCAGCCGGCCACCGCCGAGAAGTCCATGGTGACCACCAGCAGCACGTGCTCCAGTGCCACGGGCTGTTCCCTCCGCGCGGCCTCCCGGTACACCTCGGCCAGCCGGGTGCGCAGGTAGGCCGCGGTCGGCAGGCTGGTCAGCGGATCGGTGACCTCGGCCCCGGCCAGCTGGTCGAGCGCGACGTCGGCCCAGGCCAGCGCGGTCACCCGCACCAGGCGCGACGGGGTGGTGTCCACGCTCGGCACGACGCACCCCCCTGGCTGGACGAGCACCGCGTGCAGGGCGGCGAGGTCGGTCAGCGTCTCGGCGAGCCCGGCGCCCGCCGCCGCGCGGGCCCTGGCGAGCCCGGCGAGCGCGCCCTCCGGCGCCGACCCGCCGACCACGGCCGCGCACACCGCGTCCACCTCGGGCAGCGCCCAATCGCTCGGGAACCGCCACCCGGCGGCCAGGCTGGCGGTGCGCCAGCGGTTCCGGAGCGAGCGGCTGTCCGCGCCGAGCGTGCCGCCGCCGGTGGCCTCGGGGGGCCAGCCGAGCACATCCGTCACCGCGGGTTTCCCTTCGTCCGGCCGATCCGACGAGAAGGGGACGGCGGCTGCGCCCGGTCGTGACGCGGTTCGACCGATCCGGTCAACCGGGCCACCCATCACGTGACGTTCCGAGGTCCCTCAGTCACACTGGTCGCGGCGCGCGGGCAGGCGTGCCGGTTGGTGAAGGGGAGAGCCGTGGCCACCGTACCCGCTGACGTCAGCGGCCAGAGTGATGCCGAACTGATCGCCTCGGTGCGCGCGGGCACGATTTCCGCCTACGGGCAGCTGTACGAACGCCACGTCAGCGCCGCGTACAACCTGGCGAGGCAGCTGTCGCGCTCGCCTGCCGAAGCCGACGACCTGGTCTCCGAGGCCTTCGCCAAGGTGCTGGACACGCTGCGGGCGGGCAAGGGCCCGGACGCCGCCTTCCGCGCCTACCTGCTCACCGCGTTGCGCCACACCGCCTACGACCGCACCCGCAAGGACAAGCGGATCGACCTCAACGAGGACATGAGCACCGTCGGCGCCGACGCGCTGACCGTGCCGTTCTCCGACACCGCGCTGGCCGGGCTGGAGCGCACGATGGCCGCGAAGGCCTTCGCGCGGCTGCCCGAGCGCTGGCAGGCGGTGCTCTGGCACACCGAGATCGAGCAGCAGACGCCCGCCGAGGTCGCGCCGCTGCTCGGGCTGACCGCGAACGGCGTCTCCGCGCTGGCCTACCGCGCCCGCGAGGGCCTCCGGCAGGCGTACCTGCAGGTCCACCTGGCCGAGACCACGGCGGAACGCTGCCGCGCCACCGCCGACCGGCTGGGCGCGTGGACCCGCGACGGCCTGTCCAAGCGGGAACGCGCGCAGGTGGAGACGCACCTGGACGAATGCGAGCGGTGCCGGGTGCTGGCCGCGGAACTCGCCGACGTCAACGGGGCCCTGCGTGCCGTCGTCGCCCCGCTGGTGCTGGGTGGCGCGGTGCTCGGTTACCTCGCGGCGGCCGGAGCGGCGAAGGCTTCCGCGGCTTCCGCGGCGACCGCGGGGGCGGCTGCCGCCGGTGCCGCGGCAGCGGGTGCCGGTGCTTCCGGTGGTGGCGGTGGTGGGGGCGCGCTGGCGAACCTGGCCACGTCCGGGCCGCGGCAGTTCCTCGGGGTCGCCGTGTCCGGGGTCGCGGTGGCGGCCGCCATCGCCGCCGCGCTGGCCTCTGGCGGCGGTCAGCAGATCCCGGCGGCGCTGGAGCAGCCGCAGCCACCGCCGGCGGTCCAGCCGCTGCGACCCCAGCAGCCGCAGCCCGAACCGGCGCCACCACCCCGGCCGGTCGTACCACCCGCCCCGGCCGAGCCCGCTCCGGAACCGGCCCCCCAACCGGCACCGGCGCCCGAACCCGCACCGGAACCCGCGCCCGAGCCGGAACCGTCGCCTTCGCCGTCACCGGAACCGGAACCGCCGGAGGAGCCACCGGCCCCCGACCCGGCCAACATCGTCACCACCCCGCCACCGGCCGGCCTCGAACTGACCCCCGGCGGGGAAGCGGTGGACGTCCCGTTCACGGTGAGCAACTCCGGCGGCACGCTCTCCGAGCCGGTCACCGTCACGCTGAACCTGCCGCCCGGGGTGAGCGCGGTGCCGATCGCCGGTGGTGGCGGCGCCGCGGGGGCGTTCGCGCGGCAGCAGGCACCCGCCCCGGTGCAGGTGAACTGCCCGCCCGGCACCGGCACGGTCACCTGCACCACGACCACCGGCCTGGCTCCCGGCCAGACCGCGGTGCTCACCTTCCGGCTGGTCGCCGACGGCACCGCCGACGAGAGCCAGGTCGTCGGCGCGGTCGCCTCGGGCAACGCGCTGCCGGTGGCGGTGAAGGTGCCGGTCAAGGCGGCGCCGGACGACGTGGAGCTGTCCGTCGGCAAGTCGTGGTCGTCGATCTTCCCGTGGATCCGGCAGCCGGTGCTGCACCTGAACCTGCACAACGCCGGGCCGACCATCAAACCGGCCGCGGTCACGGTGAGCAGCCCGGGGCGGCTGGTGCTGGGTGCCTACCGCGCGACCTGCACCAGCACCGGCGGCACCACCACCTGCGCGAGCAAGGCGGTGCTCAACCCCGGCGAGCGGCTGCACCTGTGGGTGCTGCTGGACCGGCTGCCGAACGAAGAGGTGACGGTGACCGTCACCGCGAAACTGGGCAAGGACACCGAGTCGAAGACGGTCCGGTTCGGCTGCTGGGGTCACGGTTGCCACCCTCCGTCGTCCTCGGTGAAGCCGACGCCGCCGGCTTCGACGCCGCCGAAGACCACGGCACCCTCGAAGCCGCCGGTGCCTTCCGGAACGCCGTCGGAACCGCCTTCGACACCGCCCAGCACACCGCCGTCCACCGAGCCGAGTGCTCCGGAGACCCCGCAGCAACCGGCTCCCCCGCTGCCGGCGGTCCCCCCGGGCCCCCGCTGGGGCCTGCCCTTCCGGTGAGGTGAATTCCTTTCCGCTACGGTGCGGGTCCCATGGGGAACTTGCGCCGGCTGCTCACCCGGCATCGTGAGCTGGTCCGGTTCGCCCTGGTCGGCGGAGTGTGCTTCGTCCTGACCCTGGCGGTCAACTACACGCTGAAGTTCACCGTGCTCACCGCGCACCCGGTGACCGCGCAGGGCGTCGCGGTGCTGGTGGCGACGGTGGTGTCGTACGTGCTGTCGCGGGAGTGGTCGTTCGACACCAGGGGCGGCCGCCGGCGGCCCCACGAGGCGGCGCTGTTCTTCCTGATCAGCGGGATCAGCCTGGGGCTCAACGCGCTGCCGCTGGCGGTGTCGCGGTACGTGTTCGACCTGCGGGTGCCCTCGGTCGAACTGCTCACCCAGGAGGCGGCGGACTTCGTCAGCGGCATGCTCGTCGGCACCCTGCTCGGCACCGTCTTCCGCTGGTGGGCGATGAAGAAGTGGGTCTTCCCCCTGGCCGACGCCCGCCCGGGGATCCGGCGGCGGGTGGAGGTGGAGATTCCCGAGGACCGGGCCGCGTGAGCACCCCGCTCGGACGCGGCCTCACGCGTCTCAGCGCAGCCGAGACCTAAACTGACCGTGTGACAGTTGTGGAGACGGTGCTCAGGCGGGTGCCGAGGCCGTTGCGCGCGATCCTGATCAAGCACCGGGAGCTGCTGAAGTTCGCGATCGTCGGCGGCACCACGTTCCTGGTCGACAACGGGGTCTGGTACCTGCTCAAGCTCACCGTGCTCGAGTCCAAGCCGACCACGGCGAAGGCCGTCGCGATCATCGTGGCGACCATCGTGTCCTACGTGCTGAACAGCGAGTGGTCGTTCCGCACCAGGGGCGGGCGCGAACGGCACCACGAGGCCGCCCTTTTCTTCCTGATCAGCGGCGTGGCGATCGTGGTGAACCTGATCCCGCTGTACGCCTCCAGATACGTGCTCGACCTCGAAGTGCCGCACGTGCCGTTCTGGGCGCAGGAGATCGCCGACTTCACCAGCGGCTCGATCATCGGCATGCTGCTGGCGATGGTGTTCCGCTTCTGGGGCTTCAAGAAGTGGGTGTTCCCGGACGAACTGGGCCACCGCCGCCGCGACAACGGCGAGGCCGAGACCGAGGCCGAGGTCCACGAGTTCCCCACCCGCTAACGCGGCGTCCGCTCCACCGGCCACTTCATCGCGGTGACCGCGTCGGCGGGCCGCGGCACGCGCAGGAACAGGCTGAACGTCGCGGGCCGCTTGACCGACAGCTCCAGCCTGCCCCCGTCGGCCTCGGCGAGCGCCCTGGCCAGCGCCAGGCCGACCCCGGTGGAGCCACCGCCGGAGAAGCCGCGTTCGAAGATGTGCGGCGCGAGTTCGTCCGGCACGCCGGCGCCGGTGTCGTGCACCTCGACCACCACCGTGCCGTCGGCGTCACCCCGGCGGGCGGCCAGGGTGACCGTGCCGGAACCGTGGCGCAGCGCGTTGTCCAGCAACACCCCGATCACCTCCCGCAACCGGCTCGGCGTCGCCCTGGCCATCAGGCCCTCGGCCACGCGCAGGCGCAGGTTGCGGCCCTCGGCCTTGAGCGTCTGCTGCCACTCCTCGGCGATGCCGGGCAGCTCGGCGGGCAGGTCCATCGGCTCGGCGCCGACCTCGCTCGCCGCACGGGCCGCTTCGAGCAGTTCGTCGAGGGCCTCGGCCAGGCGATCGGCCTGCTCCTGCGCGGCACGGGCGTCGTCGACCACCTCGGGGTCACCGGAGAGGGTCAGCGACTCCAGCCGCAGCTGCAACGCGGTCAACCGGCTGCGCAGCTGGTGCGACACGTCCCCGACCAGCTGCCGTTCCCGCTGCACCAGCTGGGCGAGCGCGGTCGCCGACGAATCGAGTGCCTCGGCCACCATGTCCAGCTCACCGACGCCGTAGCGCTTCGGGTCGGGCCGGAAGTCGCCACCACCGAGCCGCGCCGCGCGGTCGGCGACGTGCCGCAGCGGTTGCGCGAGCCGTCGCGCGGTGACCGTGGCGACGACGGTGCCGATGCCCACCGACAACACCACCAGCAGCATCACGGCCAGCGTGACCTGCGTCTGCGTGGTCCGCAGCGGGGCCGACGGGATCTCCAGGGTGACCGTGCCCTCGCGGGCGATCGGCACCAGCGTGGTCACCGGGTCGCGGCCGGGATCGACGCCGTAGACCTTGTCCGCCTCGTTGCGCTGCCGCACGGTCAGCCTGCCGTCCGGCGGCACGCCGGCCCGCAGCTTGTCCAGTTCGAGCGGGCGCCCGGCGGCGATGTCGTCGTCGATGGTCGCCGCGATCACCTGCGCCCGCGCCGCCAGGTCCTCCCCGTTGAGGTTGTCCACCAGCAGCCACGCGGTCACCCCGAGCGGGATGCCGAGCGCCGCCCCGGTGACCGCGACGGCCAGCAGGATGGCGAGCAGGATGCGGCGGCGCACGTTATTCGGCGTTGAACCGGAAGCCGACGCCCCGCACGGTGGCGATCCGCCGTTCGGCGTCGTTCGGCTTGACAGGCCGGGCCACCCCGTCCTCCCCGGCGATGGCCAGCTTCCGGCGCAGCCAGGACATGTGCATGTCGAGCGTCTTGGAGGTCTTGGACTCCAGGTCGTTCCACACCTCGGCGAGGATCTCCTCGCGGCTGACCACCTGGCCCGCCCGGCTCATCAGCACCCGCAGCAGCTCGAACTCCTTGTTCGCCAGCGCCACTTCGCGACCGTCCACGGTGACCATCCGCGCGCCGAGGTCCATCCGCACGCCACCGGCCTCCAGCGCGTCCGGGGCGCGGCGGCGCAGCAGGGCGCGGATGCGGGCGAGCAGTTCGGCCAGGCGGAACGGCTTGGCCACGTAGTCGTCGGCACCGGCGTCCAGGCCGACCACGAAGTCCACCTCGTCGGTGCGCGCGGTCAGCATCAGCACCGGCAGTTCGGTGCCGCTGGCGCGCAGGCGGCGGCACACCTCCAGCCCGTCCATGCCGGGCAGGCCGAGGTCGAGCACCAGCAGGTCGACGCGCTCGGCGGCGGTGCGGTCGAGCACGGACGGGCCGTCGCCGACCACCTTGACCGTGTACCCCTCGCGCTGCAACGCGCGCGACAGCGGATCCGCGATCGCCGGATCGTCCTCAGCCAGCAGAACGGTGCTCACCTGAGCAACCTTACGGCTCCGGCCCGTGAAAACATGGTGATCATGTCGCGCTTCACCGAGGACCTGACGCTGGCGACCCGGCTGGCGGACGCCGCGGACGCCATCACCACGGCCCGCTTCGGCGCGCTCGACCTGCGGGTCGACCGCAAACCGGACCGCACCCCGGTGACCGACGCGGACACCGCCGTCGAAGACGCCATCCGCGCGCTGCTGGCCGCGGAGCGCCCGGACGACACCGTGGCCGGGGAGGAACGCGGTGGCGAAGCCGCGGCCACCGGCCGCACCTGGGTGCTCGACCCGATCGACGGCACCAAGAACTTCCTGCGCGGGGTGCCGGTCTGGGCCACGCTGATCGCGTTGGTCCAGGACGGCGAACCGGTGGTGGGCCTGGTCAGCGCGCCGGTGCTGGGCCGCCGCTGGCAGGCGGCGAAGGGCGGCGGCGCCTGGGTCCGCGACGTCAACGGCGAGCGCCGCATCTCGGTTTCCAGCGTGTCCTCGCTCTCGGACGCGTACCTGTCCACCACCCACCTCGGTTCCTGGGTCGAACACCACTCGCGCGAGGCGTACCTCGCCCTGACCGACGCTTGCTGGGAAAACCGCGCCTTCGGCGACTTCTGGCAGCACTGCCTGGTCGCCGAAGGCGCGATCGACCTGGCCGCGGAGGCCATCGTGAACCCGTGGGACGTGGCCGCCGCGCAGGTGCTGGTCACCGAGGCGGGCGGCCGGTTCAGCGACCTGTCCGGCCGGCCGCGCTACGACAACGGCTCCGCCCTGTCCTCCAACGGCCTGCTGCACGACGCGGCGTTGGCCGTGCTTCAGACCTGACTCCCGGCCCAGTCCAGGCGGTCCACCGTCGGCCAGGCTCGCAGGGGGACCCGGACCGGCAGCACCATGGTGGTGGCGCACTGCTCGTCGATCACCCGGTACGGATCGCGCTGCTCGAAGTCGAGGTAGCGCACGTGCACCTCGGGCAGCCGCGACCAGCCCAGCGCCTGGTAGTAGCCCACCGAGTGCTCCCCGCACATCAGCAGCCCGAACGGCACGGCCAGTTCGTCCAGCAGCGCGGTCACCCGCGTGCCCAGCTCACGGCCGATGCCGCGGCCCTGGGCCTCGGGGTGCACCGCGACCAGGCCGACGTTGCCGACCAGCACCTCCAGCGGCGCCCCGCCCTCACTGATCCGCACGAAGCGGCGCAGCACCCCCGCGTGCGCGATCACCCGATCGCCTTCGCGGCCGATCACCCGCGCCTCCGGCCGTGACCCGTACCAGGTGAGTTCGCCGGAGAACGCCGCCGGGAAATCGGGGTACGCCGCCCTGAGCATGGTCGCGAGCTGGGCGTGCTCAACCCGGTCCAGCTCGCCCTCGCGCCTGATTTCCCACGTTGTCATGCCTGGAAGCGTGACACCGGCGAGCTCGAACAAGCGAGCGATTTAAGTCCGGGCGCCCGGCAGCACGCCCACCGCGCCACGGGCCACCTGTGCCCAGGCCAGCCTGCCGAACAGGTAGTGGCAGGCCACCTGCTCGTTGGTGAACCGCGCCCAGTCGTAGCGGTTGCCCTGCTCGCGCCAGAACACCTCCCACGCCGGTTCGGGCTCCTCGACGGGCAGCAGGCACCAGGTGTTGTCCGCCTCGGCCCCGATCGAGACCACCTCGTGCGGCACCCCGAGCGTCTCCAGCCAGCGGGCGATCGAGTCCGTGTTCACGCCTCATCCCTTTCGAACGTGATGTCGGCCAGGTAACCGAGGGTGACCAGGTCGTCGGCCGGGTACAGCGCGCGCAACCGGGGACCGCTCGCCCACATCGGCAAGGCCCGCAGCACGCGGTAGCGCCGGTAGCCGGTGCCGGCGCAGGACACCGGCAGCGAGCGCTGGGCGTACGGCGTGCCGTCGGCGGCGAAAATGCGCCCTTCGACCGGGCCGAAGCGATCGATCAGGGTGCCTTCGGCCAGCACCACCGGTTGCCCCGGCTGCCAGTCGGTGACCTCACCCGCCACCGGTTCCGGCACGGGCGGCTCACCCGGCGGGGTCGGCTGCCGCCGCCAGCCCTCGCGGATCCTGGCCAGCGCCTCGTCGGTGGTGATCAGGTGCGAATCGGGGTGGTCGTGCGGCGGGAACCCCCGTGCGGGCAGCGGGAGCTGGCGCGCCGGGCGGTCGGAGGCGACCGGCAGGTGCCCGATCGGGAACATGTACACCAGGAACAACGCGACCACGCTCTCGCGTTCCTTGCGCGGCGTGCCGAGCTGGGGCGGTGGCGGGAAGTGCTGCTGCGGGGGCCGGGCACCCCACTGGTGACCGCCGTACGGCTGCTGGTGGTACGCGGGCGGCGGCGGGTAGTACGGCTGCTGTTGCGGCGGTGGCGCGACCGGCGGCGGTGCGTACTGGGCCGGCGGCGGTGGCGCGGGGACGTCGGAGAAACCGGCCGCGGTGGTGCCCGACGGCAGCGGGCCGATCGGGCCGGTCTTCATCGTCGCCGCCAGCCCGGACGGGGGCGTCGGCACGTCCTCGAAACCACCCCGCGGCAGCAGGCCCTGGTACTCACCGGGCGGCAGCGCGATCGGACCGGTGCCGAGCGCGCTCACATCCACTGTGGACAGAGCGGGCAGGGCGACCGGGGTCCGCAGGTGCGCCCCGGGGTTCGGGTCGACCAGTTCGACCGGGGCCGCGGGCACCGCGGAGACCGCACCGCCGCCGGGGCCGATCGCCGCGGTCAGCCGGTCGGCGACGGCACCGAGATTGGCCGCCACCCCGGTCAGCGCGGTCTCCACCCCGAGCGCCGCCGCCGGGTGCCCGGCGTCGGCCGCGGCCAGTGCGGCGTCCCGGTTCTTCGCGGCGTCGACCAGCTGGCGCACCATCTCCACCTTCGCCGCGCCGATCTCGGCGGCGGCGTGCTCCAGGCGGGCCGCGGCCTGCGCGGCACCGTGGGCGGCGGCGACCAGCTGGCCGGTGTCGGCGTCGGCGAACCCGGCCCACGCCCGGCGCGCGAGCTCACCCGCCTCACCGGAGAGCGCGCCCAGCGCCTCGCTGGCCACCACGTCCGCCTCCGAGGCCAGCGCGGACAGCTGCCGCTCCGCCTCTCGCCACGCTCCGGCCTGCTCCAGCAGCGCGTCCTCGTCCGCCTGCGGCCAGTCGAGCCCGACCGCCGCGGCCACCTCGGCCAGTTCGCCGGGAAGCTCGATGCCCATTCCGCTCCCCCTAGCCGTTCAGTTCCTCTGCCGCCGCGGCGTCCGCCCCGGTGTAGCCGCTCGCCGCCGTGGAGAACTTCGTACCCCATGCGCCCAGCCGCGCGCTCAACCCCCGCACCAGTGCGCGTGTCTCGGCCGCGGGCGCGGCGTGCACCGCGGCGAAGCTCTGGCCCGGCGGGTCCGTGCCCCAGGCTTCACCGGTGGCCTCCAGCGCCCAGTCCAGATCGGCCGCGATGCGCCGTGCGCGTTCCGCGAACCCCTCGAACTCCGCGGCCTTCGCCCGCAGTCGCGCGGCGTCGGCCTGGAATCCGGTCACCGCCCAGCCGATCCAGCGGTCGGCCAGCCCTCGTCGTCCAGCCAGACCTGGTCCTCGAAGCTCTCGTCGTCCACCTCGGGCTTGGCCGGTGGCGGGTCGGGGACCAGTTCGACGGCGTCGAGGTCGGCGGTGCCGCGCAGCAGCGCCTGCGGGTCGGTGCCCTTCGGCAACGCCGGGGCCAGCACCTCCTCGGCGCTGGTGAACGCCTTCATCCCGGCCGTGTCGACCAGGCGGACGATCTCCCTGGCCAGTTCGGCGGGCCCGTACTCGCGGTAGGCGGCGGCGCCGATCTCCAGCCCGGTCAGCGCCCCGTGCGGGCCGACGGTCGCCCGGACCAGCCCGTCCCCACTGCTCGCGCTCGCCCGCACGGCGGCCAGCTCCCGCTGCACCCCGGCCAGGTGGTCACGGCTGCGCCGGTAGTCGGCGAGCAGTTCGTCCACACGCGCTCGATGCTCGGTCACCACGGTCTCCTCCAGCCACAGCGGTCGGCAAGGGGTCAGACGCAGCACCCGGCCCGCCGGTTCCACCCACAGGAAAACTGTGGCCACATCGAGCCACCCCACCCCGGTTCGCCGTGGTCACGCCGAAAAAGCGGGGTGGCCCTCGCCGGGCATCAACCGGCCAGCGCCTTGACCACCCGGGACGGGCTGGGCCTGCCGAGCTGCTCCGCCATCCACGCGCTGGTCCGCACCAGGGCGTCCAGGTCGGCCCCGTGCTCGATGCCGAGGCCGTCGAGGAACCACACCAGGTCCTCGGTGGCCAGGTTCCCGGTGGCCGACTCGGCGTACGGGCAGCCGCCGAGACCACCGGCCGAGGAGTCCACAGTGGACACGCCGAGGCGCAGGGCGGCCAGCGTGTTCGACAGCGCCTGCCCGTAGGTGTCGTGGAAGTGCACGGCCAGCCGCTCCGGCGAGCCGAAACCGCCGACCACGCGCTCCACCTGCCCCGGCGTGGCCACGCCGATGGTGTCGCCGAGGGAGAGCTGGAAGCAGCCCATGTCCAGCAGGCGCCTGCCCGCCGCGACCACCTGCTCGGCGGGCACCGCGCCCTCCCACGGGTCGCCGAAGCACATCGACAGGTACCCGCGCACCTCGAGCCCTTCGGCCAGCGCCCGCGAGACCACCGGCTCGAACATGCCGAACTGCTCGTCCAGGCTGGAGTTCAGGTTGCGCTTGGCGAAGGTCTCGGTGGCACTGGCGAAGATCGCGATGCTGGACACCCCGGCGGCCAGCGCCCGGTCCAGGCCACGCGCGTTCGGCACCAGCACCGGGTACGACACGCCGTCGCGGCGGTCGAGCCCGGCCAGCAACTGCTCGGCGTCGGCCAGCTGCGGCACCCACTTCGGGTGCACGAAACTCGTCGCCTCCAGCACCGAGAGCCCGGCGCCGGCCAGCCGGTCCAGGAATTCCAGCTTCACCCCGACCGGCACCACGGCCTGCTCGTTCTGCAGCCCGTCGCGGGCGCCGACCTCCCAGATCGTCACCCGCTCCGGCAGTCCGGCCGCCGACGGGACCCGCTCGGGCAGACCGGCCTCGCGCGCGCCCAACTCAACGCCCCCGGCCGCGTTGCGGCGGCTCCGGCGACGACGGCGGGGCCTGCTGCACGAAGTCGTCGTAGGGGTTGTCGTTGACCTCGCGGTAGATGTGCGTGTGGACCTGCTCGACCCTCGGGATGTCCTCGAAGGTCAGCGGCTCGTCGGAGGCGGACTCGATGATCAGCGTGCCGCAGCCGAAGACCCGGTCGATCAGGCCGTGCTCGAACCGCACGCTGTTGATCCGCGACATCGGGATGTCGATCCCGGTCCGCTTGATCACGCCCTCCCTGGCGATCAGCCGGTCGGTGGTGACGATGAAGTGCGTGGTCCGCCAGCGGACGAACGGGGCCAGGAACAACCAGACGAGCAGCAGCAGCCCGACCGCGCCGATGGCGATCAGCCAGACCGTGTCCCACGGCGGCGTGGCGTCCACCGCCAGCGTGGCCAGCCAGATCCCGGCGACGAGGGTGACCAGCAGCACCAGGAACGGCACGATCAGCATCTTGAAATGCGGGTGCTTGTGCACCACCACGCGCTCGCCTTCGCTGAGCAGATCGTCTGGGTAAGCCACGTCGACGCTCCCGTGCTCGAAGCCTGCAGGTGCGCTAACCGTACCCGTCAGTTGGGGCGCAGGTGCACCACGTCACCGGCAAAGATGGTGCGTCGTTCGCCACCGGGCGTCCGCAGCACCAGCTGCCCGGAAGCGTCCACGTCCACCGCTTCACCGGGCACCGCGCCGCCGTCCGGCGTGATGATGTTGACGCCCTGGCCGAGCGTGGCGCAGTGCCGCCGGTAGTCCGCCAGCAACCCGGCTCCGGCCAGGTCGCCGCCCGCCGCGCGCCAGCGGCTCTCGCGTTCGGCGAACGCGGTGAGCAGCAACCGCGAGATCTCGGTGCGGTCGGTGGTGCGCGCCCCCTGTTCGGCCAGCGAGGTGGCGGGCAGCCCGCCGGGGCCCGGTGGCACCTTTTCGCCCAGTGGCAGCACGTTCAGCCCGATGCCGAGCACCACGCCGATCTCCGCCGAGGACAGCGCCTCGGACAGCACCCCGGCGCACTTCGCCCGGTCCGGTCCGGCGAGCACGTCGTTCGGCCACTTCAGCACCGCGTCCACCCCCAGGTCGGCGGCCACGTCGACGAGCGCGAGCCCGGCGACCACGGCGAGCGAGCCGAGCCCGGCGAAGCTCACCTCGCGCGGGCGCAGCAGCACGCTGAGGTAGATGCCGGCGCCCTTGGGGGACCGCCAGTCGCGGGCGCGCCTGCCGACGCCGGCGGTCTGCTCCTCGGCGATCAGCACGGTCCGGTCCTCGGCGCTTTCGCCGTCCTCGTCGCTGGCCGCCACCCGCAGGTCGGCGTTGGTCGAGCCGGTGCTGGCGACCACGTCGATGGCCGCGTACGGCCCGGCGGGCTGGAGGAGGGCGGCGCGCAGGGCGGCGGCGTCCACGGGAGCACTCCGGTGATTCACCCCTTCAGGTTAGAAGAGTCCCGCGCCCCGGGATATTCGGCGGCCCCGGTCGGTGGCCCCGTTTAGCCTGGCCGCGTGGCGAATCGATTCCACCGCTTCCTCGCCGGCGCGGGTGGGCGGGCTCTGGTGGTGGTCCCGCTCGTCGGCGCGCTGGCCATCGCCGGCTGGATGGTGGCCGGGAACAGCGCTCCCGAGCCGGTGCCGCAGGCGGCGCCGTCCGGTGGTGGCGGCGTGCCCGCCGGGCCGTCGGAGCTGCGGGAGACCGGGCCGGTCCAGGCGGTCACGCCCGCGGCCGCGCCGAACGAGCTGGACGTCTGGGTGTCGAAGCTGGCCGGGCCGCTCGACATCCCGCCGCAAGCGCTTGCGGCGTATGCCTCCGGTGAGCTGAAGCTGCGCGATGAGCGGCCGGGCTGCCACCTGACCTGGGTCACGCTGGCCGGGATGGGCAAGGCCGACGGGCACCGCTCGTCGCCGGACGAGGCGGTGGCCGCGGGCCGCAGGCTGTGCGGCAAGGGCGTCGACCTGGACACGGACTGGTGGAAGGCGGTCGGCGCGTACCGCGGTGGCGGGGACGCGGAGTTGTTCCGGCAGAAGGCGCTCGCCGGTGCGCAGCTCTACGCCACGCTGTCGCTGCACCCGGAGCTGGCGGCCTCGCCGACCACGCGGGCCACCCGGTTCGCCCTCGACCAGATCGGCCTGCCCTACGTCTGGGGCGGCAACGGGCCCGAGGCCGGGGCCGCGGGCTTCGACTGCTCGGGGCTGACCAAGGCCGCCTACGACAGCGCCGGGGTGCACCTGCCGCGCACGGCCGACAGCCAGTTCCGCGCGCTCGGCGCGTCGGCACGGGAGCCGTCGCTCGGCGACCTGGTGTTCTACGGCAACCCGGCCACCCGCATCCACCACGTCGGCCTGTACCTGGGCAACGGGCTGATGGTCAACGCACCCACCGAAGGCCAGGCGATCCAACTGCACAGCTACCGCACCCGCGGTGACGACTACGCCGGAGCCGCGCGCCCGTGACCGACTTCTGCTGGCTGGACCTGAAAACCCACGACGTGGCGGGCACCGCCGAGTTCTTCACGGCGGCGCTGGGCTGGCGGTTCGCGGTGGACGAGCAGGACTGGCGGCGGGCCACCAAGATCTACGACGGCGACCGCCCGCTCGGCGGGGTGAGCGACCTGTCGAATCCGATCTACCCACCGGGCACCCCGCCGCACCTCGCCTTCTACCTGGCGGTGGACGACGTCGACCACCGCACCGGAACCGCCGTCGCCGGCGGCGCCGAACTGGTGGCCGGGCCGTTCGACGCGGGTGACCAGGGTCGTCTGTCCACTTTGCTCGATCCGGCCGGGGCGGCGGTGTCGCTGTGGGAGGCGCGGGCGTTCACGGGCTGGACCGAGCCACCGGGCCGCCTGGTGCTCACCTGCGCCGATCCGCTCACCGCCCGCGGTTTCTACGAGCGGGCGCTGGGTGCGGTCCCGCCGTCGGCGGTCTTCGTGCAGGGCGACGACGGGGCGCCGCGGTGGGAACTGGCGTTGCCGGTCGGCGACCTGACCACGGCCGCCCGGCTCGGCACCTGGTCCGCCGACGGCTCCACCCTGCGGCTGCGGAGTCCCGAGGGCGTCGGCTTCCTGCTCACCGGGGCGCGGAACGCGCTGCCCGAGCAATCCTGAGGACGCGGCGCACCGAAGCACTGACGTATCCCCTAGGGAGTACCGGTGCAGAATTTCCCGTAGGCGAGGTCGATATCCGGCGGACAGGTTCGTACGTACCAGTAGGAACCCCCGCCGACCGGAACGGAGAAGGCGATGTCCCACCCACTCGGGCCGCTGGCCGACAACTTCACCGCCTACGCCGTCTACGCCACCGCCCAGACCGAGATGCGGCGCGCCTACGCCCTGATCGACGCCGGGCAGTACCTGGCGGCCGCGGCGGAGATCACCTCGGCCGCCCAGGCCGCCGAGGTGCTGGCCCGGCGCACCGAACTGCTCGACCCCGAACGCGGGCGCCGGTGGCGGAAGGTGGCGCTGACCAGGCACCGCTTCGCCGCGCACGCCCGGGCCCGCGCGGCGGGCACGGTCGCCGAGGCCGCCTAGACCACCACGCCGTGGTCCCGCAGCTCCACCGATTCCGACTTCTCCTGCATCCAACCGGTCACCAGCTTCCGCCACGGCCCGGCCAGCATCGCGCGGGTGAACCCGTTGCGCAGCCGGATGCCGAAGGCCGTCGACGGCAGGAACGCCTTCGTGCCGCCGGGCATCGGCTGCTGGTTCTCCCGCACGCAGTCCGTCAACGCCGCCTCGTAGCGGCGAAGGCGGCCCGGTGGTCACCGCGGGCCGCCGCCAGTTCCGCGGCCAGCACGTACGCGCCGACCAGCGCCATGCTGGTGCCCATGCCGGCCGAACCGCCGAACACGGCGTCGCCGAGCAGCACCACGCGCCCGCGTGACCAGCCGCCGCCGGCCGCCCACATGCCGCGGAGCAGGTGCGGCACCTCCCATCGGCGGGGTGACGAAGTACAGGTAACCGCGGGCGCCGTGCGGTGTCGGGCACGGGCTCGCCATGCGCCCGCCGACGCCGTTGGCCGCGGGCAGGTCGTGCACCAGCTGCCCGTCCTCCAGCGACTCCGGCGCGTCCAGGCCGGAGATCGCCAGCTGGTAGCCGAGGTCGGTGACGAACTCGCGTTCGGGCCCGAAGGCCGGCGCGCGCACGTTCGAGTGCCGGCCGTCCGCGCCGACCACCAGGTCGAACGTCCGCGTGCCCGCCTTCGCGAAGCGGACCTCGACGCCGTCCGCGTGCTCGGCCAGGCCGGTGATGGAGTCGCCGAACAGGTACTCGACCCCGTCCTGCGCGGCCTCGACCAGTGCGGTACGACGCAGTTGTGCGTACGTCGTACGTAGTTTCCCGTACGCCCTACATCCGTCCAGCACACCGGGCAAGTACCTGCATTCACGCACTAGTGCGGTGAGCCGGTGCACTAGGATGGCTGCCCAGTTCGCGGAAAGGAGCGGCATGAGTGCGGCGCCGTACACCCGGATCGTCGACGAGATCCGGCAGCGCATCG
Source organism: Amycolatopsis sp. NPDC045836 (assembly GCF_056431745.1). Classification (NCBI taxonomy): domain Bacteria; kingdom Bacillati; phylum Actinomycetota; class Actinomycetes; order Pseudonocardiales; family Pseudonocardiaceae; genus Amycolatopsis; species Amycolatopsis sp. NPDC045836. Next base: position 271,335 of record NZ_JBWKKF010000001.1, on the reverse strand, counting down.
AGACCGGTGCGCTGCGGCCGGGCGACCGCGTGCCGTCGACCCGGCAGATCACCCAGGACTGGGGGGTCGCGATGGCCACCGCCACCAAGGTGCTCACCACGCTGCGGCGCGAGGGCCTGGTGCGGGCCGTGCCGGGGGTGGGCACGGTGGTGCGGACCACCGAGGTGCCCGCCCCACCGGTGCGCGCCACCCGCCGCCGGATGGCCGAAGCCGACCTGAGCCGCGAAGCCGTGGTGCGCAAGGGAATCGAGATCGCCGACGCCGAGGGCCTGCGGGCGCTGTCCATGCGGCGGGTGGCCACCGACCTCGGTGCGGCGACCATGTCGCTCTACCGGTACGTGCCGGGCAAGGAGGAACTCGTCCTGCTCATGGCCAACGCCTGCTTCGGCGAGGAACCCCTGCCCGCGGAAGAGCCCGAAGGCTGGCGGGCGCGCTTCGAACTGGCGGCGCGCACGCAGTGGCGGATCTACCGGCGGCACCCGTGGCTGGCGCAGGTCATTTCGCTGACGCGCCCGCAGCCGCTGGAAAACCTGCTGCAGCACGCGGAATGGTCGATGCGGGCCCTGACCGAGCTGGACCTGCCGCCTTCGACGGCGCTGTACTTCCACCTCACCGTTTCCGGTTACGTCCGCGGTGTGGCGGCCAACCTGGAAGCGGAAGCAGAACGGGAAACGGGCCTGAGCGCGGACGAATGGATGCAGACGCAGGACGCCGAGTTCACCAGGATCACCGACTCCGGCAGCATCCCGGCCTTCGCCGCCCTGGCCGCCCTCGACGACTTCGACCTGGACCTGGACGTCCTCTTCGAACTGGGCCTGCGCTGGACCCTGGACGGCATGTCCGCCTCCCTGACCCAGCGCACCTATCCCACCTAGGCTTCCCGGATGCGCACACCCGCGAGCTGCGTGGCCTGCGCGACCAGCCGGTCCTTGCTGTCGAAGACCTCCGCGACCTCGTCCATCCGGTTTCCGCCCACGTCCCCCGCCTTCAGCCGCACCCGCACGGGACCGGGCGCGGGCAGCCGCCGCAGGTAAGCCGTGAGCTGCACGGTCGGCGCCCAACCGGAAAGCCCCAGGTCGTAGGAGACCGGCGGCACCGGGTCCAGGGCGACCAGCAGGCTCAGCGGGTCCCAGTCGGTCCCGTCCCCGAGCCGCTGCCACGACGAAATCACCCCGCCCCGCGCCGGTTTCCCGGCGGTGAAGCCGAGCACCCGCGGGTCCAGCCGCTGGTCGATCACGTTCATCAGGTCCACGGTGAACCCCGGCGCCTCGGCGGGGGACGGCACGCAGTCCGCCTCCGGCGGGAGGTCGATCGGCTCGATGCCGGACCACCACGGGTCGGCCTCGTCCAGCAAGCCCTGCGTCAGCAACGCCTCGACGCACGGCTTGCCGTTCTGCGCCAGCCGCGCACGCAGTTGCGTCAGGCCGCGACCGGCCCGCAGCACCTCCACCGAGACCTGCGCCGGTCCGGCCTCCGGTGGCGCGGAGAACGACCCGCTGACCGCGGTCAGGTGCGGGTGCGCCGTCGACACCTCGGCCGCGGCCCGTCCCAGCACGGCGAGCAGGTAGCCGCCGTGCAGCTTGCCACCGACCGACCACTGCGGGTCCAGCTCCGCGTCGAACTCGGCGGCCGAGCGCCGGACGAGCGCGGTGGCCTCTCGGAAGTTACCCATGGGTTCACCTTGACACCGTCAACCTGACGCCGTCAACCTGGGCTGGTGAAACGGCAGCGGGCGAACGCGGGCGAAGGGGAGAAGCTGCGCGAGGAGCTCCTCGAAGCCGCCGAGGCGCTGCTGATCGAAACCGGCACCGAGGAGTCGCTGACCCTGCGTGCCGTCGCCCGTCGCGCGGGGGTCACCACGCCGTCGGTCTACCTGCACTTCGCGGACAAGAGCGCCTTGCTCGAAGCCGTCTGCCTGCGGGTCTGGGGCGAGCTGGCGGCACGCATGAGCGACTTCGCCGAGGCCGTCGACGACCCCTTGCGCGCGCTCGGCCGCTGCGGGCGCGTGTACGCGAACTTCGCGCTCGACCACCCCGTGCAGTACCGCGTGCTGATGATGCGCCCGACCAGCGGGCTCTCCCCGGGCGCCGACGCCTGCTTCCGCCACATCGCGAAGGCCGCGGCGGCGTGCGTGGACGCCGGGATCATGCGCGGCGACCCGGAATCGCTGACCGTCGGGCTGTGGTCGGCGCTGCACGGCTGCGTGACCCTGCTCATCGCGCACCCGGAGTTCGCCTGGCCGGACGACCGCGACACGCTGATCGACAACACCATCCGGATGGCGGGCTTCGGCAGCGTGCTCGCCTCCCGCGTGCCGCGTGGAGCCACGCCGACCAGCGAGCAGCTGTCCGCCGGGCTCGACGAACTCACCGCGGGGTGGACGGGTCACTAGGCTGGGGCGGTGACCGAACAGGATCGGCTCGCTCCCGCGAAGATGTGGCTCGAAAAGGGCCGGTACGACCGCGCGCTGGCCGAGCTGGACGGCTTCCGCTGGCGCGACGAGCTGGATTCCACCTACCTCCGCGCGCTGACGCTGTGGCTCGCCGATCGCGACGCCGAGGCGGTGAAAGCGGCGTCCGGGGGCATCAAGCGGTTCGGCCCCCACGCGCCGCTGCTCAGCGTGCTCGGGCAGGCGTACCACTCGCTGGGCAAGCTGGCGAAGGCCGAACGCGCCCTGCTCGACGCCCTCGCGCTCAGCCCCGATGACACCCACCTGCTGTGCGCGTACGCCCGCGTCTGCATCGACGCCGGTCAACTGCAGAAAGCCGCTGACCTGCTGGAACGCGCCGTCCCCTCCGCGGAAGCCGTGCAACGCACCCGCGAGCAGCTTTTGCGGGCAAAAGCAGCCGACGACGAGGCGCAGCGCATCGAGCGGCACCCGCTGCTCCGGCCGCTCGCGCCGCTCAACCGGTTCGGGCCGATCAAGACCTGGGTCGGCGTCCTCGTGCTGATCTTCTGCCTGCGGATGTTCGGCCTGACCCCGCTCGCCGTACTGCTCGGCGTCGCCTGGTTCGCCTACGCCCTGTACTCGTGGTTCGCGCCCACCTTGGTCCGACGGCTCGTCCGGCGCAAACTAGGCCATTAGCTGACCTACTTGCTGCCTACGGTGCTCCCATGAGCGCCCAGATCAAGCCCTTCCGCATCGAAATCCCCGAAGCCGGCCTGGCCGACCTGCGGGACCGCCTCGCCCGCACGCGCTGGCCGCAGCAGCTGCCCGGTGCCGAGTGGAGCCGCGGGGTGCCGGTCGCCTACCTCCGCGAACTGGCCGAATACTGGCGGGACGGCTTCGACTGGCGGGCGCAGGAGGCGAAGTTCAACGGGTTCCCGCAGTACCTGACCGAAATCGACGGCCAGCCGATCCACTTCTTCCACGTCCGCTCGCCGAACCCCGCCGCCCTTCCCCTGTTGCTCACGCACAGCTGGCCCAACTCGATCGCCGAATTCGCCGAACTGCTCGAACCGTTGTCGGCGGACTTCCACGTGGTGGCCCCGTCCCTGCCCGGCTTCGGCTTCTCGCCCCTGGTCGAACCCGAGTGGAACGTGCAGAAGGTCGCCGGGACCTGGGCGAAGCTGATGGCGCGCCTGGACTACGACCGCTACGGCGCACACGGCAACGACGCCGGCGCCCTGGTTTCGCCGCAACTCGCCCTGGCCGACCCGGAGCACGTCGTCGGTGTGCACCTCACCGGCGGACTCGGCATCAACCCGGAGATGCTGGCCGAATGGGGCGTCGGCGGCAGCGGTTACGCCGAATACCTCACCGCCCGTCCGCAAACGCTTGCCTACGGCTGGCACGATTCACCGGTGGCCCAGCTGGCCTACCTGGTCGAGCGGTTCAAGGAGTTCGACGGCTGGCACCGCGCGGACGACGAGCCGATCGACCGCGACCGGGTGCTGACCAACGCGAGCGTGTACTGGCTGACCGAGACCGGGGCGTCCTCGGCGTGGCCGTACTACACGGGCAGCGCGGGCCTGCCCGTCGACCAGCAGCTGGTGCCGACCGGCGTTTCCCACGGCGGTCCCGGCGAAGTGCGCCGGCTCGCCGAAGCGGGGAACAACATCGTGCACTGGGCGAACCGGGACGCGGACAGCCACATGATCGCCATGGCCAATCCGGACACCATCATCGAGGACCTGCGTGTGTTCTTCGGCGAGCTCGCCCGGCGATGATGGCGCCATGCGGAAACTCATCTACGGGATGAACCTGAGCCTGGACGGCTACATCGCCGCGCCCGGCGGCGACCTCGGCTGGAGCGCGCCGAGCGACGAGCTGTTCCAGTGGTGGCTCGAGCGGGAGCAGGCGATCGACCTGTTCCTGTACGGGCGCGGGCTGTGGGAGACGATGAGTTCCCACTGGCCGACGGGTGATCAGCAACCGGGCGCCACTCCGGCGGAGGTCGAGTTCGCGCGGAACTGGCGGGACACGCCGAAGGTGCTGTTCTCCACCACGGCGACCGGCGAGCTCGGCTGGAACACCCGCTTGGTGACCGGCGACGCGATCGCCGAAATCACCCGGCTCAAGGCCGGGAACGGCGGGCCGATGCGGGTCGGCGGGGCCACGCTGGCCGCGGCGGCCATGCGGGCCGGGCTGATCGACGAGTACGAGATCGTCACCCACCCGGCCCTGGTTGGCGGCGGCACGCCGTTCTTCACCGCGCTCGACGGCCGGGTGGGACTGGACCTGGTCGAGACGCGGACGTTCCCCGGCGGGGTGGTCATGACCAGGTACGAACGGCGCGAGCCGGACGCGCCCTAGCCGAACAGGTCGTCGAGCGGGCCGCGGCGAAGTGCCGTCCGCTCAGCGCACGTGCCCGGTGACCCGTTCGGCGACCACCCGGACGATCACCCGTTCGGCTCCCGGCGCGTCCGGCCCGGCGTCGCGGCCGTCGTACTTGTGCGACAACGCGTGGTCGAGGGTGCGGTCCGGGTCGGGCGTGATGCTCGCACGGCCGCGGACCTCGGTGTAGCGCTCGGGATCCTCCCGGTCCATGATCGTCACGCTGACCCGCGGGTCGCGGCGCAGGTTCCGCTCCTTCACCCGGCCCGCGACCGTGGAGAACAGCAGGTCGTTCCCGTCCCGGCCGATCCACATCGCCGAGGTCTGCGGGCTGCCGTCGGCGTTGACCGTGGCCAGTACCGCGTAGTTGCGGCCGTCGATCAGCGCCCGCACGGCTTCACTCAGTTCCACACCCATGCCCCGAACCTAGGCGCTCCCCCAGACCCCCGGTGACATAGGCGACGCGGAACCCCCGAAAACCGGCTCTCCTCGTTAAGCTCGCCAGCCATGAGCAGTGCGACGGAGCCTGTCGGGACGCCCCCGAGCGAAGAACCGGACATCCACACCACCGCCGGCAAGCTCGGCGACCTGTACCGGCGGTACGACGAGGCCGTGCACGCCGGCTCGGCGCGCGCGGTGGAACGCCAGCACGCCAAGGGCAAGAAGACCGCCCGCGAGCGGATCGACCTGCTGCTCGACCCCGGTTCGTTCATCGAACTGGACGAGCTGGCCCGGCACCGCTCGACCAACTTCGGCCAGGACCGCAACCGCCCCTACGGCGACGGCGTGGTGACCGGTTACGGCACCGTCGACGGCCGCCCGGTGTGCGTGTTCAGCCAGGACGTCACCGTGTTCGGCGGTTCGCTGGGCGAGGTCTACGGCGAGAAGATCGTCAAGGTGATGGACCTGGCGATCAAGACCGGCCGCCCGATCATCGGCATCAACGAGGGTGGCGGCGCACGCATCCAGGAGGGCGTGGTCTCGCTCGGCCTGTACGGCGAAATCTTCACCCGCAACGTCAAAGCCTCCGGGGTGGTGCCGCAGATCTCGCTGATCATGGGCGCCAACGCGGGCGGGCACGTGTACTCGCCGGCGCTGACCGACTTCGTGGTGATGGTCGACCAGACCTCGCAGATGTTCATCACCGGCCCGGACGTGGTGAAGACGGTGACCGGCGAGGAGGTGACGCTGGAGGAGCTCGGCGGCGCCCGCACGCACAACACCAAGTCCGGCAACGCGCACTACATGGGTTCCGACGACGAGGACGCCATCGCCTACGTCAAGGAGCTGCTCAGCTACCTCCCGGCGAACAACCTGTCCGAGGCGCCGGTGTTCGAAGCCCCGCTGCCGGCCGGCGAGTCGATCCACGACGAGGTCACCGACGCCGACCGCGAGCTGAACGAGCTGATCCCGGACTCGGTGAACCAGCCGTACGACATGCACGAGGTGATCACCCGCGTGCTCGACGACGGTGAGTTCCTCGAGGTGCAGGAGCTGTTCGCGCCGAACATCATCATCGGCTTCGGCCGGGTGTCCGGCCAGAGCGTCGGCATCGTGGCCAACCAGCCGACGCAGTTCGCCGGCTGCCTGGACATCGACGCCTCCGAGAAGGCCGCGCGGTTCGTGCGCACCTGTGACGCGTTCAACATCCCGGTGCTCACCTTCGTCGACGTGCCGGGCTTCCTGCCGGGCACCGACCAGGAGTGGAACGGCATCATCCGCCGCGGTGCGAAGCTGATCTACGCCTACGCCGAGGCCACCGTGCCGCTGATCACCGTGATCACGCGCAAGGCCTACGGTGGCGCGTACGACGTGATGGGCTCGAAGCACCTGGGGGCCGACCTGAACCTGGCGTGGCCGACCGCGCAGATCGCGGTGATGGGCGCGCAGGGCGCGGCGAACATCGTGCACCGGAAGGCGCTGGCGGAGGAGGCGGTGAAGGACGGCGGCGACGTCGACGGCCTGCGTGCCCGCCTGATCCAGGAGTACGAAGACACCCTGTGCAACCCGTACGTGGCGGCCGAGCGCGGGTACGTGGACTCGGTGATCGTGCCCGCGCACACCCGCAGCCACATCTCGCGTGCGCTGCGGCTGCTCAACGACAAGCGCGAGACGCTGCCGCCCAAGAAGCACGGCAACATCCCGCTGTAGGGAGGTCCGCATGTCCGAAAACCGTCCACTGCTGCGCGTGGTGCGCGGCACCCCGGCCGACGACGAACTCGCCGCGCTGACCGCCGTGCTCGCCGCGGCGGCTTCCGCGGGCGAGAGCGACCCGGCTCCGCAACCGCGCCGGTCCCGGTGGGCGGACCGGGCCGCGACCCTGCGGCAGCCGCTGCAACCGGGACCGGGTGCCTGGCGCGCTTCGGCGCTGCCGCGCTGAACCCCGGGCGAAGGGTGCGCGGGGGGTTGACTCCCCCGCGCACCCCACGGCTCACTTCTTCTGGTACGTCAGGCCGTAGCCGTACGGGAACAGCGCCTTCTTGCCGTCACCCGCGTTGATCGGCAGCTGGCTGAAGTCCGCTGCCCAGGAGAAGGTCAGCTTGCCGCTGGGCTTGTGGTCGCCGAAGAGCACGTCGGCCACGCCGGCGCCTTCGGTCCCCGGCAGCCACGCCGCCAGCAGCGCGTTCCAGCCGCCCAGCTCGGCGGTGATGTCCAGCGGACGGCCGGACACGGTCACCACCACCACCGGCACCCCGGTCGCTTTGAGCTTGGCGATGGTCGAGAGGTCCTCGGCGTCCAGCTTCAGGCCGTTGGGCCGGTCGCCTTCACCCTCGGCGTACGGGGTCTCGCCGACCACCGCCACCGCGACGTCGTAACCGGCGTCGGCACCGTCGCCCTCGCGGTCGTAGGTGACCTCGGTGTCCGGGCCGCCGACCTGCCGGATGCCCTGCAGGATCGTGGTGCCCGGGGTGATCGGGCCGCTGCTGCCCTGCCAGGTGATGGTCCAGCCACCGGACTGGTTGCCGATGTCGTCGGCGTTCTTGCCCGCCACGAACACCTTGCTGCCCTTCTCGATCGGCAGCGCGCCCTCGTTCTTCAGCAGCACCTGGGACTTCTTGACCGCCTCACGCGCCACCGCCCGGTGCTCGGCGCTGCCGAAGTCCTTCTGCAGCGACCGGTCCGCGAACGGCTTCTCGAACAACCCCGACTCGAACTTCTTGGTCAGGATGCGGCGGTTCGCGTCGTCGATCCTGGCCTTGGTCACCCGGCCCGCGTCCACCTCGGCTCGCAGGTACTGGATGAACTTCGGCGCGTCGTAGGGCTCCATGAACAGGTCGATGCCGGCGTTGACCGACTCCCGCACCTCGTCCGCGGTGAGGTCGTCGTTGTTGCCGTTGAGCTGGTGGACGCCGTTCCAGTCGGACACGACCAGCCCGGAGAACCGCAGTTCCTTCTTGAGCACGTCGGTGATCAGGTACTTGTGCCCGTGTGCCTTCCGGCCGTTCCACGAGGAGAAGCTGATCATCACCGAGCCGACCCCGCGCTTGATCGCCTCCTGGAACGGCGGGAGGTGGATCTTGCGCAGCTCGGCTTCGCTGACCTCGGTGTTGCCCTGGTCGTCGCCGCCGGTGGTGCCGCCGTCGCCGACGTAGTGCTTGGCCGTGGCCAGCACCGACCCCTTCGACTTGAGCGAGCGGCCCTGCAGGCCGTCGATGATGGTCGCGTTGCTGATCGCGTCCTTCGGCGTCTCACCGAACGACTCGTACGCGCGACCCCAGCGGTCGTCACGGGAGACGCACAGGCACGGCGCGAAGTCCCAGGTCGGGCCGGTGGCCCGCACCTCGGACGCGGTGACCTCGCCGATCTTCTCGACCAGCTTCGGGTCGTGCGCGGCACCGAGGCCCACGTTGTGCGGGAAGATCGTGGCGCCGTAGACGTTGTTGTGCCCGTGCACCGCGTCCACGCCGTAGAGGGTCGGGATGCCGAGGGGGGTGCCCAGCGCGGCCTTCTGGTACGCGTCGTACATGTCGGCCCAGGCGGCCGGGGTGTTCGGCGTCGGCACCGAGCCGCCGCCGGACAGCACCGAGCCCAGCCGCAGGTCGGCGGCCTGCTGCGGGGTGACCGCCTGCCGCTCGGCCTGCACCATCTGGCCGATCTTGTCCTCCAGGGACATGCGGTTCATCAGGTCGTGCACCCGCAACTGCGTCGGCAGGTAGGGGTTCTTGTACAGCGGCCACAGCGACTCTGGCGCGGCCGAGGCGGTGCCGGGCGCGAGCACGGCGCCGGTCAGCAGCAGGCCGCTGACCAGGACGCCCGCCACCCGGGACGATCTCCTGGCACGGAGACGAAGCGACATCGGTGTCCTCCGGAAAGGGGAATCGGGGCATATGTTGCGCGCGACAACAAAGTAGACCGTGACCTGGCACACAGGCGTCACAATTCGATAACGCCAACCGGCCGGTTAACCTCCGAGCCCATGCGCTTCGTTCTCGCCTCCGCTTCCCCCGCCCGGCTCGCGGTGCTCCGAGCCGCCGGCATCGACCCCAGCGTGGTCGTCTCCGGTGTCGACGAGGACGCCGTGGCCGCGGCCCTCACCGACCCCTCGCCCAGCGAACTCGTGGTCGCGCTGGCCCGCGCGAAGGCCGCGGTGGTCGCCGGCGAGGTGGCGGGCACGCACGCCGAAGCGGTGGTCGTCGGCTGCGATTCGATGCTGTCCATCGGCGGCGAAATGGTCGGGAAACCGGGGCGGCCGGAGGTGGCCAGGAAGCGCTGGGCGGTGATGGCGGGCGGCTCCGGCGAACTGCTCACCGGGCATTCGGTGATCCGCTTGCGCGGCGGTGAACGCGTGGCCGAGGCGGCGGGCTCGCGCAGCACCACGGTCCGCTTCGCCAGCCCGTCCGAGGAGGAGTTGGAGCGCTACATCGCCACGGGCGAACCGCTTTCCGTCGCCGGATCGTTCACATTGGACGGTCTGGGCGGCTGGTTCGTCGACGGCGTGGACGGCGACCCGTCCAGCGTGATCGGCATCAGCCTGCCGCTGACCAGGAACCTGCTGGCCGAGGTCGGGGTGCGGGTGACCGACCTCTGGCGGGACTGACGTCCCAGGATCTGAGAGGCGCCCCACACGAACGGGCGTTGCGGAAGAGTCGCGGAACGCCGGGCGTTGACCTGCTCGGCAGTTCACGAAACTTTCACGCACCGGAGCGAGCCCGTGTCTTTCATACGGACCTACAACAAGCCGTCGGTGTTCGCCGGAGCCGTGCTCGGCGGACTCGTCGTCGGCGTCCTGCTCGGGGTGCTGGCCAGGACCACCGGAACCCAGTGGCTGACCGACACCCTCGACCAGATCGGCAGCATCTTCACCACGCTGCTGCAGATCGCGGTCATCCCGCTGGTGTTCACCGCCATCGTGGTGGGCATCAGCAGCCTGCGGAACCTCGGCGGCGGCAAGACCGCGGCCCGGCTCGGCGGCAAGACGGTGCTCTGGTTCGCCATCACCTCGTTCATCGCGGTGCTGATCGGCATCGCCGTCGGCAAGCTCGTCAACCCCGGCAGCGGCGGGTTCGCCGCCGAGGCCACCGCGAAGAACGCCGAGCGGGCGGCGAAGGCCGCCGGCGGCTCGTGGACCGCGTTCATCGAGGGCCTGCTGCCGCAGAACTTCTTCTCCGCCTTCGCCGAGGGCGAGACGCTGCAGGTGCTGTTCCTGGCCATCCTGTTCGGCGCCGCCGCCTACAGCCTCGGCGAGCGCGCGAAGCCGTTCGTCGACCTGACCACCAGCGTGTTCGAGATCGTGCAGCGCTACCTCGGCTGGATCGTCCGGCTCGCCCCGATCGGCGTGCTCGGCCTGATCGGCGCGGCGGTGGCCAACTACGGTGACGCCCTGCTCGGACCGCTCGCCTGGCTGACCGGCGCGGTGTGGATCGGCGCCGGACTGGTGCTGTTCGTGGTCTACCCGATCCTGCTGCACTTCGTGGCGAAGGTCTCGCCGGCCAAGTTCTTCGGCAAGGCGTGGACGGCCATCCAGTTCGCCTTCGTCTCGCAGTCCTCGGCCGCCACCCTGCCGCTGACCCGCCAGTCCGCGGTCAACCTCGGGGTGAACCCCGGGTACGCCAGCTTCGCCACCCCGCTGGCCAGTGCGACCAAGATGGACGGTTGCGCCGCGGTCTTCCCGGCCATCGGCTCGATCTTCATCGCGAACATCTCCGGGGTGCAGCTGAGCGTGTGGCAGTACGTGGGCATCGTCTTCGTGGCGATCTTCGGCGCGCTGGCCACCGCGGGCACCACCGGCTGGCTGACCGCGCTGACCCTGACCACCGGCCTGATCGGGCTGGCCCCGGAGCAGGTGGCGCTGGGCATCGCGCTGATCTACTCGGTCAACCCGATCATGGACATGGCGCGCACGGCGACCAACGTGGCGGGCCAGATCGTGGTCCCGGTGGTCGTCGCCCGCGGTGAGGGCCTGCTCGACGACGAGGTGCTGCACACCCCGAGCACCCCGCCGCTGCTCACCGACACCGGTGCCACCCCCAGCCGGCGCGACCCGGCGCCGACCCCGGCCTGAAGCTGATCGGTTCCACGCGGCGCCGGCGGATCCCCGCCGGCGCCGCTTGGCGTTTTCACGACATCGGGCAGGGGCGCAGGTCGGCCGGCCCGAGCCGGACGTCCGGCCACCCGCGCAGCTGCGAGGGCGCCGAGTAGCGCTTGGTGCAGCCCGCCTGCTTCCCGGTCAGGTCGAACACCTCGGCCACCACCGGCCCCCGCTGGCACCCCGGCCCGGCCGGGGTGGCCGAAGCGCACTCGTGCCGGACCACCACCACCTCCGGCGCCGGATCGGCGACCACCTGCGCCAGCAGCACGCGACCGGCGTCGGAGAAGTACAACCGGTCCGACCGGCGCCAGGTGTCCCCCGGCGCGACCAGCAGCTCGGCCAGCCTGCCGCCCTGGTAGTCGCCCTGCACCAGGCAGGCCGCCAGCTCGCCGTCCACGCACTGCATCGAGCTCTGCCCGACCGCCACGTCCATCGAGCCCAAGGCGCTCTCCAGCACGAAGTCCGAGCCGAGCCCGCCGAAGCGCACGTGCGCCGACCGGCCCTCCGGATCGGCGAGCAGCTCGGCCGTGGTGCCCTTGACCGGCTGCTGGGACAGCACCTGGCAGGCCCGCGGCCCGCACTCCGACGCCGGGGCCACCGCGGTGGACTCGGCACCGGTGCCCGGCGCCGCCGCGTCGGGCGCGTCCGGGCGCGACAGCACCGCCGTCACCAGGGCAGCGGCGGTGACCAGCACCGCCAGCACCGCGGTGACCACGATCGATCGCGGAGCACGCACGAACCCTCCTCTCCCCGCCTTCCGCAGACTAGGTCAACCCGGTTCCGGCGGCCGGGAAGACCGGAGTCGCCATCGCTCGGCGTGTTCGGGTCTGCTCTAATCGTGACGGTGACCATGCTCAAGCAGACACAGGGATTCCCGCCCGCCGTGTACCTGCCGACCGGGCCCAGGTACGCCGCCGAAACCGAGACCACCGTCGAATTGCGCCAGACCGCGGACGGCCGCACGGCCCTGCTCGCGTACTCCGCGCTCGACCGGCTGGTCAACTGCTGCGGTGACCAGCAGTCCTGGGTGCTGATGCGCACCGACAAACTGGACAAGATCCACGCCGCGCAACCGTTCGACGTGGCCTATCTCGACCTGGAGATCCCGGCTTCGCACCGGATAGGCTGACCGCATTGGAAAACGGCCCTTCCCAGCACCCGGGAGGGGCCGTTCGACCGTCGTAGCATGGGGGTCCGAGCGGAATGGGACGGTGGATGACGGACTGGGTGGCCGTGGCCGCGGAGGTCGCCGAGAAGCTGCGCGCGGACGCGGTCGCGCGGGAGGAACGCGGCGAGGAGCCCCGCGCGGAGATCGAACTGCTGCGGGAGTCCGGCCTGCTCCGGTTGCTGGTCCCGGCCGAACTGGGTGGTTCGGGTGGCGACTGGCCGCTCGCGCACCGGGTGATCCGGCGGATCGCCGCCGCCGACGGTTCGCTCGGGCACCTGCTCGGTTACCACTACTTCCAGCTGTGGCGCACCCGGCTGTTCGACAACCCGATCGCGGACCGGCTGGCCCGCGACAGCGCGGCGGGTGACTGGTTCTGGGCCGGGGTCAGCAATCCACGGGACGCGGCACTGGAACTGCGGCCGGTGGACGGCGGGTTCACCGTGCACGGCAAGAAGTTCTTCGCCACCGGTGCTTCGGTGGCCGACCACCTGATCGTCAGCGGCACCCTGACCGGCACCGGGCGCAAGGCCACCTTCACCCTGCCCGCCCGCACCGGGGGCATCCGGTTCCTCGGTGACTGGAACAACCTCGGGCAGCGCCTGTCGGCCAGCGGCGGGGTCGAGTTCGACGGCGTGTTCGTGCCGGAGGGTGAACTCCTCGGCCACCAGCCCGCCGACGGCGAACCCCGGCAGTGGCGCGATTCCCTGGCGCCACTGGGTTTCCAGCTGCTGCTCGCCCAGGTGCAGGTCGGCATCGCCGGTGGCGCGCTGGCCGAGGGCGCCCGCTACACCACCGGCAGCTCCCGGGCGTGGCCGCTGTCCGGTGTGGACAGAGCGGCGGACGACCCGCACGTGCTGGCCGCCTACGGCACGCTGGCCGCCCGGCTCACCGCGGCGGAACTGCTGGTCGACGCCGCCGCCGCGGCGTTCGACGAAGCCGCGCGCGAGGTCGACGAACGCCGTCGCGGGGAACTCGGCGTCCTGCTGGCCAAGGCGAAGGTGGTCACCACCGAGGTGTCGCTGGAGATCGCGAACCGGATCTTCGAGCTGACCGGGGCGCGGGCGACCGGCGCCAAGTACGGCCTGGACCGGTTCTGGCGCAACGCCCGCACGCTGACCCTGCACGACCCGGTCGCCTACAAGGCCACCGAGGTCGGCAGGCACCTGCTCGACGGCGAGTACCCGCCGATCACCGGGTACAGCTGATGGGCGTGCCGGTGCTGGCCGACAGCGTGCGGCTGGCCGACGACGGGGTGCACGTGCTGGACCGGCGGGTGTTCCCGTTCCAGCGGGTCTGGGTGCGCTGCCGCACGGTCGAAGAGGTGGCCACGGCCATCGAGGACATGGTCACCCAGTCGTCCGGGCCGTACTTCGCCGCGTTGTGGGGCATGGTGCTCGCCGCCCGGTCGGCCGCGTCCCTGCCCCGCGACCAAGCCCGGGCCGCGCTGGCCGCCGCCGGGGACCGGCTGGTCGCCAGCCGGCCGACGAACAACCACCTCGGCAAGGCCGTGGCCGCCGTGCTGTCCGAAGTGGACTCTTCGGCGGACGGCATCGCCGAGGCGGCCACCAGGGGCGCGCGGGCCGGTGACGCGTTGTACCGGGCCCGCAGCCGGGCCCTCGGCGAGCACACGGTGGACCTGCTGCCGGACGGCGCCAGGGTGCTGACCCACTGCTGGGCCGACCTGTACCTGACCGAAACCGTGACCGTGGCGCGGGAACGCGGCAAGGAGCTCAGCTTCTTCTGCACCGAAACCCGCCCGTACCTGCAGGGCGCCCGGCTGACCGCGGAAACGCTGGCGGAAATGGGCGTGGCCACCACGCTGGTCACCGACGGCACGGGCGCGGCGCTGTTCCGCGAGGGCCTGGTCGACGCCCTGGTCACCGCGGCCGACCGGGTCAGCATGGACGGGCACGTGGTGAACAAGATCGGCACGCTCGGGCTGGCGGTGGCGGCGAAGGCGTTCGGCGTGCCGTTCCACGCCCAGGTGCAGGCCCCGGACCCCGGTGCGCCGACCGCGGCCGACGTGCCGATCGAGTACCGCGACGGCGACGAGGTGCTGCACACGCTGGGACGGCGGACCGCGAGCACCCGGGTGCGCGGGCTGTACCCGGCCTTCGACGTCACCCCGCCGGAGTTCGTCACGACAGTGGTCACCGATCGTGGTCCACTGGCCCCGGACCGACTGCCCGAGTACTACGACCGAGGAGAATCGTGACCGAGCGCCTGACCGCCCGCTGGGTGGTGCTGGACATCGAAGGCACGCTGACCCCGACCAGCCAGATCCACGTGGTGCTGTACGACTACGCCCGCCCCCGGCTGGGTCCCTGGATCGACGAGCACCCCGAGGACCCGCGGGTGACCGAGGCGGTCGCCGCCGTGCGCGCCGAAGCCGGGCTGCCCGCCGACGCCCCCACCGGCGACGTGGTCCGGGTCCTGCACTCGTGGATGGACGAGGACCGGAAAGCCGGGCCGCTGAAGGCGCTGCAGGGATTGATCTGGGAACACGGGTACGCCCACCGGGAACTGACCTCGGAGTACTTCCCCGACGTGGTCCCGGCCCTCGAATCGTGGCGGGCGGGCGGCCTTTCGCTGGCGGTGTTCTCGTCGGGTTCGGTGGCCGGTCAGGTTGCTTCGTTCTCGAACACCACCGAAGGCGATCTGCGCCCGTTCTTCCGCCACCACTTCGACACGGTGAACGCGGGCCCGAAACGCGAAGCCGCGTCCTACCACACCATCGCCCACGGCCTCGGTGATCCGCTGCCGTCGGAGGTGCTGTTCCTCTCCGACGTGCCCGCCGAACTGGACGCGGCCAAAACCGCGGGCTGGCAGGTGGTCGGGCTGGCCAGGGCGGGGGAACCGTTCGAGCGCGCCGACTTCGGGCTGCACCGCACGGTCGCTTCGTTCGCCGAGCTGGAGATCACCGCCGGATGACCGCGCTGGAGACGGCGGGCCGGGCGCTGGCCGCCGAGTCCGCCCGGTACGAGGCGATGGGCTGGATGCGCGGCACCTCCGGCAACCTCTCCGTCACCCTCTCCCGCGAACCGCTGCGGCTGGCCGTCACCGCCAGCGGGCTGGACAAGGGCGCGCTGAGCGCGGCCGACGTGGTCGAGGTGGACGCGAGCGGGCAGGCGATCCCGGGGCAGGCCCGGGTCCCGTCGGCCGAAGCCGGGCTGCACGCGCGGATCGCCGGGGTCGCCGGAGCGGGTGCCGTGGTGCACGTCCACGCGCTGGCCCCGGTGCTCGCCGCCGAGTTCTGGCCGGACGGCGTCGAACTGCGGGACCTGGAGATGCTCAAGGGCTTCGGCCGCCGCGCGCACGACGACCCGGTGACCGTGCCGGTGGTGCCGAACAGCCAGGACATGCGCGTGCTCGGCGACGCCTTCGAGGCCGGGTTCCGCGCCGACACCCCGGCGCTCATCGTCGCCCGCCACGGCGTCTACGTCTGGGGTGACGACCTGGCCCACGCCCGGCAGCGCCTCGAGTGCCTCGAATGGCTTCTTCGCTTCAGGACCCGCTCGTACCGTGCATTCGAGGGGTCTCCCCAGTGAGAACGGGTGAAAGGTGGCCACCATGACCCTGCTGACCGTCTGGGCGGAGCACGATCCCGCCACGGTGCTCCGGCGCACCCACGACGCCGAGGAGATCGGCGCCGTGCTGGGCGAACTCGGAGTCCGGTTCGACCGGTGGCCGGTCCGCGAACTGCCCGCGCAGCCGACCGAGGAGCAGGTGCTCGACGCCTACCGCGCCGAGGTCGACCAGGTCGTCCGCACCGAGGGCTACACCCACGTCGACGTCAAGCAGCTGACCCCGGACGACCCGGGCGCCGCCGAAGCACGCGCGAAGTTCCTCGCCGAGCACACCCACGACGACGACGAGGACCGCTTCTTCGCCCGCGGCTCCGGCGTGTTCTACCTGCACGTGGCGGGAAAGGTGCACGCCGTGCTGTGCACCGCGGGCGATCTGCTCAGCGTGCCGGCGAAGACCACGCACTGGTTCGACATGGGCATCAGGCCGGATTACGTGTCCATTCGGTTCTTCCACGATACAGAGGGCTGGGTCGGGGATTTCCTGGAGAAATCGATCGCGGATCGCTTCCCGCCGATGGACGAGCTGACCCGCGAGGGTGACTCGCCTCTCAAGACGAACTCGACGTCAAGTCCGTAAACTGCGGCGAAGCCAGTAGCCACACATGGAGGTAGGGCGTGCCCGAAGCAGCCAGCGCGAGCCAGGGCGGACCGGTGACGAAGGTGCTGGTCGCCAACCGTGGGGAGATCGCGGTACGGGTCATCCGAGCGGCCAAGGACGCCGGCATCGCCAGCGTCGCGGTCTACGCCGATCCCGATCGCGACGCCCCGCACGTCCGGCTCGCCGACGAAGCGTTCGCACTGGGCGGGAACACCGCCGCGGAGAGCTACCTGGTCTTCGACAAGCTGCTCGACGTCGCCGCCCGCTCCGGCGCCGACGCGGTGCACCCCGGCTACGGCTTCCTCTCGGAGAACGCCGACTTCGCCCAGGCCGTGCTGGACGCGGGCCTGACCTGGATCGGGCCGAGCCCGCAGGCCATCCGCGACCTCGGTGACAAGGTGACCGCGCGGCACATCGCGCTCAAGGCCGGTGCGCCGCTGGTGCCGGGCACCAAGGAGCCGGTGGCCGGGGCCGACGAGATCATCGCCTTCGCCGAGGAGCACGGCCTGCCGGTGGCGATCAAGGCCGCCTTCGGCGGGGGCGGCCGCGGGCTGAAGGTGGCCAGGACGCTCGAGGAGATCCCCGAGCTGTTCGAGTCGGCCACCCGCGAGGCGGTGGCGGCGTTCGGCCGCGGCGAGTGCTTCGTCGAGCGCTACCTGGACAAGCCGCGGCACGTCGAGGCGCAGGTGCTGGCCGACCAGCACGGCAACGTGATCGTGGTCGGCACCCGGGACTGCTCGCTGCAGCGGCGGCACCAGAAGCTGGTCGAGGAGGCCCCCGCGCCCTTCCTCTCCGACGAGCAGCGCGCCACCATCCACAGCTCGGCCAAGGCCATCTGCGCCGGGGCCGGGTACTCCGGCGCGGGCACGGTCGAGTACCTGGTCGGCACCGACGGCACCATCTCCTTCCTGGAGGTGAACACCCGCCTGCAGGTGGAGCACCCGGTCTCCGAGGAGACCACCGGCATCGACCTGGTCCGCGAGCAGTTCGCCATCGCCCGCGGCGAGCGGCTGCGGTTCACCGAGGACCCCGAGCCGCGCGGGCACTCCATCGAGTTCCGCATCAACGGCGAGGACGCCGGCCGCAACTTCCTGCCCGCGCCGGGCACGGTGACCAACTTCGTCGCGCCGAGCGGCCCCGGCGTCCGGGTCGACTCCGGGGTGGAGACCGGCAGCGTGATCGGCGGGCAGTTCGACTCGATGCTGGCGAAGCTGATCGTCACCGGGTCCGACCGCGACAACGCGCTCGAGCGCAGCCGCCGCGCGCTGGACGAACTGGTCGCCGAGGGCCTGGCCACGGTGATCCCGTTCCACCGCGCGATCGTGCGCGACCCGGCGTTCATCGGCGACGGCAAGCAGTTCAGCGTGCACACCCGCTGGATCGAAACCGAGTTCGACAACCAGATCGAGCCGTTCACCGCGCCCGCGGAGGCCGAGGAGGACGAGCAGCCGCGGCAGAACGTGGTGGTCGAGGTCGGCGGGCGGCGGCTGGAGGTCAGCCTGCCCGGCAACCTGGCGCTCGGCGGTGGCGGCGGGGCCGGTGGCACCGCGGTGGCCAAGGCCAAGTCGCGCAAGCGCAGCGGTGGCGGCAAGACCGCGGTCAGCGGCGACGCGGTGACCGCCCCCATGCAGGGCACCATCGTCAAGGTCGCGGTCGAAGAGGGCCAGCGGGTCGAGGCCGGTGAGCTGATCGTGGTGCTGGAAGCGATGAAGATGGAGAACCCGGTCACCGCGCACAAGGCGGGCACGGTCACCGGCCTGGCCGCCGAGGTCGGCGCCGCGGTCTCCCAGGGCACGGCGCTGCTGGAAATCAAGGACTAGCCCGCCCGCCACCCGCAACGGAAGCGCTGCGCGCTCGGTTTTGTTCCGGCAGCCGTAGACTCGCCGGTATGGACAGCGGCGAGATGCGGCTGAGCAACGCCGAGCGCCAGGAGGCGCTGGAGGCGCTCGAAGAGCACGTCCGCACCGGCAGGCTCGACGTCGACGAGTACGCCGACCGCTCGGCCAAGATCACCGTGGCCACCCGGCGCGGGGAGCTGGAACCGCTGTTCGCGGACCTCCCCGCGCCGCACCCGAGCGTGCTCAGCCAGGAGTTGTTCACCCCGACGATCACCGGCCCGGCGCCCCGGCTCACCCCCGGGCAGGCGCTGGCCGCCAAGGCGGTGCCGATCGCCGGGGTGATCGCCCTGGTGCTGTTCTTCACCGTGGCCCGCGGCTTCTGGCCGGTGTTCCTGCTGCCCGCGGCCGCCGCCCTGCTGGCGGGCGCGGTCAACCGTGGCAGTCGCTAGTCCATCCACCGATCGGTGGAACGGAAGTGGCGGGATCGCCGACCTTTCACCCAGTTTTCCGCTGCGAAGATGAAGCGGGGGGAACGGGAGGTGAGGGTGTTGGCCGGAGTGCTGCCGAGCACGCTCGACCGCCGCGGGGAACGCCGGGTGAGCTGCGTGTTCGCCGGGGTCAGCCTGCTCGCGCTGACCATCTCGGTGCTCTGGGCGGCCCCGGAGGTGGCCGACGCCCCCGGCGCCATCGTGCTGATCTCCGCGGCCACGCTGTGGATGCCGCAGGTGCTCTGGGTGCTCCCCCGCCGCACCACGCACCCGGTGCTGGTGGCCGTCTACTACCTGGGTTTCCTGGCACTGGCCACGGCGCTGAGCCGGTACGGCGACGCCTTCGGCGTCTTCGCCTCGGTCGGCTACCCCCTGGCGTTCGGCCTGCTCACCCCGCGGCTGAGCTTCTTCGGCGTGGCGGCGACCGCGATCCTGCCGATGATCGCGCGCGGCAGCACCGACGCCCCGACCTGGCTCACCCTGCTCTCGGTGGCCGCGCCCCTGCTCCACGCGGGCTGGGTGGTCGGCTCGGAGAGCGAGAAGCGCCGCCGGTCCAACGCCCAGCTGGCCGAGGCCAACGCCAAGCTGGAGGCGGCGCTGGAGGAGAACGCCGGCCTGCACGCCCAGCTGCTCAGCCAGGCCAGGGAAGCCGGGGTGCTCGACGAGCGCCAGCGCATGGCCGGCGAGATCCACGACACCATCGCCCAGGGCCTGGCCGGCATCATCACCCAGCTCCAGGCCGCCGAACGCAGCGGTACCGACGCCGAACGGCGGCAGCGGCACCTGGCCAACGTGCACGCGCTGGCCAGGGAGAACCTGACCGAGGCGCGGCGGTCGGTGCGGGCGCTGCGCCCGGAACGCCTGGCCGACTCGCGGCTGCCGGACGCGATGGCCGAACTCGGCCGTACCTGGACCGAGACCTCCGGCGTCCCGGTCCAGGTGGAGATCACCGGTGCGCCGCGCCCGCTGCTGCCGGACCTGGAGGTCACCCTCTACCGCGTGGCGCAGGAGGCGCTGACCAACGCCGGGAAGCACGCGAAGGCCACCCGCGTCGCGCTCACGCTGTCCTATGTGGACGATGTGGTGCTGCTCGACGTGCGGGACGACGGGGTCGGCTTCACCCCGGGCGGTTCCCCGGCCGGCGGTGCGGGCTTCGGCCTGTCCGGTATGCGCCAGCGCGTGCAGCGGGTGGCGGGCACGCTCGCCGTCGAAAGCGCCCCCGGCGAGGGCACCACGATCAACGCCCAGCTCCCGGCCATCACCACCGCGAACGGAGGCCCCGAATGATCAGGCTGCTGCTGGTCGACGACCACCCGATCGTCCGCGACGGCCTGCGTGGTGCGTTCGTCGGCGAAGCCGACCTGGAGATCGCCGGTGAGGCGGCCGACGGCGCCGAAGCACTGGTGCTCGCCGGTGCGCTCGCCCCGGACGTGGTGCTGATGGACCTGCGCATGCCGCGCATGGACGGGGTCGCCGCGATCCGGCGGCTGCGGGAGGTCGCCCCGGACACCAAGGTGCTCGTGCTGACCACGTTCGACTCGGAGTCCGACGTGCTGCCCGCGATCGAGGCCGGGGCCACCGGTTACCTGCTCAAGGACGCGCCCACCGCGGAACTGCTGCGCGCGGTGCGGGCGGCGGCCAGGGGCGAGTCGGTGCTTTCCCCGGCGGTGGCGGTGAAACTGCTCGGCCAGATGCGGGAGCCCGCCAAGCAGAACACGCTGACCAAGCGCGAGCTGGAGGTGCTGGAACTGGTCGCCGACGGGGCCACCAACCGGATGGCCGCGGCGAGGCTGTTCATCAGCGAGGCCAGCATCAAAACGCACCTGCTGCACATCTACGCGAAGCTGGAGGTGCGCGACCGCGCGGCCGCGGTCGGTGAGGCGTACCGGCGAGGCTTGCTCAGCTGATCCGGTGGGTATGTTCTTCGCGTGGAACCGGTGGAGATCAACGCGGGGGCGTACTACCTGCGGCAGTTGCGCGCCGACGACCGGCTGGACGACCGCCCGGCGCTCATCGAGGCGTTCGCCGATCCGGTGCACCGCCGGTTCGTGCCGAACTACCGGCTCGAAACGCTGGAAGCGGCCGGGGAGTACGTGGCGCAGCGGGCACGGGAGTGGGCGGCGGGCACGCGGTGCTCCTGGGCCATCGCCGAGCCGACCACCGGTGACCTGCTCGGCGAGGTCGGGCTGAAGCGGGTCGACCTCGAAGCGGGCACCGCCGAAGCGGCGATCTGGGTGCACCCGAAGGGGCGCGGGCAGGGCATCGGCACGCTGGCCGTCGACGCCGCCGTGCGCTTCGCGTTCGGGGCGCTGGGGCTGGAACTGGTCGAATACCGGCACGCCGAGACGAACAAGGCGTCGGAGAAGATCGCGCGGCGGTGCGGGTTCACGCAGATCGGCGAAGCCGTGGTGCCGACCGCTGGGGAGAAGGACCTGGTGTGGACCAAAGCTTCTTCCTGACCCGCGTGCTCGAGGTCTTCGACGAACACGCGGACCGGGTGCTGTTCCGGCAGTCCGGTTCGGACACCACGTACGCCGAGGCCGGGCAGCGGCTTCGGCGGCTGCACGCCGCGTTGCCCCCGCTGGCGGGCCGGACGGTCGCCGTTTCTGCGGGCAACCACCCCGACGCGGTGCTCACCCAGCTCGCCGCCCAGCTGCGCGGGGCACGGGTGCTGCTGATCGCTGCCTCCGCCGCGCCTTCGGACCGGGCGGCCGCACTCGCCGCGGCCGACGCCGTGCTGGTGGACCCCGGTTCGCTCGACGCGGACCCGGTCGAGATCACCGTTCCGGCCCGCGCCGAGACGATCTTCACCTCCGGCGGCACCACCGGCCCGCCGAAGCTGATCCGGCACTCCGGCACCTACGAGGGCATGGTGCACGTGTTCCGCCCCGATCCGGCGGGCCCGAACCGGATCCTGGTGGTCGCGCCGATCACCCACCTCACCGGCAACGCCGCCGTGCTCGGGGCGCTGCTCTGCGGTGACACCGTGGTGCTGCACGACGGTTTCGACGCCGACGCCGTGGTCAAGGCGCTGAGCGCCGACCGGATCACCCGGTTCAGCCTCACCCCGGCCAGGCTCGGTGCGCTGCTCGATCACCCCGGTCTCGCCGGTGCCGACCTCGGTGCGCTGCGCTCGGTTTCGCTCGGTGCCAGCACGCTGCCGGTGCACCGGCTGAAGCAGGCGCTCGCGGTGTTCGGCCCGATCGTCGGCCAGGGGTACGGGCTGACCGAGGCGCCGATGATCGCCACCATCACCGCGGCCGAGTACGAGGGCCACCCCGAGCGGCTGGCTTCGGTCGGCCGCATCGTGCCGGGTGTGCGCGCCCGTGTCGACGAGTCCGGTGAGGTGCTGGTGCAGGGACTGTCCCTGATGGACGGTTACCTGGACCGCCCACTGGACGGCGACTGGCTCCCCACCGGCGACCTGGGCCACTTCGACGACGACGGCTACCTGTACCTGCACGGCCGCGCCGACGACGTCATCATCACCGGCGACCACGGCACGAAGGTCCACCCGGCGCGGGTTGAGGAGGCACTGGGCTCGCACCCGCGGGTCCGCCAGTCGGCGGTGGTCGGACGCTCCACTCCGGACGGTGTGCTGCTGCACGCCCTGGTGGTCGCCGATGGTTTGGTGACCGCGGAGGAGTTGCGCACGCACGTGGCGGGTGAACTCGTCCACCCGCACTTCGTCCCGTCGACGATCGAGTTCGTCAAGGCCCTCCCGCTGACCCCAATCGGCAAACTGGACCGAAAACGCCTCCGCTGACCCGAGCAGCCCGGCGTCGCGCAACCTCGAACGGCTGGTAGCCACCCCAGCAGCCACTCGGCCCGGCGGACAACCCGGAGCCGACCCGGCTCGACGGGCTCCGCTTCACCCGGCAGGACGGTGCATCACCTCCAGCGCCAACCACCGAGCCGAGCAGCCCGGCAGACCCCAGCGGCCACAAGCCCGCGCGGTGAGCCGCCTCAGCTGACCAGCTCAGTCAGTTCCACCCCGGCAAACCGGAACGTTTCCGCCAGCGCCAACCACCCAGCCGAGCAGCCCGGCAAATCCGAGGCCACACAAGCCACTCGGTCAGCCACCTCAGCTCACCAGCTCAACCAGCCTGACCTCGACGAGCGGCGACGAGCTCGGCGAGCCGCTTCACCCAACCGGCTCAACCAGCTCCCACTGACCGGCTCAGCCACCCTCAACCTCCTCGACAAATCGGAGCAATTCCGCCAGCGTCCAACCACCCAGCCGAACAACCCGACAAACCCGAGCCACACAAACACTCGATCAGCCACCTCAGCTCACCAGCTCAACCAGCCTCACCCCGTCAAGCGGCGACGAGCTCGGCGAGCCGCCTCACCTAACCGGCTCAGTCGGCTTCAACCCGCCAAGCAGCCACAGGCGTGATCAGCCAAACTCAACTGACCCCGCTCAGCCAGCGGCGATCCGTCGAGCAACCCCAAGCTCGGCGAGCCGCCTCACCTAACCGGCTCGATCGGCTTCAACCCGCCAAGCAGCCACAGGCGCAATCAGCCAACTCAACTGACCCCGCCCAGCCAGCGGCGATCCGTCGAGCGGCCACAAGCTTGGCGAGCCGCCTCACCGTCCAGCCAGCAGCAACCTCTCGAGCAGCCACAAGCGCGACGACCCGCCCCACCCAACCGGACTCAGTCGGCTTCAACCCGCCAAGCAGCCACAAGCGCGACCAGCCAACTCAACTGACCCCGCTCAGCCAGCGGCGACCCGTCGAGCGGCGACGAGCTCGGCGAGCCGCCTCACCCAACCGGCTCGATCGGCTTCAACCCGCCAAGCAGCCACAGGCGCAATCAGCCAACTCAACTAACCCCGCCCAGCCAGCAGCAACCCCTTAAGCAACCCCAAGCTCGGCGAGCCGCCTCACCCAATCGGCTCGATCGGCTTCAACTCGCCAAGCAGCCACAGGCGCAATCAGCCAACTCAACTGACCCAGCCCAGCCAGCGGCAACCCCTCAAGCAGCCACAGGCCCGGCGACCCGCCTTACCCAACCGCTCGATCGGCTTCAACCCGCCAAGCAGCCACAGGCGCAATCAGCCAACTCAACTAACCCCGCCCAGCCAGCAGCAACCCTCAAGCAACCCCAAGCTTGGCAACCCGCCTCATCGGCCCAACCAGACTCAATCCCTCCAGCAGCCACAAACTCGACGACCCGCCTCACCCAACCGGGCTCAGTCAGCTTCACCCCGTCAAGCAGCCACAAGCCCGCACGGCAAGCCACCTCGGCTGACCGGCTCAGGGGCCAAACCGTCGAGTGGGCAGGAGCACGCGGGGAGCCCGTCTCAGCTGACTGGTTCGGTCAGGTTCGACCTTGCCTCCGGGGCGGCGTTGCGGCGTTCGTCGGCGGCTTCGTCGTTGGGCTGGGTTTGGGAGTCTCGTTCGGCTTCGACTCGGGCGTTGTAGACCTCGACCTCCCGCGCGGTCTCCGCCTCCGTCCAGCCCAGCACCTCGCCCATCAGCTTCGCCACCTGGCGGGCGCAGTCCACGCCGCGGTGCGGGTACTCGATCGAGATGCGGGTTCGCCGGGCGAGCACGTCTTCCAGGTGCAGCGCGCCCTCGTGGCTGACCGCGTACACCGCCTCCACGCCCAGGTAGTCCGGCGCGGCTTCCAGCGGCTTCAGCAGTTCGGGGCGCCCTTCGCCGAGGGCGAGCACCTCGTGCACCAGCGAGCCGTAGCGGTCGAGCAGGTGCCGGACCCGGTACGGGTGCAGCCCGTGCTGCGCGGCCAGGTGGTCGGCCTGGTTCACCAGTGCGTGGTACCCGTCCGCCCCGAGCAGCGGCACCTTGTCGGTGATCGACGGCTGCGGGCGGCCGGGCAGGTCGACCGCGGCGGCGTCGACGGCGTCGGCCGCCATCACCCGGTAGGTGGTGTACTTGCCGCCCGCGATCGCCACCAGGCCCGGCGCCACCCTGGCCACGGCGTGCTCGCGCGAGAGCTTCGAGGTCTCCTCGCTCTCCCCGGCCAGCAACGGCCGCAGCCCCGCGTACACACCCTCGATGTCGTCGTGCGTGAGCGGCGTGGCCAGCACGGTGTTGACGTGTTCGAGCAGGTAGTCGATGTCGTGCTTGGTGGCCGACGGGTGCGCGAGGTCGAGGTTCCAGTCGGTGTCGGTGGTGCCGACGATCCAGTGGTTGCGCCACGGGATGACGAACAGCACCGACTTCTCGGTGCGCAGGATCATGCCCGACTCCGACACGATCCGGTCGCGCGGCACCACGATGTGCACGCCCTTGCTGGCCCGCACCCGGAACCGGCCGCGGCTGCCGGACAGGTGCTGCAGCTCGTCCGTCCACACCCCGGTGCAGTTGATCACCGCGCTGGCCTGCACGTCGGTCTCCCGGCCGTCCTCCACGTCGCGCACGCGCACGCCGGAGATCCGGTCCGCCTCCCGCAGGAACCGCACCACCTGGGTGGACGTGCGCACCACGGCGCCGTAGTGCGCGGCCGTGCGCGCCACGGTCATGGTGTGACGGGCGTCGTCGGCCTGCGCGTCGAAGTAGCGGATGCCGCCGATCAGCGCGTCCCGCTTGAGCGCGGGCACCATGCGCAGCGCCCCCGCCCTGGTCAGGTGCTTCTGCCCGGGTACCGAACGCGCACCGCCCATGGTGTCGTACAGGAACAGGCCGGCCGCGGTGTACGGCCGCTCCCAGACGCGCTTGGTCAGCGGGTACAGGAAGCTCACCGGCTTCACCAGGTGCGGAGCCAGCCGGGTGAGCATCAGCTCCCGTTCCCGCAGCGCCTCGCGCACCAGCCCGAACTCCAGCTGTTCGAGGTAACGCAGTCCGCCGTGGAACAGCTTGCTGGACCGGCTCGACGTGCCGGAAGCGAGGTCGCGGGCCTCGACCAGGGCCACCCGCAGGCCGCGGGTCGCCGCGTCGAGGGCCACCCCCGCGCCGACCACGCCACCACCGATGACAACCAGGTCGTAGCTCTCCTCGCCCAGCCGCCGCCATGAGTCCTCACGGGTCCGCGGCCCCAGTTCGGCCTGGCCCGCCCCGCGTGCAGATTCGGTCACCGCATCCTCCTCGACGTGCTCGACATCCAGCATGTCACGTCCGCGGGCGCCCGCATCCCGATGCGCGCTGGAGTGTGACTGAGGAGTCTTCTAGACCCCCCTCAACTTGAAAAATTGACACCAGCCGTGCCTGGAAGGTTCGCCTACCAACTAGTAGCGTTCCCATGATCGTGGGTCGGCAACGGCGCCGTGGCACGCCGTGATCGACCCTGCGCATGAAGTGTCCGTTGTGGAGGGACGAGATGGCAGCTGGGGAAATCTTCATCTGGGAGCTGATCGGCACGGCGGTGCTGATCCTGCTCGGCAACGGCGTGGTGGCCAACCACGTGCTGCGCAAGAACAACGGGCACAACACCGGCTTCCTGTTCGTGAACCTCGGCTGGGCGTTCGCCGTGTTCACCGGTGCCAGCCTGGCCGCGCCCAGTGGTGCGCACCTCAACCCGGCGGTCACCCTCGGCCTGGCCGTGGCGGGCAAGACCGAGTGGGCCGACGTGCCGATCTACTTCCTGGCGCAGCTGCTCGGCGCCATCCTCGGCGCGGTGCTGTGCTGGGCCACCTACAAGCTCCAGTTCGACGACCACCCGGAGCCGGAGAACACGCTCGGCATCTTCTCCACCGCACCGCAGATCCCGCACAAGGGGTGGAACCTGGTCACCGAGATCATCGGCACCTTCGTGCTGGTGGCCTGGATCCTGCTCAGCCCGGTGGTCAAGGCCGGCGACGGCGGGGTGCCGGACTTCGGCAACTCGGCGCTGGGTTACGCCGGGGTCGCCTTCGTCGTGCTGGTCATCGGCACCTCGCTCGGCGGGCCGACCGGCTACGCCATCAACCCGGCCCGCGACCTCGGCCCGCGCATTGCCTACGCCTTCCTGCTGCCGATCCGCAGCAAGGCCAACCCGAACTGGGGCTACTCGTGGATCCCGGTGCTCGGCCCGCTGGTCGGCGGGGCGCTCGCGGCCCTACTGTTCCTCGTGCTGCCCTCGCCCGCCTGACCCCGACTTCGAACAGGGAGAGTTGAAGCGAAATGACTTCCTACGTCGCCGCGATCGACCAGGGCACCACGTCCACCCGCATGATGATCTTCGACCACAGCGGCCGCTCGATCGCCGTGGACCAGCGTGAGCACGAGCAGATCTTCCCGCGGGCCGGGTGGGTCGAGCACAACGCCGAGGAGATCTGGGAGAACACCCGCGCGGTGGCCGCCGGCGCGCTGGCCAAGGCCGACATCACCGCCGCCGACATCACCGCGGTCGGCATCACCAACCAGCGCGAGACCACGCTGGTCTGGGACCGCAAGACCGGCAAGCCGGTGTACAACGCGATCGTCTGGCAGGACACCAGGACCGACAAGATCGTCACCGAACTGGGGGCGCTCGGCGGCGGCCAGGAGCGCTACCGGGAGAAGACCGGGCTGCCGCTGGCCACCTACTTCTCCGGTCCCAAGATCAAGTGGATCCTGGACAATGTGGACGGTGCCCGCGAGCGCGCCGAAGCCGGTGACCTGCTCTTCGGCAACATGGACACCTGGGTGCTGTGGAACATGACCGGCGGGCCGCAGGGCGGGGTGCACGCCACCGACCCGACCAACGCCTCGCGCACCCTGCTGATGGACCTGGACACCCTGCAGTGGGACGCCTCGATCGCCGGGGACATGGGCATCCCGCTGGCCATGCTGCCGGAGATCCGGTCGTCGTCGGAGGAGTTCGGCAAGGTCCGCGAGCGCGGTGTGCTGGCCGGGGTGCCGATCGCCGGCATCCTCGGCGACCAGCAGGCGGCCACCTTCGGGCAGGCCTGCCTGTCCTCCGGTGAGGCGAAGAACACCTACGGCACCGGCAACTTCGTGCTGCTGAACACCGGCACCGAGAAGGTGCTCTCGGACAACGGCCTGCTCACCACGGTCTGCTACAAGATCGGCTCGAAGGACACGGTGTACGCGCTGGAGGGCTCGATCGCGGTCACCGGCTCGCTGGTGCAGTGGCTGCGGGACAACCTCGGCATGATCGGCTCGGCCGCGGAGATCGAGGAGCACGCGCGCAAGGTCGAGGACAACGGCGGCACCTACTTCGTGCCCGCCTTCTCCGGCCTGTTCGCGCCGTACTGGCGCTCCGACGCCCGCGGCGCGATCGTCGGCCTCACCCGGTTCGTCAGCAAGGGCCACCTGTGCCGGGCGGTGCTGGAGGCCACGGCGTTCCAGACCCGCGAGGTGATCGACGCGATGAACGCCGACTCCGGGGTGGCGCTGACCTCGCTGAAGGTCGACGGCGGCATGGTGGTCAACGAACTGCTCATGCAGTTCCAGGCGGACATCCTCGGCGTGCCGGTGATCCGGCCGGTGGTCAACGAGACCACCGCGCTCGGCGCCGCCTACGCGGCCGGGCTGGCCGTCGGGTTCTGGGAGAGCGAAGAGGACATCCGCACCAACTGGGCCAAGGACAAGGAGTGGACGCCGGAACTGGCCGAGGAGACCAGGGAGGCGCAGTACCGCAGCTGGAAGAAGGCCGTCACCAAGACCTTCGACTGGGTGGAGTGACCCGCTGGACCGGCCTCAGCTGCTGCTGGGGCCGGCCAGGCAGAACGAGACGCCCTGGTTGTCGGTGACCGCGGTCAGCCTGCCGTCCGGTGAGTCGACCGGCGGGTTGAGCACGGCACCGCCCAGCTCCCGCACCCGCTCGGCGCTCTCGTCGGCGTCGGCCACCGCGAAGTAGGTCACCCAGTGCGCGGGGACCTCGCCGGGCACGTCGGCGGGCAGTTCGGCCAGCCCGCCGACCGCCTCGCCGCCCAGGGTCAGCGCGGTGTAGGTGAACCCGGGCGCCGACAGGTCGGCGGCGCCGAAGCCGAAGATGCCGGTGTAGAACTCCCGGGCCCCGGGCACGTTCGCGGTGAAGCACTCGTTCCACACCAGCGCGCCCGGTTCGTCGGTGACCTCGACGCCGATCCGCGCCCCGGCCTGCCACAGGCCGAACACCGCGCCACCGGGATCGGTCACCACGGCGAACCGGCACTCCTCGTCCACGCTGGTGGCCTGCCGGAGGATCCGCCCGCCCGCCGCGGCGATGGCGGCCAGCGTGGTGTCCAGGTCGGGCACGGCGAAGTAGGTGGTCCACACCGCGGCGGTGTCCGGACCGGTTCGTTCACCGATGCCGGAGACCTCGCGTCCGCCGATCGTGCAGCGCAACCGGCCGTCCCGCTGCTCGAACTGCCAGCCGAACAACTTTCCGTAGAAATCCCGTGCCATTCCCAGATCGGAAATCATCAGATCGACCCAGCACGGCATGCCCCGCGGCCACGGTGCCTCACGAAACGTCATCCGGCGCGCTCCCTTCGACCGCGTTTTTCTAGCACACCGGTAAATGGTCGCGCCACTATTCCGTGGCCCGCACCGAAGCCACCGGCGGTGGCACCGGATCCACCTCCCCCGGTACGAACAAGGCCACTGTGCAACCGCCGATCCCGATGATCATGAAGAAGAACACGGTCACCAGCACCCGCCGGGCCGTCCTGGCCCGCCCGTCATTCACCGACAACTTTTTCACCCCAGAAAAAGACATGCGGAAATACCCGCGAAGCAAAAGGTTTGCCGGAAATACGCGGGCCCCAGCGTGCTCCGACACCCTCGAGACGCTCGCCCGACCAGCGGGGTTGCCGCCCGGAACAACAAAAAGGTCACGAACCGGAGCGGTTTCACGGGCAAATGAAAAAGCCGCCGGGAGGCAACCTCCCGGCGGCTGGTGCGTCGGCGTGGCGGTTCAGTCCAGGTCGTCGTGGCGCATCAGCTGGCGGCCCGCTTCGGTGATCGAGCCGGACAGCGACGGGTACACCGAGAAGGTGAGCGCGAGGTGCTCCACGGTCAGCTGGTTCTGCACCGCGAGCGCGATCGGCAGGATCAGCTCGCTCGCCGTCGGCGCCACCACCACACCGCCGACGACCACCCCGGTCGCCGGGCGGCAGAACAGCTTCACGAAGCCGCGGCGCAGGCCCTCCATCTTGGCGCGGGCGTTGGTGGCCAGCGGCAGCATGATGGTGCGGGCGGGCACCTCGCCGGAGTCGATCGCCTGCTGGCTGATGCCGACCGTGGCGATCTCCGGGTGGGTGAACACGTTCGCCGCGACGGTCTTCAGCTTGATCGGCGCGACGCCCTCGCCGAGCGCGTGCCACATCGCGATCCGGCCCTGCATGCTGGCCACCGAGGCGAGCATCAGCACGCCGGTGCAGTCGCCTGCCGCGTAGATGCCGGACACGCTGGTGCGGGAGACGCGGTCGACGGTGATGAAGCCGCCGGGCCCCGGCTCGATACCGACCGTGTCCAGGCCGATGTCGGTGGTGTTCGGCACGGAGCCGACGGTCATCAGCGCGTGGCTGGCCTCGATCACCCGGCCGTCGGCCAGGTGCACCTCGACCCCGTCGCCGGTGCGCTCCACCCGGTCGGCCCTGGCGTGCTTGACCACGGTGGTGCCGCGCTGGGAGAAGACCTCCTCCAGCACGGCCGCGGCGTCGGCGTCCTCGTGCGGCAGCACGCGGTCGCGGCTGGAGACCACGGTGACCTTGACGCCCATCTCGGTGTAGGCGGAGGCGAACTCGGCGCCGGTCACCCCGGAGCCGATCACCGCCAGGTGCTCCGGCAGTTCCGGCAGGTCGTAGAGCTGGCGCCAGTCGAGGATGCGCTCGCCGTCGGGCACCGCGCCCGGCAGCACGCGCGGGGTGGCGCCGGTGGCGATCAGCACCGCGTCGGCGTCGAGCACCTCGGTCTCGCCGTTCTCCGGGGTGACGGCGACCTTGTGCGTGGCGAGGCCGGGTTCCTCGTCGCAGAAGCGGGCGGTGCCGGTGATCACCCGGACGCCCTCGCGCTGCACCCTGGCGCGAATATCAGCCGATTGGGCGAGCGCGAGACCGCGGACGCGCCCGTGCACGGTGTGCAGGTCGACGCTGGTGTCGGCCAGGTCGGTGGCGATGCCCAGCTCGTGCAGGCCGTGCAGGCTGGCGCGGGCGCCGGAGGAAGCGATGAAGGTCTTGGAGGGCACGCAGTCGTACAGCACGCAGGCGCCACCCAGGCCGTCGCGCTCGACCACGGTCACGTTCGCGCCGTGCTGCGCGGCCACCAGCGCGGCCTCGTAGCCCGCGGGTCCGCCGCCCATGATGACGATCCTGGTCACCTGTGCTCTCCTCCTTCACACACGCCGACGCGCTCACCGTACGCGGAGTGCCGTTCGTCCGGTCGAGTGGCCGGACACGCGGAGTGTGTCCGCTCCGGCGCGTGGAAGGTCGCTAGGCTGTCGCCGTGCCCTTGTATGCCGCGTACGGGTCCAACATGGACCCCGCCCAGATGATGCAGCGTGCGCCGCACTCGCCGATGGCGGGAACCGGCTGGCTCGAAGGCTGGCGGCTGACCTTCGGTGGCGAGGACATCGGCTGGGAAGGCGCGCTCGCCACCATCGTCGAGTCCCCCGGTTCGCGGGTCTTCGTGGTGCTCTACGACGTGCTCCCGCAGGACGAGGCCCGCCTCGACCGCTGGGAGGGCGGCGAGCTGGGCATGCACAACAAGATCCGGCTGCGGGTGCAGACGCTCGAAGGCTCGGTGCTGGCCTGGTTGTACGTGCTCGACGCCTACGAAGGCGGCCTGCCGTCGGCCCGCTACCTCGGCGCACTCGCCGACGCCGCCGAAGCCGCCTCGGCCCCGGCCGACTACGTCGAAGCTCTCAGAACCCGTCCCTGCACCGGGATCAGCCCCTGACCTCCGGCCCCGCACTTCACCCCTTCGGGTAGGCCGGTTCTACGTTCGTGCGGGCACGCGACGGGCTGTGGACAACCAGGTCTCCTCACCGCCGTGGTCGGCGGGAGCAGGGCGCCGTGATTTCGGCGCGCCCGGCCGATGCGCACGCCTGTTCGAGGGCAATGCGCAGATGGGCGCCGGGTACGACCCCGGTAGCAGCACCACGGGCCCATGCTGGCACCGGGGTGTGGACAGCGTCAGGCGCTGTGGACCAACCTGTGGACAACTCGGTGCCCGCACGTGCGGCTCGGGTCCGCGAGCGGTTGAGCTCGCTGCCCGAACCGCGAGGGCGGGGTCAGGGCAGGGCGAGGGCGGCCAGGGCGGTGTGGACCAGGACCCGGGTGCCGGCCAGGAGGGCGCGTTCGTCCAGTTCGAAGGTCGGCTGGTGCAGGTCGCGCATGGGGCCTTCGCCGGGCCAGACGCCGAGCCGGGCGAACGCGCCCGGCACGTGCTCCAGGTACCAGCCGAAGTCCTCGCCCCCGGACGACTGCTCGGTGGCCGCGTGCGAGTCCTCGCCGAGGGCGGCTTCGACACCGGCCCGCAGCACCTCGGTGGACAGCGGGTCCGACACCACCGGCGGCACCCCCCGCCGGTAGTCCAGCTGGAACCCCACCCCGGTCGGCGCCAGCAGCGACTCCACCGACGCGGCGACCAGCGGCTCCAGCGCGCTCCACACCTCGTGGTCGGCGGTGCGCAGGGTCCCGCGCAGCACGCCGTCCTGCGGCACGGCGTTCGCCGCCTCGCCGGCGTGCACCGCACCCCACACCAGCACCGTGCCCGACCGCGGGTCGACCCGCCGCGAGAGCACCGACGGCAGCGAGGTGATCACCGTGCCCAGCGCGTGCACCAGGTCGGCGGTCAGGTGCGGCCGCGAGGTGTGCCCGCCCGGCGAGGTCAGCCGCAGCTCGATCAGGTCGGCCGCCGAGGTCAGCGCGCCGACCCGGGTGCCGACCTTGCCGACCGGCAGCCGCGGGTCGCAGTGCAGTCCGAAGATCCGGCCGACGCCCTTGAGCGCCCCCGCCTCGATGGCGTCCAGCGCACCGCCGGGCATGACCTCCTCCGCCGGCTGGAAGATCAGCCGCACCCGTCCCGGCAGTTCGGGCGCCGAGTTCAGCGCCAGCGCCGCGGCCAGCAGGACGGTGGTGTGCGCGTCGTGCCCGCAGGCGTGCGCCACGCCGGGCACGGCCGAGGCGTACGGCAGCCCGGTGGCCTCGGTCAACGGCAGCGCGTCCATGTCGCCCCGCAGTGCCACGCACGGCGACCCGTCGCCGATGTCGCAGAGCACCCCGGTGCCGCCGGGCAGCACCCACGGCTTCAGCCCGGCCCCGCTGAGCACCTTCATCACCAGTTCGGTGGTGGCGAACTCGCGCCGGGACAGCTCCGGGTTCGCGTGGATGTGCCGCCGCCAGGCGATCACGTCGGCGGCGTGCGCCTCCAGCCAGGCGTCGAGCCAGAACGGTCCTCGGCCACTTCCGACATCTCCCACGGGTGACATGCTGACGCCATCGGGGGTGAGCAGCGCGGCGGGGCCACCCGAAGGGGCTCCTTCACCGTCACTGCGATCTCCGGGAAGATCCCACCGCGAGTCGAGCACTGTCACGCCGCACCGCCGTTCGTAGCGCGGGCCAACTGGGCGCCGAGCACCCGGCCTGCCGTTCGAAATGTGAGCAAAGTCGTACGCATTTGCCCCGATCCTGCCCCATCCGGCTGACGGCCCGCTGAAGCGATGCGCCTTCGCTAGACGGCCGGTAGTGGATCTGCGTTGAACGGCGTAGTCGAATTCGGCCTCGCTGTAGATCTTTTCAGCCGGACTTGCGGCGGTTGGCGCGCACCCGCCTGCCCCAGAGCACGATCACCAGCAGCAGCACCGCGGTCCCCCCGGCGATCAGCTGGTTCCGGGTTTTTTCGTTGTTCGCGCGGTCGCTCTCGGCCGGGTCGAGCACCGGCCCCGGCGGTGGGCTCGGGTCCTGCGCGGCCACCACGGCGGCCACCTGGGCCGGTTCCGCGGCGGCGAGCGCGGGAGCGGGCACCAGCACCAGCAGGCCCAGGAGTACGGCCGGCAGCAGTCCGCGCAGCTTCGTGATCAAGACGGCAACCCTTTCCGACGAACGGTTGCTCCTCAGTGTGCCGCCCCGGCGACCGCGAGTCACCCGGCGGGGCCGGAGAAGGCTTCCAGGATCTGCTCGGCGGCCAGCGTGGCGGTCAGCTCGCCCTCGCGCACCGCCCGTTCCACCTCCGGCACCACCGAACGGACGCCGGGGTGCGCCGACAACCGGCCGAGCAGCTGCTCGCGGACCATCGACCAGGTCCAGTCCACGTTCTGCCGCCGCCGCTTCTCCGCCAGCTCACCGGATTCCGCCAGCGTGTCCCGGTGCCTGCCGATCTGCTCCCACACCGTGCCGAGCCCGACGCCGTGCAGAGCGCTGCAGGTCAGCACCGGCGGCGTCCAGTCCGCCTCGGGCCCGTAGATCATCCGCAGCGCCCCGGACAGCTCGCGGGCGGCGCGCTTGGCCTCGCGCTCGTGCTCGCCGTCGGCCTTGTTGACCGCGATCACGTCGGCCAGTTCCAGCACGCCCTTCTTGATGCCCTGCAACTGGTCTCCGGTACGGGCCAGGGTGAGGAACAGGAAGCAGTCGACCATGTTCGCCACGGTCACCTCGGACTGCCCGACGCCGACCGTCTCGACCAGCACGATGTCGTACCCCGCCGCCTCCATCAGCACGATGGTCTCGCGGGTGGCGCGGGCGACGCCGCCGAGCGTGCCCGAGGTGGGCGACGGCCGGATGAACGCGGACGGGTCCACCGAAAGCCGCGCCATGCGGGTCTTGTCCCCGAGGATGCTGCCGCCGGTCCTGGTGGACGACGGGTCCACGGCGAGCACCGCGACCTTGTGCCCGGCCCCGGTCAGCTCGGTGCCCAGCTGGTCGATGAAGGTCGACTTGCCGACCCCGGGCACGCCGGTGATGCCGATCCGCTGCGCGCCACCGGCGTGCGGCAGCAGCTCCACCAGCAGGTCCTGCGCCTGCCCGCGGTGGTCGGCGCGCTGCGATTCGACCAGCGTGATCGCCTTCGACAGCAGGCCCCGGTCGCCCGCCAGCACACCCTTGGCGTACGCGGTGACGTCGATGGTCCGTGGCATGCCGGCCTACGAGTGCTGCGCGTTGAGCTGTTCGAGCAGGTCCAGCGCCGCGTCCGCGATCACCGTGCCGGGCCCGAAGATGGCCGCCGCCCCCGCCGCACGCAGTTCGTCGTGGTCCTGCGGCGGGATCACCCCGCCGACCACCACGATGATGTCCTCCCGGTTCAGCTCGGCCAGTTCGGCACGCAGCGCGGGCACCAGCGAAAGGTGCCCGGCGGCCAGCGAGGACACCCCGATGATGTGCACGTCGGCCTCCACCGCCTGCCGCGCCACCTCGGCCGGCGTGGAGAACAGCGGGCCGACGTCCACGTCGAAGCCGAGGTCGGCGAACGCGGTGGCGATCACCTTCTGGCCGCGGTCGTGCCCGTCCTGGCCCATCTTCGCCACCAGGATGCGCGGCCGCCTGCCCTCCGCCTCGGCGAAGGCTTCGACCTCTTCGCGTGCCTTCTCCACGTTGGGCGCCTTCCCGGACTTGCCGACTTCCTCCCGGTACACCCCGGAAATGGTACGGATCTGCCCGGAGTGCCGCCCCCAGATGCGTTCCAGCGCATCGGAGATCTCGCCGACGGTCGCCTTCGCCCGCGCCGCGTCGATGGCCAGCGCCAGCAGGTTGCCGTCGGACTCGGCACCGGCGGTCAGCCGCCGCAGCGCGTCCTGAGTGGACTCCTCGTCGCGTTCCTCGCGCAGCCGCCGCAGCTTTTCCAGCTGCTGGGCGCGGACTCCGGCGTTGTCCACCTTGAGCACGTCGATCTGCTCGTCCTCCGCGACCTGGAACTTGTTGACCCCGATCACCGGCTGGCGGCCCGAGTCGATGCGGGCCTGCGTGCGCGCGGCCGCCTCCTCGATGCGCAGCTTCGGAATGCCCGCGTCGATCGCCCGCGCCATGCCGCCCGCCGACTCGACCTCGTCGATGTGCGCCCACGCCCGGCGCGCCAGGTCGTAGGTCAGCCGCTCGACGAACGCGCTGCCGCCCCACGGGTCGATCACCCGCGTGGTGCCCGATTCCTGCTGCAGCATCAGCTGGGTGTTGCGGGCGATGCGGGCGGAGAAGTCCGTCGGCAGCGCGAGCGCCTCGTCGAGGGCGTTGGTGTGCAACGACTGCGTGTGCCCCTGCGTGGCCGCCATCGCCTCGACGCAGGTGCGGGCGACGTTGTTGTAGACGTCCTGCGCGGTCAGCGACCAGCCCGAGGTCTGCGAGTGCGTGCGCAGCGACAGCGACTTCGGCGACTTCGGCTCGAACTGCTTGACCAGCTTGGCCCAGAGCAGCCGGGCCGCCCGCAGTTTCGCCACCTCCATGAAGAAGTTCATCCCGATCGCCCAGAAGAACGACAGGCGCGGCGCGAACTTGTCCACGTCCAGCCCGGCGTCCACCCCGGCCCGGAGGTACTCGACGCCGTCGGCCAGGGTGTAGGCCAGCTCCAGGTCGGCGGTCGCCCCGGCCTCCTGCATGTGGTAGCCGGAGATGGAGATCGAGTTGTACCGCGGCATGTGCTGCGAGGTGAAGCCGAAGATGTCGGAGATGATCCGCATCGACGGCTGCGGCGGGTAGATGTAGGTGTTGCGGACCATGAACTCCTTGAGGATGTCGTTCTGGATGGTCCCCGCCAGCTTCTCCGGCGGCACGCCCTGCTCCTCGGCCGCCACCACGTACAGCGCCAGCACCGGCAGCACGGCGCCGTTCATCGTCATCGACACGCTCATCTTGTCCAGCGGGATGCCGTCGAAGAGCTGGCGCATGTCGTAGATGGAGTCGATCGCCACACCCGCCATGCCGACGTCCCCGACCACCCGCGGGTGGTCGGAGTCGTACCCGCGGTGGGTGGCCAGGTCGAAGGCCACCGAGAGGCCCTTCTGCCCGGCGGCCAGGTTGCGCCGGTAGAAGGCGTTGGACTCCTCGGCGGTGGAGAACCCGGCGTACTGCCGGACGGTCCACGGCTGGTTGACGTACATCGTCGGGTACGGCCCGCGCAGGTACGGCGCGATGCCGGGGTAGGTGCCCAGGAAGTCCACATCGGACAGGTCAGCGGCGGTGTAGACCGGTTTGACGCCGATGCCCTCCGGGGTCTCCCAGGCCAGCGCGTCCGGGCCCTTGCCGGTGCGGTCCTGCAGCGCCTGTGCCCAGTCGGCGTGGGTGGGCTCGGCGGGTTCGCCGCTTTCCAGCGGGACACCGGCGAAGTTCGGGATGGCCATCACTCGACTCCCAGCTCGGCGAGGGTGCCGGTCAGCACGGCGAGCGCGTCGCACCCGGCGTGGAGGTACTGGTCCACTTCGGCGTATTCGCCCCGCCCCGCCAGCAGCACGCGTTCGGCACCCGCCGCCTTCAACGCGGCGGCGGCCTCGGCGGCCTGCTCCGCGTACTGGCTGTCGGTGCCGCAGAGGCAGGCGATCCGCGTGCCGCTGCCGGTGAAGGCGGCGACCACCTCTTCGGTGGACGCGGTGGCGCCGCCGTTGACCGATTCGATGCCACCCGCCGCGAACAGGTTCGCCGCGAAGCTGGCCCGTGCGGTGTGCGCGGCGATCGGGCCGAGGGTGGCCAGGAACACCTTGGGGCGCTGGGGCTGCGCGTCCGAACGGTCACGCAGGCGCTCGAACGCCTCGGCGTACCGGACCCGCGGCAGCCCGCCACCCGGTTCGGGGGCGGATTTCACCCGGTTGACCGGTTTTTCGGTCAGGTCGGGGAACTCGCTGACGCCGGTGATGGCGTCCTGGCGCCGCGCGATCCGCTTCGAGCGCTCGGCCCAGACCGAGGCGAGGCGCTCGGCGAGGAAGCCGGAGTCCAAAGCGGACTCGACGCCGCCCGCCGCCTCGAT
Source organism: Amycolatopsis sp. NPDC045836 (assembly GCF_056431745.1). Lineage (NCBI taxonomy): Bacteria > Bacillati > Actinomycetota > Actinomycetes > Pseudonocardiales > Pseudonocardiaceae > Amycolatopsis > Amycolatopsis sp. NPDC045836. The sequence goes on along the minus strand of NZ_JBWKKF010000001.1, from coordinate 233,592 downwards.
CGCGGTGAACTCCGCCCAGGCGGCCCCGGCCAGTTCGGCGGTCAGGTTCTCCACGTACCAGGAGCCGCCCGCCGGGTCGATCACCCCGCCGAGGCGGGACTCCTCGTGCAGGATCACGCTGGTGTTGCGGGCGATCCGCCTGGCGAAGGCGTCCGCCTCGCCGATCGCCGCGTCGAACGGCAGCACGGTGATCGCGTCGGCCCCGCCGACCGCCGCCCCGAAGCAGGCGACCGTGCCGCGCAGCATGTTCACCCACGGGTCGCGCTGGGTGAACATGGCGGGCGAGGTGACCGCGTGCTGGCGCATGCCGCGGGCGGTGACCCCCGCGCCGGAGACCTCGGTGACCCGCGCCCACAGCTTCCGCGCGGCCCGCAGCTTCGCGATGGTCATGAACTGGTCGGCCCCGGCGGCGAACCGGAACTCCAGCTGGGCCGCGGCGGCGTCCACGCTCAGCCCGGCCTCGGTCAGCGCCCGCAGGTAGGCCACCCCGGCGGCGACCGCGGCACCCAGTTCCTGCGAGTCCGAGCCACCGGCTTCGTGGTACGGCAGGCCGCTGACGACCAGCGTGGACAGCTTCGGGTGCGGCCCGCTCAGCCGAGCGGCGAGTTCGGCGGCGGGGCGGACGTCGTGCGCCTCGCCGGTGCGGGCCCGCAGTGCGATCGGGTCGGCCCCGACCCCGCCGGCCACCGCGCTCGCCGGGATCTCGCGTTCGCGGAACACCTCCAGCAGCGCTTCGGCGGCGGCCTCGTACTCGGCACCGGCGTCCAGCACCACCGGCGCCAGCTCGACGTAGACCCCGTTCAGCGCGTCGGCCAGGTTCGCCGTCGGGATGCCACCGGCACCGACACGCAGCCAGAGCGAACTGACGCCGCCTTCCAGGTCGGCGAGCATCGCCTTGTTCGCCGCCGCCGGGTCCGTGCCGGAGTGCAGTTGCCGCAGGTCCCAACCGGCGGCGACGTGGCCTTCCGGCTCCCCGCCGCGGACGAACGGCGGTAGGCCGGGGAAGCCGGCCGGCGGGGTGGTGTCCTCGGCGGTGTAGAGCGGGCGGATGTCGAACCCGTCGTAGGTGCGGGTGTTCAGCAGGCTCTCCGGGAGGCCGTCGAAGTCCTCCTTCAGCGCCCCGCTCTTGCGCAGCACCCCGGCGACCAGCTCCCGCCACGACTCCCGGTCGGCGGCGGGGAACTCCGCGGCGAGGTCCAGCCTGCCCGGCTCGTCCGGCTCGGCCGGGGTCGGCGCTGACCCGGCTGTCTCAGCCACCTGATTCATACCCATCGATGTTAGGGCCCGAGAACAACCCCTACTTGTGACGCTCGTCCCGTTCGCAGGGGGTGTCCGGCAGCCGCCACGAGCGGGTGATCCGCCAGAATGATGCCCGTGTCCGCCTCAGCCGAAGAGTCACGTGTGGTCGCCGGACGGTACCGGTTGCGGTCCGTGCTCGGCTCGGGCTCGATGGGCACCGTCTGGGCGGCCTACGACGAGTTCCTGCACCGCCCGGTCGCGGTCAAGGAGGTCCGCCTGCCCCCGGGGGTGCAGGACGCGCAGGCCGACGAGCTGCGGGAACGCACCCTGCGCGAGGCCAGGGCCATCGCCGTGCTCTCGCACCCGAACGTGATCATCCTGCACGACGTCGCCAGGGAGAACGGTGAACCGTTCGTGGTGATGGAGCTGCTGCCCTCGCACAGCCTCGCCACGCTGATGCGCGACCACGGCGCGTTCACCGACGAGCAGGCCGCCGCGATCGCCGACGCGGTGGCCGCCGCGCTGGAGGCCGCGCACGCCGCCGGGATCACGCACCGCGACGTCAAACCGGGCAACGTGCTGGTCGCCGAGGACGGCCGGATCAAGCTGACCGACTTCGGCATCGCGCGCAACGTCTCCGAAGCCACCATGACCAGCACCGGGATGATGCTGGGCTCACCCGCCTACATCGCCCCGGAGGTGGCCTCCGGTGGCGAGGTCACCCACGCCGCCGACCTGTGGGGGCTCGGCGCCACGCTGTTCGCGGTGCTCGAAGGCCGCCCGCCCTACGACGTCGACGGCGATCCGCTGCAGACGGTCACCGAGGTCGTGCACGGCAAGGTGCCCAAGCCCAAGCCCGGTCCGCTGGAGCCGATCATCCGCGGGCTGATGGCCAAGGAGCCGAAGAAGCGGCTGTCGCTGGCCGAGGTCCGGCGGCGGCTGCGCCCGCTGCTGACCACCCCGCGTGACGCCCTGTTCGACGCCGCGCTGTTCGAAACGCCGTCGAAACCGCGTGACCCCGACCAGCTCGACGGCGGGGACACCCAGGTCATCGCTCCGCAGCCGATCGCCCCGCCCGCCGAACCGGCGGAAGCCGGCGGTGACGCTGACGGTGACGGTCCGGCGCTGGCCGCCGATCCGGGGCCGCTGCCGTTCGCCGTCTCCGCCCAGCCCCCGGCCACCCCTACCGGTCCGGCGGCCCCCACCACCCCGGCGACCCCCACCACCCCGGCGGCCCCCGCCACGCCCGCGGCCACGACCGCCGTGCCGGAGAAGCCACCCGGCCGCAGCGCACTGGCCGGGGCGGCGCTGACCATCGCCGCGGTACTGCTCTTCCTCGCGGCCGCCGCCGGTGGTTTTGTGCTGACCAGGGTGATGGCCGCGCAGCCGCTGACCCCGCCCAGCCCGCCGACCGGCCCCAGCCTGACCGCACCACCGCTGGCCGAGCTGGTCACCCGCAACGGCGACGCCACCAACCTCAAGGGCACCACCGGCGGCCTGTTCTCGGTGGACGTGCCCCGCGACTGGACCCCGTTCGTCACCCAGCGCGCCGGCCGGCCGCTGCCGCCGAGCACGCTGGTGCAGTACGTCTCGGTCGACGGCCGCCAGACGCTGAGCGTGGAGCGGTTCGCCGGCTTCTTCCCGGCGGGCAAGATCGACGACTACGTGACCGGCCTGCAGACCGGCTGGGCCCCGGACGCGTTCCGGCTGAACGAGTACACCCCGGCCAAGGACGTCTCGGACGACCTGCTGATGGCCTACCGCACCCGCGAGGACGCACCGGGCGCGGGCAGCATGGGCCGGAGCACCTTCTCGCACGTGTTCCGCCGGGGCACCAGCCTGTGGGCGGTGCGCGTCACCGTGCCCACCGAGCAGGAGGACTCGGGGCGCCGCGAGCTGTTCGACCGCATCCGCCCCACCTTCGACACCGCCGACTAGGCTCATCCGCCATGACTCAAGAACAGGCCGCGGCGGCTGCCGCGGCGATCGCCGCGCGCACCGGGGTGGACAGCCACGAGATCGCGGTCGTGCTGGGTTCGGGCTGGCGCCCGGCCGCCGACGTCATCGGCCAGGCCGACGCGGAGATCCCGCTGGCCGAACTGCCCGGGTTCATCGCACCCAGCGCGGTCGGCCACGGCGGTACCGCCCGGTCGGTGCGGGTGGGTGACAAGCGCGCGCTGGTCCTGCTCGGCCGCACCCACTTCTACGAGGGCAAGGGCATCGACGCGGTGGTGCACAACGTGCGCACCGCGGCCGCGGCCGGCGCCAGGACCGTGCTGCTGACCAACGCCGCCGGCGGGTTGCGCGACGGCATGGCGGTCGGCCAGCCGGTGCTCATCTCCGACCACATCAACCTGCTCGCGCGCTCGCCGATCGTCGGCGCGAACTTCATCGACCTGACCGACCTGTACGCGGCCCGGCTGCGGGCGATCGCCAAGGAGATCGACCCGACCCTGGAGGAGGGCGTGTACGCGGGCTTCCCCGGGCCGCACTTCGAGACCCCGGCGGAGATCCGGATGCTGCGCACCATGGGCGCGGACCTGGTCGGCATGTCGACCGTGCTGGAGGCCATCGCCGCCCGCGCGGCCGGGGTCGAGGTGTTCGGCCTGTCGCTGGTGACGAACCTGGCGGCGGGCATCACCGGTGCCCCGCTGAACCACCAGGAGGTGCTCGAAGCGGGGCAGGCCGCCGCCGAGCGCATGGGCGCCCTGCTCCGCGAGCTGGTCACCCGGGCTTGACGTACTCCGGCAGCCGCCGCGCGACCTCGGCGGGGGAGGGCATCGCCGCGATCTCCGCGGCCAGCGCCCGCGCGGCGGCCCGGACGTCCACATCGGACAGCAGGGCCCGCGCCCGGCCGGTGATCCCGCCGAGTTCACCGGGCAGCAGGCGGTCGCCCGCGCCGGCTTCGAGCACGGCCGCGGCGTTGGTGAACTGGTCGGCGCCCTGCGGCAGGCACAGCTGCGGCACCCCGGCGGCCAGCGCGCCGAGCGTGGTGCCGCTGCCGCCGTGGTGCACCACCAGATCGGTGTAGGGCAGCAGGTCCGCCTGCGGCACCCAGGACTCCACCACCACGTTGGCCGGCAGTTCACCGATCTCCCCGAGGTCGACCGTCGGCCCGGCGGCCACCAGCACGTCGGCGTCCAGCGGCGCCAGCCCGGCGATCGCCTCCCGCAGCAGTCCGGCGGCCCCGAAGGCGGTGCCGAGGGTGAGGTAGACCAGCGGCCGCGGGCGGTCGGCCCGCGCCGGCGCGGGCAGCGGGCCCGGTTGCGCGAACGGCACCGGCCGCAGTTCGATCCGGTTCGCCGTGGCCAGGAACCCCTTGTCCTGCAGCGACACCGGGCAGATGTCGACGAACGGCAGGCCGAACGCGCGATCGCCGGGCGGCAGTTCCAGGCCGAGATCGGCGGCGAAGGCGTCCAGCTCACGCGCGATCGCGTGCGAAATGCCGTCGTCGGTGCTCACCCGGCCGAAGCCGTGCCCGAGCACCGGGATCCCGGCCAGCATCGCGGCGAACGCGGCCCCGGCGGCGCCGGTCTCCTGCACCACCAGATCCGGCCGGCGGTCGGCCAGCACCGGACCCAGGTCGTCGAGGTACCGGCGGGGCAGCACCCGCCCGAAACCCCGGCCGATCAGCTGCTCCAGTTCCTCGGGAGTGGCTTCGGCCCGGGTCTGGTGGGGATCGAACGACGGTTTGCCGCTGGCCTCGGTCATCACCTGGCGCATGTCCATGCCCGCGGTCAACGGCTCGATACCCAGTTCCACCAGCGTCGGGTGGAACTGCTCCCCGGTGGCGAACGCGACTTCGTGCCCGGCTCCCACCGCGGCCTTCGCCAGCGGGACCAGCGGGTAGAAATGCCCGAATGTGGCCAAACTCGAAAAGAGAATTCGCACTGGATCGAGCGTAGCCCTGCTCGGCGCGCGCTGCCACGGCCGTAGGGTGAGGTCTGTGAAGCTGACTCCCGAACTGCGCGACCGCGCCTTCCGCTGGATCGCCGACGACGTCGACGCGGACACCCGCGCGGAACTGCAGGACGTGCTGGCGCGGGCGATGGGCGGGGACGCCGGAGCGCTCGCCGAGCTCGAGGACCGGATGGCGGGCCCGCTCGCCTTCGGCACCGCCGGGTTGCGCGGGCCGGTGCGCGCCGGTCCGAACGGGATGAACACCGCGGTGGTGGTCCGCACCACGGCCGGGGTGGCGCGCTGGCTGGTCGAGGACGGCCGGGACGGCGGCACCGTGGTGATCGGCCGGGACGCGCGGCACGGTTCCGAAGCCTTCGCCACCGCCGCCGCCGAGGTGCTGCACGCGGCCGGGTTCGACGTGCGGGTGCTGCCGGGCCCGTTGCCGACGCCGGTGCTGGCGTTCGCCGTGCACCGGTTCGCCGCGGTGGCGGGCATTCAGCTCACCGCTTCGCACAATCCCCCGGCGGACAACGGTTACAAGCTCTACGACAGCACCGGGGCGCAGATCGTGCCGCCCGCCGACGCCCGCATCGAAGCGGCGATCGAGGCGGCCCCCGGCGCGGTTTCCGTGCCGCGCGCGCCGGGTTTCCGGTCCTTCGGGGACGAAGTGCTCAACGAGTACCTCGGCAAGGTCGCCGCGCTGCCGCGGGGCACGGCACGGGAGCTGCGGGTGGTCGCCACCGCGTTGCACGGGGTCGGCGCCGGGCCGCTGGAGGCCGCGTTGCACCGCGCCGGGTTCACCGACGTGCACCTGGTCGCCGAGCAGTCGCGGCCCGATCCGGACTTCCCCACCGTTTCCTTTCCCAACCCGGAGGAACCGGGCGCCACCGACCTGCTGCTCGCGCTGGCGTCGGAGAAGGACGCCGACCTGGCCATCGCGCTGGACCCCGACGCCGACCGGTGCGCGCTGGGCGTGCGCGACCGCGACGGCTCGTGGCGGATGCTGCGCGGGGACGAAACGGGCGTGCTGCTCGGTTCGCACGTGCTGGACCACCTGGACAGCACGGGAGCCACGGACCCGCTGGTCGCCACCACGATCGTGTCCTCGTCGATGCTGGCGGAGGTCGCGAAGGCACACGGCGCCCGCTACCGGGAGACGTTCACCGGCTTCAAGTGGCTGGCGCGTGCCGGGGACGGGCTGGTCTTCGCCTACGAGGAAGCGCTCGGCCTGTGCGTGAACCCGGAGTTCGTGCGGGACAAGGACGGCATCGCCGCCGCCACGCTGGCCTGCGACCTGGCCGCTTCGCTGAAGGCCGCGGGCCGGTCACCGGTGGACTCGCTGGACGAACTGGCGGTGCGGCACGGGGTGTACCTGACCGACCAGATCTCCGTGCGGGTGACCGACCTCAGCCGGATCGGTGCGGTGATGGCCGCTCTGCGGGCCACCCCGCCGCCGGCGCTGGCCGGGCTCGAAGTGTCCGCAGAGGACCTGCTGCCGGAGGCCGACGTGCTGCGGTTGCGGGGTGACGGTCTGCGCGTGGTGGTCCGGCCGTCGGGCACCGAGCCGAAGCTGAAGGCGTACCTGGAGGTGGCCGAGCCGGTGCCCGGTGCCGACGAGCTGGCCGGCGCCCGGCGCCGGGCGGCCGACCGGATGGCCGCCCTGCGCACGGACCTCAGCCCGCTGCTGGGTGCCTGAGCCCTTTTGTTGCCTGCCGGGTTGGCCCAGGATGGCGGGGTGGCCACCTTGCTGATCGTGCATCACACCCCGTCGCCGGGCCTGCAGGCGATGTTCGAGGCCGTGGTCTCGGGCGCCACCGACCCGGAGATCGACGGCGTCGACGTGGTGCGGCGGGCCGCGCTCTCGGCCACCGCCGCCGACGTGCTCGCCGCCGACGGTTACCTGCTCGGCACCCCGGCGAACCTCGGTTACATGAGCGGCGCGCTGAAGCACTTCTTCGACACCGTCTACTACCCGTGCCTGGATTCGACGAAGGGCCGCCCGTTCGGTTACTACGTGCACGGCGGCAACGACGTCTCGGGCACCGTGCGCGGCATCGAAGCCATCACCACCGGCCTCGGCTGGTCAGCGGCGGCGCCCGCGGTGACCGTCACCGGGGAGCCGACCAAGGACCAGCTGGCCGCCTGCTGGGAACTCGGCGCCACCATCGCGGCGAACCTGATGCCGGACTAGGAGCGGTCCGGTATCGGCAGGCCCCGCCCGTTGACGGCGAGAGGGATCTGGTGCTCAGCCCGCCGCGGGAGCGCCCAAGTCCTTCCCCGTCGAGGGCCAGGGCTTCGACGCCGTCGCTGCATCCCCTTTCCGGGCGCCCGCGGCATGCTGGTGCGCCCGGACATCGACCGAGATGATCCATCCCAGGTCGCCGACGGCGTCGTCTTTTGACGATCACCCGGTGGAGGATCCTGTCCCAGGCGCCGGTTCGCGCGGCTGACCAGGTCCTCCCTCGATCAGGAACCCAGACCGTCAACAACCTCTGTCAGTTTCAGACCTAGCCCAGCAGCGACACGACGTGCCCCAGGCGGCGTTCGGTGACCTCACGCAGCTCGGGCACCAGCAGGACCGGCATGCCCACGGCCACCGCCGAACCGTCCTGCACCGGCCGGTCCCCGACCATCAGCGTCTGCTCGGCCCGCGTGCCGAGTCCGGCCAGCGCGGCGCGGAAGATGGCCGGATCGGGTTTCTGCACGCCGTGCTCGTAGGACAGCACAAAAACGTCCACCAGCTCCGCGAGCCCGGCCGCCCGGAACACCGGGCGCAGGTCGAAGTGGATGTCGCTGAGCACCGCGATCCGGCGGCCCCGCCCGGCCAGTGCCCGCAACGTCGGTTCCACGTCGACCGCGAACCGGTTGCCGGACGGATCCGACTCCACCGCGTAGAGGGCGTCGGCCAGTTCACCGTCCAAGCCGGCATCGGCGAAAACGCCGTAGTAGGCGGCCCGGTGCCGCTCGCGATCGCTGTCCACGCCGGGGGCGTCCAGCCGGTCCGGCGCCCCGGCCGCCGCCTCGATCGCCCGCCACACCTCTTCCACCCGCTCGGCGGAGGTGGCCCGGCCGAGGCGCCGCAGCGCCTCGGCCACCCACCCCCGTTCGTCGAGCGTGGTCACCAGGGTGCCCCGCCAGTCGAAGACCACGGCCCGCAGTTCGGTCATACCCCCAGCATCACCGACGGGCTGGGCGGTTCAGCGGCTGACCCGGAAGTCACCCCGGCTGATCTCGCCTTCCGGGGCCGGTGACCGGCGGCACCGCTGCGCCGCCTCCTTCGAGGCGAAGCTGACGGTGTCCCCCTCGGCCCGGTCCCGCACGGTCAGCGCGATGCGGTCCCCCGGCACCGCCGGGGCGAACGCCTCCGCGTCGCTGACCACCCCGGTCACGGTGCCCAGTGAACCCGTCACGCGCACGCAGTCGACCCTGGCCACCATCCAGCCGATCTGGGTGTCGTCGTGGTGCGATATCCACACCACCCCGGAGTTCGCCCGCGCGTGCACCGAGATCTCGAAGACGGCCCCGGGGATCGAGGTGTCGATTTCGGCCTCACCCAGCACCTTCGCGCCGGTCGAAGCGTTCGCCGTGGTCGCGGTGGACAGCAGCGCGGCCACGGCCACCAGGCAGCTCATCGCTCTTTTCACGACCCCAGCGTCGCCGGAGCGGGTTCACCCCGGCTTCCCCAGCGAGCTGGAGAGCCTTCCCCCGCGCGAGGGATTTCGAGGACCTACGATGCACGCATGCTCATGCGCCGAATCCTGGTCGGAGCGCTCGCGCTCGCCGCCACAGCCGTCGCCGGCTGTTCTTCCGACGAGCCGGACACCAGCTCCTACCCGCCGGCGGACCAGCTGGTCCAGGAGGCCACCGCGGCCACCTCGGCGATCAGGAGCACGCACTTCTCGCTGGTGGTCAACGGCTCGATCACCGGGCTGAGCGTGCAGAGCCTGGACGGCGACCTGACCAAGGAGGGCGGCCCGTCCGGCGCGGCCAAGGGCACCGGCAAGATCGAGATCGGCGGTCAGCTGGTGGAAGCCGAGTTCGTCGTGGTGCAGGACTCCTTCTACCTCAAGGGCCCGACCGGATCGTTCCAGAAGATCCCGGCGCTGGTCGGCGCCTCGGTGTACGACCCGTCGGCCATCCTCGACCCCCAGCGCGGCATCGCGAAGCTGGTCTCCAGCCTGCAGAACCCGAAGACCGAGGGCGAGGAGGAGGTCGGCGGCACGGCCACCTGGAAGGTCTCCGGCCGGGTCGGCAAGGACGTGCTGGTCGCGCTGCTGCCCGGCGTCCAGGCCGACGCCGACGTCACCTTCTGGCTGGCCAAGGACAGCAAGCTGCCGGTCAAGGCCACCGCGAAGTTCCCGGACAACGCCTCGGTCGACGTGCAGTTGTCCGATGTGGACAAGCCCGTCACGGTGACCCCGCCCGCGTGAGCACCACCACCCGCCGCGGCCGCGCGAGCGCGATCGGCGCCGGCGGGCTCGCGGTCCTGCTCGGCGCGCTCGACACCTACGTGGTGATCGGCCTGCTCCGCCAGATCATCGAGGACCTGCGGATCCCGGTGAACCGGCTGGAGCAGGTCACCCCGGTGGTCACCGGTTACCTGCTCGGGTACGTGGCGGCGATGCCGCTGCTCGGCCAGGCCTCCGACCGGTTCGGCCGCAAACCGCTGCTGCAGCTGTGCCTCGGCGGCTTCCTGGCCGGTTCGGCGCTCACCGCGCTGGCGGGCAGCGTCGAGGTGCTGGTGGCCGGGCGGGTGGTGCAGGGCGTGGCCAGCGGCGCGCTGCTGCCGGTGACCATGGCGCTGGCCGCCGACCTGTGGGCGCGGCGGCGCCGGGCCACCGTGCTCGGCGTGGTCGGTGGCGCGCAGGAACTGGGCAGCGTGCTCGGCCCGGTGTACGGCATCGCGTTGTCGGCGCTGACCGACTGGCGCGGGGTGTTCTGGGTGAACGTGCCGCTGGCCGTGCTGGCGATGGTCGCCGTCTGGTTCTCGCTGCCGCCGAGCCCGCGCCGGGCGGGGCCGCGGCCGAAGGCGGACGTGGTCGGCGCGAGCCTGCTGGCGGTGACGCTGGCGCTGCTGGTGGTCGGGCTGTACAACCCGAACCCGCGGGAGCAGGTGCTGCCGGGCTGGGGCCCGCCGGTGCTGGCCGCGGCGGGCGTGGTGCTGGTGGCGTTCCTCGGCTGGGAGAAGCGGGCGAAGACCCGGCTCATCGACACGTCCGGGCTGCGGCTCGGGCCGTTCTTCGCCACGCTCGGCGCGTCCGTGGCCGCCGGTGCCGCGCTGATGGTGACGCTGGTCGACGTGGACCTGTTCGCGCAGACCCTGCTCGGCCGGGACGACCAGGGCAGCGTCGCCCTGCTGCTGCGCTTCCTGATCGCGCTGCCGGTCGGCGCGGTGGCCGGCGGCCTGCTGTCCACCCGGTTCGGGGAACGCTGGATCGCCTTCGCCGGACTGCTGCTCGCCGCGGCCGGGTTCGTGCTGATCTCCGGCTGGCCGCTGGACGTGCTCTCCGCCCGCGGCCCGCTCGGCCTGCCCCGGCTCGACGTGGACCTGGTGCTCACCGGGTTCGGCCTCGGCCTGGTCATCGCGCCGCTGTCGTCGGCGGTGCTGCGGGTGACCCCGCCGGAACAACACGGCGTCGCGTCGGCGGGCGTGGTGGTGGCGCGGATGACCGGCATGCTGGTCGGCGTCGCGGCGCTGTCGGCGTGGGGCCTGCACCGGTTCCACGAGCTGACCGCGGACCTGAACGCCCCGATCAAGGTGCTGTACCCGTCGGCGCAGGAGTACGAGGTGGCGCTGGCGCAGTACGGCACCGCGCTCAAGCAGGCCCTGCTGGACCAGTACGGCGAGATCTTCTTCATCACCGCGTTCATCTGCGCGGGCGGGGCGCTGCTCGCCCTGCTGATCGGGCCGAAAGCTAGAGTTGGGGCCGAACCGTAGGCGAAACCGAAGGATCGATCGTGCCCGAGTACCTGCCGACCGCCCCGTACCGGGGGACCAGGGACTTCCTCCCCGCGGAGATGTCCGTCCGGACGCAGGTGTTCGGCCATCTCTACGACGTGGTCGAGCGCTTCGGCTACCAGCGCTACGACGGCCCGGTCCTGGAATCGGCGGAGATCTACGAGGCCAAGTCCGGCCAGGAGATCGCCGACCAGCAGCTGTACACGCTGACTGACCGCGGTGGCCGGCGGCTGGCGCTGCGCCCGGAGATGACCCCGTCGGTGGCGCGGATGATCGCCGGCAACGCGGGCTCGCTGCAGTTCCCGGTCCGCTGGTACAGCCACCCCAACTGCCACCGCTACGAGCGTCCGCAGCGCGGCCGGGTGCGGGAGCACTGGCAGCTCAACGTGGACATCTTCGGCTCGGCCGAGGCCAGCTGCGAGATCGAGATCTTCGAGGTCATCCACGCGCTGATGGGTGAATTCGGTGCCACCCGCGAGATGTACGCGGTGCGCGCGAACGACCGCACCCTGCTGGCCAGCGCGCTGACCGACCTGGCCGGCGTGCCCGCGGAGCACCTGGCCGCGGTGTACTCGCTGGTGGACCGCTGGGAGAAGTACGACCGCGACAAGCTCGCCGCGGACGCCGAGGAGATCGGGCTGAGCGACAAGCAGTTCGCCCGCCTGGCCGAGACGCTGGGCGCCGGTCCCGCGCTGCTGGACGAACTGCCCGCCGAGGTCAAGGACGCCTCGAACCTGGTGCAGGTGCTGCGCAGCGAAGCCGCCGACCTGGTCCGGTTCGACCCGCTGATCGTGCGCGGGCTGGCGTACTACACCGGCACGGTGTTCGAGGTGTTCGACACCTCGCCGGAGAACAACCGCGCGCTGTTCGGCGGTGGCCGCTACAGCGATCTGGCGGGGTTGTTCACCTCGAAGGAGATCCCGGGCATCGGGTTCGGCATGGGTGACGTCACCCTGATCGACTTCCTGACCACGCACGGGCTGCTGCCCTCGCCCCGCAGCGAGTACGACGTGGCGGTGATCCCGGTGACCGCCGACCTGACCGGTGCCGCCCGCACGGTCGCGTCGCGGTTGCGCGGGGCCGGGCTGCGCACGTCCAGTCCGCTGGAACACCGGAAGCTGGGCAAGGAGCTGACCCGCGCCGACAAGGCCGGGGCGCGGGCCGTGGTCATCGTCGGCCAGGAGGACTGGGACGCCGGGAACGTCACCGTGCGCAGCCTGGCCACCAGGGAGCAGACGACGGTGGCGCTCGACGAAGCCGCCACCGCCGTCTCCGGCCTGCTCTGAAGGGCTAGCGGTCGATCAGTTGCCGGGCTTCCACGGGATAGCGGTCGCCGGCCACCGCGTCCCGCGGGACCGCGCGTTCCACCGCCTCGATGTCCTCCGCGGACAGTTCCAGCGCCGCGGCGGCGATGTTCTCCTCCAGGTACCTGCGCCGCTTGGTACCCGGGATCGGCACCACGTCGTCGCCGCGGGACTGCACCCAGGCCAGCGCCAGCTGCCCCGCCGTCAGCCCCTTGCCCTCGGCCAGCTCGCGCAGCTTCGCCACCAGTTCGAGGTTGCGCTGCAGGTTGCCCTCGGCCATGCGCGGCTGGCTCTGCTGCCGGAAGTCACCGGCACCGAAGTCCGATTTGGACTGGAACCGCCCGGTGAGCAATCCGCGCCCGAGCGGTGAGTACGGCACGAGGCCGATGCCCAGTTCCCGGCAGGCGGGCACCACCGCGTCCTCGATGTCCCGCGACCACAGGCTCCACTCGGTCTGCACCGCGGTGATCGGGTGCACCGCGTGCGCCCGCCGGATCGTCTCGGCGCTCGCCTCGGACAGGCCCAGGTACCGGACCTTGCCCGCGGTGACCAGCTCGGCCATCGCGCCGACGGTCTCCTCGATCGGCACCGAGCTGTCGACGCGGTGCTGGTAGTAGAGGTCGATGTGGTCCACGCCGAGCCGGCGCAGCGACGCCTCCGCCGCTTCCCGCACGTAGGCCGCGTCGCCGCGCACGCCGCGCTTGGCCGGGTCGCTCTCGTCACGCAGGATGCCGAACTTGCTGGCCAGCACGACCCGGTCCCGCCGGTCCGCGATCGCCCGCCCGACCAGTTCCTCGTTCCGCCCGAAGCCGTACATGTCGGCCGTGTCCAGCAGGTTTGCGCCCAGTTCCAGCGCGCGGTGGATGGTGGCGATCGACTCGGCGTCGTCGCCCTCCCCGTAGAACTCGCTCATCCCCATGCAGCCGAGGCCCTGCGCCCCGACGGTCAGCTCACCGAGTTTGCGCTGACGCACCGTCGTCCTCACTTCCCCGCCGCACGCGCGAGCCGCTCGGGGTAGCGCTCCCCGGCCACGGCCTCCGCCGGCGCCGCCGCCTCGATCGCCGCGATGTCCGCATCGGACAGTTCGATGTGGACGGACGCGGCGTTCTCCTCCAGGTACTTGCGCCGCTTGGTGCCCGGGATCGGCACCACGTCGTCACCCTGGTGCTGCACCCAGGCCAGGGCCAGCTGCCCCGCGGTGACGCCCTTCTCCTCGGCGAGCGCCCGCAGCGCGTCGACGATGGCCAGGTTGCGCTCCAGATTGCCGTCGTTGAACCGCGGCAGGCCACGGCGCATGTCGTCGGCGGGCAGGCTGTCCACCGAGGTGATGCTGCCGGTCAGGAAGCCCCGCCCGAGCGGGGAGAACGGCACGATGCCGATGCCCAGTTCCCGGCAGGTGTCCAGGACCTCGCCCTCGATGCCCCGGGTCCACAGGCTCCATTCGCTCTGCAGCGCGGTCACCGGGTGCACCGCGTGCGCCCGCCGGATGGTCGCCGCGCTCGCCTCGGAGATGCCCAGGTAGCGCACCTTGCCCTCGGCGACCAGCCCGGCCAGCGCGCCCCAGGTCTCCTCCACCGGCGTGTCCGGGTCGACCCGGTGCTGGTAGTAGAGGTCGATGTGGTCCACGCCGAGCCGGCGCAGCGAATCCTCGCAGTTCTGCCGGACGAAGCCCGCGTCGCCCCGGGCACCCATCGCCCCGTCCTCGCTCCAGACGATGCCGAACTTGGTGGCCAGCACCACCTGGTCCCGCCGGTCGGCGATGGCCCGGCCGACCAGTTCCTCGTTGGCCCCCGCGCCGTAGACGTTGGCCGTGTCGAGCAGGTTCACGCCCAGTTCCAGGGCGCGGTGGATGGTGGCGATCGACTCGGCGTCGTCGTCGCGCACGCCGTAGCCCGAGCTCATGCCCATGCAGCCCAGGCCCTGCGCGCCGACGGTCAGCTCGCCGAGCTTCTTGGTCTTGGTCACGCCGTCTCCTTGATCGGAGCGTTCTGTTGGTTGAACTTGCGCTCGATCTGGTCGTAGTTGTCGATCTTGTAGTCGAGCACCTCGAGGCAGCCCTGCAGTTCGGCGATGCGCTCGGCGACCGAGCGCCGCTGCTCGACCAGGATGGCCTTGCGGCGGCCGGCACTGGCCACGCCGTGACGGCGCAGCGACGCGTATTCACGCATCATCCGGATGGGCATGCCCGTGGTGCGGAGCTTGGTCAGGAAGCCAAGCCAGTTCAGGTCCTCGTCGGAGTAGACGCGGCGCCCGGCCGTATCCCTGGCCGGGGCCTCGAGCAGCTTGATGCGCTCGTAGTACCGGAGGGTGTCGATCGACAGGCCACTCCGGCGGGCGGCCTCGGCTATCGAAAAGCTCATGGCACGACGGTACGACCTGGAGCGCACTCCAGGTCAAATCCCGATCGGGGCCCGCGAAGCGCTCCGGGGCGTTACGCTGCGCACATGGCCCGCCCCAGAACCCACGACGACGGACTCCGCGTCCGCCTGCTCGACCGCGCCGGGGAACTGCTGTCCGACGAGGGCCCCGGCGCACTGAGCCTGCGACGGCTGGCGAAGGACGCGGGCACCTCGACGACCGCGGTGTACTCGCTGTTCGGCAGCAAACCGGACCTGATCAGCGCACTGTACGTGGAGGGGTTCGCCCGGTTCGAGCGGCGGCTGGCCGCCATCGTGCGCACCGGCGACCACTTCGAGGACCTGGTCTCGCTCGGCCTGGCCTACCGGGCCAGCGCACTGGCCGACCCGCACATGTACTCGATCATGTTCACCAAGGCCGTGCCCGGCTTCGAACCGGACGAATCGGCCACCGAACTGGCCCGCTCCACGATGAACCCGCTGCTGGAAACCATTCGCGCGGGCATCGCCGAAGGCGTGTTCGTCGACGAGCCCGCCGAACGGATCGCCGCGTCCTCGTGGGGCATCGCGCACGGCATGGTCTCGCTGGAGATCAACGGAAACCTGCCGCCGGGCTTCGACGTCAGCGGTGCCTACGAAGCCGCGCTGCGCGCCAACGGCCGCGGCTGGCTGCACAAGCCCTAAACGGCGCCGTACTGCCGGTCGCCGGCGTCGCCGAGCCCGGGCACGATGAACCCGGAGTCGTTGAGCCGCTCGTCGATGCTGGCCGTCACCACGCGGACCGGCAGGCCGGACTCCTCCAGGTGCCGCAGCCCCTCGGGGGCGGCGAGCGCGCAGATCGCGGTGACGTCGGTGGCGCCGCGGTCGGACAGCAGGCGGATGGTGTGGGCCATCGAGCCGCCGGTGGCCAGCATCGGGTCGAGCACCAGCACCGGACGGCCGCCGAGGGACTCCGGCAGGGATTCGAGGTACGGCGTCGGCTGCAACGTCTCCTCGTCCCGGGCCAGGCCGACGAAGCCCATCTGGGCGTCGGGGATGAGCTTGTGGGCCTCGTCCGCCATGCCCAGCCCGGCGCGGAGCACCGGCACCAGCAGCGGCGGATTGGCCAGGCGGTAGCCGTCGGTCCTGGCCACCGGGGTGTGGATGCGCTCCACCCGCACCGGCGCGTCCCGCGTGGCCTCGTAGATCAGCATCATGGTCAGCTCGTGCAGCGCCGCCCGGAAGGCCGCACTGTCGGTGCGGGCGTCACGCATGGTGGAGAGGCGGGCCTTGGCCAGCGGGTGATCGACGACGTGGACGTCCATGGTGGACACCGTAGCCGCCGCCCTCCCGGCCCCCCTTGTTACCTGCGAGTAGGCAACGGGAAACCCCGATCGCCCCCTTCTGGGGCCCTCCTGTTCCGGCGAAAATCCGAAGGCGAACGCGGCATCGGAAGCACTGCACCCAGCAGAGGAAGGCCTGATTCGACGTGCCCGAAATCTTCGTCAACTACCGGACGCAGGACGAGGCGGCCGCCGCCGACCACATCCAGACCGACTTGGGCCGCCGGTTCGGGGAGGAGCACGTCTTCTACGCGAGCAGGTCGATCAAGGCGGGCCGGGACTTCACCAGGGAACTACTGCCCGCGGTCCGGCGCAGCACGGTGCTGCTGGCGGTGATCGGCCGGAATTGGCTCGCGGCGGACGACCAGGGCAGGCGAGCGATCGACGACGCCGGGGACTGGACCCGCCGCGAGATCGTGACCGCCTTCGACTTCGGCGTCCACGTGATCCCCGTGCTGGTCGGCCGCCGGGCCGAACGCCTCGACGAGCACGACCTGCCACCCGAACTCGCGGAACTGGCGCGCTGCCAGAGCCGGATCTTCGACACCCGAGATTCGGCGACCTGCCTGGAACAGCTCGCGGCGGACGTGGCGGACCTGGTCCCGGGCCTGGTGGACCGGACCAAGGCGCCGGAGCCGGAGGTGCCACGCGAAACCCGCAGCCGGTCCCACCACCTGAGCGGTGGCTCCATCCTCTTCGGGGACGGCACGGTGATCGGTTCGACCTTCGGCGACGGCACCACGGTCGGCAACGTCGACGGTGGTGTGCACCAGCAGTTCGGCGAGCGCCGCGACCGGGACGCGGACCGATGAGCAGCGGGCCGGTGATCACCCAGCAGAACTTCGGCGTCAACTTCGGCCCTTGGCGTCCCCGGCTGAACCACCGGCAGGTGGCCCACGAATACCTGCAATGGCTGTACCAGCGGTACGCCTACCCGGGCAATCACGTCGAAGCGCAGGCAAGGGTGGAAAGGCCCGGCACCGTGCTGCTCGACGGCAAGCCGGGCAGCGGTCGCCAGAGCGCGGCCAGAATGCTGCTCTACGGGCTCGGGAGAACGGCCGCCGGGTTCCGGGAACTACCGGACCGGGCGGACGAAGACGAACCGCTGCTGGACGATGCCCAGGTCGAGCGGGACGACCGCTTCCTGCTCGACCTCTCCGCCAGTGACCCGCCGACCTTCCGGACCGCGCAGCGCCACCTCGTCTCGCTGCTGCCGACGATCGCCGCCCGGCAGGCTCACCTGCTCGTCGTGCTCCCCCAGGACACGCGGCCGGTCCTGGTCCCGGAGTTGCGCAACCTCGTGGTCCCCATCGGCCGTCCCCGCGCGCGAACCGCCTTCTTCCGGCACCTGAGAGCCGAAAACATCCGGTTCCAGCCCGAAGAGGTGCCCGAGGACATCCTCAGGCGGCTCGAAGTCGATTCGATGGAACGGCTGGCGCGGCTCGTCGAACTGGTGAAGGAAGCGCGCAGCGCGAACGCGGAAGCGGACTTCGGGAGCTGGGTCGCCACCGCGAAGACCGCCTGGCTCCAGCGCGACGACGAAATAGCCCGCAAGCTGGGCGAGGTGACCGATGGTCCGGCCAGGGCGATCATGCTGGCGGTCGGCCTCCTGCACGGCGGCCACGCCGACGTCGTGCACCGGGCGGCGACGGAGATCCTCGGCCTCACCGGTCATCCGGAGCCTCCCGAACCGTTGCTCTCGCGCCACGCGCTCGGAAATCGACTGCAGGAGGTCGAAGCGGAAGTCTCCGCCGAACGCGCCGTGCGGTTCAGCGCGCTGGCCAGGGACGAAGCCGTGCTCCGGTACTTCTGGGACAACTTCCCGGACCTGCGGGCCAAGTTGACCGATTGGGTCGACCACGTCGTCAGCTCGGGCGGCTTGACCGAAACCGGCCGCGAGAGCGTGGCGGACAAGCTCGCCGTGCAGTGCCTGCGCACGGGGCGGACCGACGACCTGTGGGAGCTGGCCGAGAAGTGGGCGGTGGAGCTGCCCCGGTCCGCCGCCGCGGGTGTGCTGCTCCGCCGCGGCCTCGTCGACGAGCGCTGGGCCGGCCAGTTCCGCCAGCAGCTCTACCAGTGGAGCGCCAGGTCGGCACTGCCTGCTCCGCTCGCCGGGGTGTTGGTCCAGCTTTGCCTGGACCCCATCGCACCGCACTACCCCGAACAGGCCCTCGTCCGGTTGCACCGGCTGGCCAGGAGGTGGCGGGGCCCGGACTCGGTCTACGCCTCCGCCCGTGACGCACTGGTGCTGTTGTGCGAGGCGGACGGGCGGTTGTTCCGGCGGCTCCTGGCGCGGCTGGGCCACTACCCGGCAGCCGACCGGTGGCCCCGAGACTTCCAGCTCTTCCTCGACATCGCGTCACCCGGCTTGCTGACCCGCTCCGGCCACCGCTCCCAGCCGCTGGTGGCAGACCGGACCGTGCGCCGGACGCTGGTCGAACTGTGGGCCGACGTGCTCGTCCGGGGCACCCCGCCGAACTGGCCGGAGCACGTGGTGGCTTGGCTCGACAGCGCGGCCGGACCGGACCCCGTCGGTGCCCGGCTCACGGAGGTCCTCGCCGTCGCGGCCAGCGGAGTCGACGGCGCTTGTGCCCGGATGTTCGGCATCGCCCGCGAGTGGGTTCGCCGAACCGGGCTGGACCGGGTGGCCGCCAGGAACACCTGCACCCGGTTCGTCGGGCAGATCGATCGGGCCCAGGGCTTCGACCCCTCCTCCAGCTGAGAAACCGGAGCGCGCAATGACACAACGAGACAAGACCCTGCTGACCGTTCTCGGCTTCCTCGCCGTCTTCATCCCGGTGACCACCGGCATCAGCCTGGACTGGCCGGTCTGGCTCTGGCTGCTGATCACGGGGGCCGCCTTGGGCGCGGTGCTGGTCGTGCGAACGGCGATCGCGGATCGCATCCGCCGCGAACAGCTCCAGGACGTCCGGATGGGCCAGCACCTGGTGGTCGAGCCACCGGCCGCACCGGCCGAGTACGAAGAAGTGCTGGTCAGCCCGACCTACCTGCCCAGCGCTTCCCCCGACTACCGGTTCGTCTTCTCCGCGAAGGTCTGGTGGCGCTTCCTCCCCGGACGGCAACCGGTCGCGCACGCCAATCCCGCCGGCCTGGCCACCAGCCTGGTCGTCCGCCAGGCCCACCAGGAAGCGGCGAAGGTGGCGCCGGAGGACTACACCCTGCTCGCGCACCACTTGAGCGGTGTGCTGGGGATCAGCCGATCGGATCCCGGCGGGCTGGTGGAAGCGTCGGCCAACAGCATCAAGGTGTCGCTCACCCCCGACGACGAAGCGCGGCTGCGCTCCCTCGCCGACGTCCGCAAGAACCGCCAGGTCTGGGAACACGAACGGGAGTACGAACGGAACAAGCGCCAGTACCTCGGTGAGGACGTGCTCAAGGACACCGGCAGCGCGGTGGTGTGGTGGCTGGCCAAGCAGGAGACGGCCATCCAGGAGACGGTGGACCTCATCGGCAACCTCGCCCAGCTCTCCGCCGCGGCGAACAACACCGAGATCCCACCCCTGTTCCGCACCTTCCTCAAGGCCGAGTTCGAGGCGGACCCGAACGCCCGCGAGGAAGCGCACACCGGGTCCGGCGCGGAGTTCACCGCACCCGACCGCACCGAGAAACTCCGGGCCTGGGTGACGGAGATCGGCATCCACCCCGGCCACCCGGAATGGGAGCTGCTCGCGCACCGGCTGGCCAGGTCAGCCGAAACGACGGGGCGGCCGGACGTCGCCGAAGAGATCCGCCGCGCCTTCGGCATCCAAGACGCGGACGGCGAAGGGACCGAGCCCGGCGCAGGCAACTCGAACGGCAGCACTCATGACACAGTGGACACGGCTGGACACCGTGTGACCGAGGACTCCTGGCCGAACGACCGCGGCCACGGGCTGTCGTACGAATGACTGACGCGGGCGGTGCCGGGGGGCGCTAGGCTGCCTGCCGTGAGCGAGCACCCTGGCCTTCCCGAACCGTCGCAGATGCGGGTGTCCGACGCCGACCGCGAGCGGGTGGCGCAGATCCTGCACCGGGCGATGAGCGAGGGCCGGATCACCGTGGAGGAGCTGGAGGAGCGGCTTTCCGTGGTCTACGCCGCCAAGACGGCGGCCGACCTGCGGCCGGTGACCATCGACCTGCCGGTGGAGGAGAACTTCTCCACCGCCGTGCAGCCCGCCGCGTCGCGGGCCGTGTCGGCCCCGCACGACCTGGTCGGCGGGCGGCCGGGCCCGGCCAGCTCGGTCGCGGTGATGTCGGGCACCGAGCGCAAGGGCAACTGGGTCATCCCCGCCACGCACAACAGCTTCGCCTTCTGGGGCGGCGTCGAGATCAACCTGATGCACGCGCGCTTCGCCGCGCAGCACACCACGATCAACGCGGTGGCGATCATGGCGGGCATCGACATCGTGGTGCCCGACGACATCAACCTCGACGTGACCGGCATCGGCTTCATGGGCGCCTTCGAAAGCCAGGACCGCGGCGACGTCGGCGTCGCACCGGCCGACGCCCCGGTGCTCAAGGTCACCGGCTTCGCCTTCTGGGGCGCGGTGACCGTGGTCCGCAAACCCCGCCGGGCCCCGAGTTCGGCGAAGCAGCTCAACTCCTGACGCTCAGGGCCGCTCGTCGAGCAGTTCGCGCAGCCGGTCGGCGACGGCCCGCAATTCCTGTTCCCACTGCTTCGTCCGGGCGCCGACGCCGCGTGCCTCGTCCAGGTGCGCGAGCACCCAGTTGCGCATCAACGCGCTCGGCGGCATCCCGCGCTCGGCCGCCACGGCCTGCAGTTCCTCGATCCGGTCGACCGGGAGGCGGATGCTGTACACCGAGGTCGGCCCCGGCTCCGGCGGACGGAACCGCGCCTCCGCGGCGAGTTCCTCCTCCGCCCTCCGCGCGGCGGCCGTCACCCGGTCGATCAGGTGCTGTTCCGTCATGACGCCTCCTGCCCCGGCGAATTTTTCGACTACCTCTCCAACTGTAATACGGCGTATTACAGTTGGAGAGTGAACGAAAATTTCCTGCCGCCCGCGTCACCTAGACTCGCGGTATGACAGTTACGTCAACGGCGACGGACACCCCGTCACCGCTGCCCGAGCGGCTCGCCGACGCCACGCGCGACGAGACGAGCCTGCGCCGGTTCCTGCACGGGCTGCCGGGCGTCGACCAGGTCGGCGTCGAGCAGCGCGCGGCGGGGCTCGGCACCCGCAGCATCAAGAAGGCCGCCAAGCGCTGGGCCATCGACACCGCCATCGCCATGGTCGACCTGACCACGCTCGAGGGCGCCGACACGCACGGCAAGGTCCGCGCGCTGGCGGCCAAGGCCAAGCTGCCCGACCCCGAGCACCCGGACACCCCGCGCGTCGCCGCCGTGTGCGTGTACCCGGACCTGGTGCGCCCGGCGGTCGAGGCGCTGGCAGGCACCGAGATCGGCGTGGCCAGCGTCGCGACGGCGTTCCCGTCGGGGCGCTCCAGCCGTGAGATCAAGCTCGCCGACGTGCGGCTGGCCGTCGAAGCCGGGGCCACCGAGGTCGACATGGTGATCGACCGCGGTGCCTTTCTCGAAGGCCGTTACGGGCAGGTGTTCGAGGAGATCCAGGCGATCAAGGCCGCCTGCGGGCAGGCCCACCTCAAGGTGATCCTGGAGACCGGCGAACTGGCCACCTACGACAACGTGCGCCGCGCCTCCTGGCTGGCGCTGCTGGCGGGTGGCGACTTCATCAAGACCTCCACCGGCAAGGTCTCCCCCGCCGCCACCCTGCCGGTCACCCACGTGATGCTGCAGGCGGTGCACGACTGGCACCGGGTCACCGGCGAACTGCGCGGGGTCAAGCCGGCCGGCGGCATCCGCACCACCAAGGACGCGATCAAGTACCTGGTCGCCGTGCACGAGGTCGCCGGGCCGCAGTGGCTCGACCCGCACCTGTTCCGGTTCGGCGCCTCCAGCCTGCTCAACGACCTGCTGCTGCAGCGCCGCACCCAGCTCGACGGCCACTACAGCGGTCCCGACTACGTGACGGTGGACTGATGCCCGAATCACCCTTCGAATACGCGCCCGCACCCGAATCCCGCGATCTCGCGAACCTCAAGCCCGCCTACCGCCCGTTCATCGGCGGCGAGTTCGTCGACGGTGGCGGGGAGCCGCTGAAGACGGTCAACCCGGCCACCGAGGAGGTGCTCGCCGAGGTCTCCACCGCCTCCAAGTCCGATGTGGACACAGCGGTGAAGGCGGCGCGCCGGGCGTACGAGAAGACCTGGGGGCGGATGCCGGGCGCCGAGCGCGCCAAGTACGTCTTCCGCCTGGCGCGGCTGATCCAGGAACGCGCACGGGAACTGGCCGTGCTGGAAAGCCTGGACAACGGCAAGCCGATCAAGGAATCGCGTGATTCCGACGTGCCGACCGCCGCCGCGCACTTCTTCTACCACGCCGGCTGGGCGGACAAGCTGGACTACGCCGGCTACGGCCCGGATCCGCGGCCGCTGGGCGTGGCCGGGCAGGTCATCCCGTGGAACTTCCCGCTGCTGATGCTGGCCTGGAAGATCGCCCCGGCGCTGGCCACCGGCAACACCGTGGTGCTCAAGCCCGCCGAGACCACCCCGCTGACCGCGCTGGTCTTCGCCGAGATCTGCCAGCAGGCCGAACTGCCGCCCGGGGTGGTGAACATCCTGCCGGGTGCCGGGGACATCGGCGCCGAACTGGTCGGCCACCCGGACGTGAACAAGATCGCCTTCACCGGCTCCACCGAGGTCGGCAAGCTGATCCAGCGCACGGTCGCCGGCACGCCGAAGAAGCTGACCCTGGAACTGGGCGGCAAGGCGGCGAACGTGGTGTTCGACGACGCGCCGCTGGACCAGGCCGTCGAGGGCATCGTCAACGGCATCTTCTTCAACCAGGGCCACGTCTGCTGCGCCGGTTCACGCCTGCTGGTCCAGGAGTCCGTTGTGGACGAGGTGCTGGCGAAGCTGCGCTACCGCGTGTCCACCCTGCGCATCGGTGACCCGCTGGACAAGAACACCGACATCGGCGCGATCAACTCGCGTGAGCAGCTGACGAAGATCCAGGAGCTGGCCGACTCGGGGGAAACCGAGGGCGCCCAGCGCTGGACCAGCCCGTGCCCGGTGCCCGAGCGCGGTTTCTTCTTCGCTCCCACGGTGTTCTCCGACGTGCAGCAGTCGATGCGCATCGCCCGCGAGGAGATCTTCGGGCCGGTGCTGTCGGTGCTCACCTTCCGCACCCCCGAAGAGGCGGTCACCAAGGCGAACAACACGCCGTACGGGCTGTCCGCGGGCATCTGGACGGAAAAGGGCTCCCGCATCCTGTGGATGGCGAACCGGCTGCGTGCCGGGGTCGTCTGGGCCAACACCTTCAACCGCTTCGATCCCGCCGCACCGTTCGGCGGTTACCAGGAATCGGGCTTCGGCCGCGAGGGCGGGCGCACCGGTCTGGAGGCTTACCTCGATGTCTGATCGTCTTTCGGTGACCAAGACCTACAAGCTCTACCTCGGCGGGAAGTTCCCGCGCTCGGAGTCCGGGCGCTCGTACCCGGTCACCGACGCGAAGGGCAAGTTCCTGGCCAACGCCGCGCACGCGTCCAGGAAGGACGTCCGGGACGCGGTGGTGGCCGCGCGCAAGGCGTTCGGCGGCTGGTCGGGCGCGACCGCGTACAACCGCGGGCAGGTGCTGTTCCGGGTGGCCGAGGTGCTCGAAGGGCGGCGCGACCAGTTCATCGGCGAGGTCAGCGCCTGCGAGGGCGTACCTGCCAAGAAGGCGGAGTCGCTGGTGGACGCCGCGATCGACCGCTGGGTCTGGTACGCGGGCTGGACCGACAAGATCGCCACCGTGCTCGGCGCGGCGAACCCGGTGGCCGGGCCGTACTTCTCGTTCACCGTGCCGGAGCCGACCGGGGTGGTCGGGGTGCTCGCGCCGCAGCGGTCCTCGCTGCTGGGCCTGGTCAGCGTGCTGGCGCCGGTGCTGGCCACCGGTTCCACCGCGGTGGTGGTGAGCAGCGCCGAGCGGCCGCTGCCCGCGATCACCCTGTCCGAGGTGCTGGCCACCTCCGACGTGCCGGGTGGGGTGGCGAACATCCTCACCGGGCACGCGGCGGAACTCGGCCCGTGGCTGGCCTCGCACGGGGACGTCAACGCGCTGGACCCGACCGGTGCCGCCGAAGGCGACCGCGTGGAGCTGGCGCGGGCCGCCGCGGGCACGGTCAAGCGGGTGCTCAGCGTGCCCGCCGACGAGCCGGACTGGACCCGGCCGCCGGACATCGCCCGGTTGCGGCGCTACCTGGAGGCCAAGACCGTCTGGCACCCGCTCGGCGTCTAGGGCCTGTCCTGCGGATCTTCACCTCAGGTGGAGGACGATGCAGGCCAGGACGATCTCGGCGCGGTGGTAGGCGGCTCGTTTGGCAAATCTGGTG
Source organism: Amycolatopsis sp. NPDC045836 (assembly GCF_056431745.1). Lineage (NCBI taxonomy): Bacteria > Bacillati > Actinomycetota > Actinomycetes > Pseudonocardiales > Pseudonocardiaceae > Amycolatopsis > Amycolatopsis sp. NPDC045836. Next base: position 209,100 of record NZ_JBWKKF010000001.1, on the reverse strand, counting down.
GCCAGGCCGCGGAACTGCTTGAGACGGTTGAAGCAGCGCTCGACCACGTTGCGGAGTTTGTAGAGATCGGGGTCGAAAGCCGGTGGCCTGCCACCGGCCGAGCCCAGGGCTTTGCGTCGGTCGATCTGGTCGACGCGTTCGGGAATGGTGGCCTTGATTCGCCGCTGCCGTAACGCGGTGCGGGCGGGTGGGCGCAGGCTTTGTCTGCGATGACCCGCCCGACCCGCACTCCCTGCCCGTCGACGTCGATGTCGTGGATGTCGTCGAGCAGCGGCAGCAGTTGCGGGTTATCGCCGGCCTGGCCGGGTGTGAGGATCACCGCCAGCGGCAGGCCCGCTGTGTTGACGGCCAGGTGGAGCTTGGTGGTCAGTCCACCGCGGGAACGTCCGAGGCATTCGCCGTCGACGGCGAGGGCTTCGATCCAGTCCGCGCAGCCCCCTTTTTCCGGGCACCAGTCGCGTGCTGGTGCGCCCGCACACTCGTGGAGTCGACGCTGACCACGAACGCGACGTTGTCCTCCAGCGTCCCGAGCGAGTCGTCTTTGACGATCACGTGCTCCAGGATCCGGTCCCACGTCCCGTCCGCGGTCCACTTGCGCAGCCGCTCATGCGCGGTCTTCCACGGCCCGTACCGTTCGGGCAGGTCACGCCAGGGCGCGCCCGTGCGTTGCTTCCACAGGATCGCGTTGACCACCTGCCGGTGACTGCGCCACCGGCCACCGCGCAACCCACTCTGCGCGGGCAGCAACGGCGCGATCCTCGCCCACGCCTTGTCCGTCAGCTCACCACGTCCGACCACACACCATCATCTGCACACGATCATGAGAAAGATCCGCAGGACACGCCCTAGTCGTTCAGCAGGTCGGCGCTGGTCACCGTCCGGCCGGGGAGTGGCGTCGTCCCCGGCCGGGCGCGCAGCCCGTCCAGCATCAGCGCGATGCACCGCTCGGTGGCGAACGAAGCCAGCTTCGCCGATTTGGGCGGCAGGTCCCGCAGCAGCAGGGTGAACATCAGCGTCACGTCGCCGGTGCCCACGTCGGGCCGCAGCGAGCCTTCCGCCTGCGCCCCCGACACGATCCCGTCGAGCAGCGCCAGCACGTCGCGGCGGAACTCCTCGGTCGCCGGGTCCTCCGCGAACACCGCCCTGGCCAGCGGCGAGAGCATCGCCAGCTGCACGCTCAGCTTCACCTGCTGCGAGATGCGGAGGAAGCGGACGAGCGCGTCCCACGAGGTCGGTTCCTCGTCCACCGCGGCCCTGGCGTCGAACAGCACGTCGCGGAAGTTGGCCCGGGCGATTTCCCGCAGCAACGTCGCCCGATCGGGGAACCGCCGGTAGAGCGTGCCCACGCCGACGCCCGCCCGGCGCGCGATCTCCTCCATCGGCACGTCCGGCCCGGCGTCGGCGAACAGTTCCTTGGCGGCGGCGAGGATCTGGTCGCGGTTGCGCCGCGCGTCCGCCCGCAACCGGGTCTCCTCGTGGTCCACCGTCATCTCAGCCACCTCTCAGGTTCGGCGAGATTGTCTCACCCCAACGGATGTGGACGCTGGCATTCCACATCGGTACCGTGAAAACGGAAGGTAAGCCTCCGCATACCAAAAGTCCGGATTGAGGTAGCCGTGTCCGAAACCACCACCGCTCCGGTGCCGTCGTTCCCGATGGAACGGCGCTGCCCCTACGCGCCACCGGCCGAATACGACCAGCTCCGCGCGGAAAGCCCGATCACCCAGGTGGAACTGCCCACCGGCAAGCGGGCGTGGGTGCTCACCCGGCACGAGGACGTGCGCGCGATGCTCGCCGACCCCCGGTTCAGCTCGGACCGGCTGAACCCGAAGTTCCCCACCCTGGTCGACAACACGCAGACGCGGAACGCGTTCAAGCCCTCGTTGATCTCGATGGACCCGCCCGAGCACGGGCCGGCCAGGCGCGCGGTGGTCGGGGAGTTCACCGTGCGCCGGATGGAGGCGCTGCGGCCGCGGATCCAGGAGATCGTCGACCAGGCCATCGACGACCTGCTGGCCGCCGAGCAGCCCGCCGACCTGGTGGCGACCGTGTCGCTGCCGGTGCCGTCGCTGGTGATCTGCGAGCTGCTGGGGGTGCCATACGACGACCACGACTTCTTCCAGCTCCACTCGTCGAGGCTGCTCAACCGGGAGACCGGCCCCGAACAGCGGCGGGACGCGGTCGACCAGCTCACCTCCTACCTGGACAAGCTGATCACCGAGAAGGAGGCGGCGCCGACCGACGACCTGCTCGGCAGGCAGATCCTCAAGCAGCGCGAGGAGGGCAGGACCGACCACGAGGCGCTGGTCAGCCTGGGCTTCCTGCTGCTGGTGGCCGGGCACGAGACCACCGCGAACATGATCTCGCTGGGCACCATCGCCCTGCTCGAACACCCCGAGCAGCTGCGGCTGCTGCGGAACGACCCGGACGTCACGCTCAGCGCGGTCGAGGAACTGCTGCGGTTCTTCACCATCGCGGAGCTGGCCACCTCGCGCTTGGCCACCGCGGACGTGGAGATCGGCGGGGTGCTGATCCGCGAGGGCGAAGGCGTGCTGGGGCTGTCCAACGCGGCGAACCACGATCCGGCGGCCTACGAGCGGCCGGACGAACTCGACATCGCCCGCGGCGCGCGCAACCACGTCGCGTTCGGCTTCGGGGCGCACCAGTGCCTCGGCCAGAACCTCGCGCGGATGGAGCTGCAGATCGTCTTCGACACGCTGTTCCGCCGGGTGCCGACGCTGCGCATCGCCAAGCCGATCGACGAACTGGACTACAAGCGCAACGCCACCGTCTACGGGCTCCACTCGCTGCCGGTGACGTGGTGACGAAGATCCACGCGGACGTCGACCGCTGCGTCGGCGCCGGGCAGTGCGTGCTGACCGACCCGACGGTGTTCGACCAGGACGACTCGGACGGCACCGTGGTGCTGCTGACCGACGAGGTCGAGGGCGCGACCGCCGAACGGGTGCGGGAGGCCACCCACCTCTGCCCGGCGCAGGCACTGTCCACTTCCGACTGAGTATTCCGGTTGTCCCGGCGGGGGCGGGGCTGGTAGCAAGGCCGTCATGCAGATCCGGGAAGCCACCCCCGCGGAACTGGCCGGCTTGCCCGCCCTGGAGTCGGCGTCCGATTCGATCTTCGCCGACCTGGGGTTCCCACCCCTGCCTCCGCCGGGCGACGCCGAGGAACTCGCCGCCGCCCGGCTGGTGCTGGTGGCGGTCGAGGCGGTGCCGCTCGGTTTCGCCAGGGTCGAGGTGGTCGACGGGAACGCGCACCTGGAGCAGCTCGCCGTGCACCCCGCGCACTTCCGGCGGGGCATTGGCAGCGCCCTGGTGCGCGCGGTGCTCGACTGGGCTCGTTCCACCGGCTTCCCCGCGGTCACCCTGTGCACCTTCACCGACATCCCGTGGAACGGCCCGTTCTACCGGAAACTCGGCTTCACCGACCTGCCCGATCCCAGTCCGGGCGTGGTGTCCCTACGGGCGCGTGAACAAGCCCTGGGCTTGGACGCCCTGTCCCCTCGCACGGTTCTCCACCACCCCCTCTAGTGCGTCGACCACTTTGGTTCGCCGGGTTGGTCAGGCTGCTCGTGGTCTGCCCCGGCGTTGGTGACGTTCGCTGCGGATGCGGGCTCGTTCCTTGCGTTGAGCTGCCAGGACATCGGGGGACGGGCGTTTGCGTTGCGCCATCGCAGATATGCCTGGATCCGGCGGGCCAGGACGGTGTGGTGGGGGTGGTTGGAGTTGCTCATCGTGAAGGTGCGCAGTGGCCCGAACTGGGCCTCGATCGGGTGGCCCACGAGGCGTAGGTCGGCGCGCCGTCCGGTCTCGCCGCCCTGATCGGCTTCAGGGCGAGGCTGCGAGCACCGCCTTTGCGGCGGCGCAGGACACCCCAGAGCTGGTCGTCACCCAATGAGCAGCAGCCGAGGAAGTAGCGGGTGCCGTGCGTGCGGGTGCAGGTGGCGGGCAGCCGGCCGGATCGACAACGGCCCGAACCGGTCAAAGGCGAAACACCGCTGCGGGAACCGGCTCGTGACGTGCTCGACCCGGTCAAGCTCTGGCGTCGAAATCCGCGTCAGTGGAGTCCTTCCAGATCCGGGTGCGCTGGAAGGTGATCCCGTGCTGGCGCACGCTCCACCGGGTGAAGGGCTCGCCCAGCTTGGCAGGCCGGGTAGTGGCCGCCGCCACGACGAACGTCTCCTCATCGGGGCTGATCAAGCGGGGACGGCCTCCCGCCCATCGAGGGTCCAGTGCGGCCGGCCCTCGTTCGTTGAAGGCGTGGATCACGTCGCGGACGGTGTCCTCGTGCGCGCCGAGAAGGCGGGCGATCGCGGGCACCGGCGTCCCCGAGGCCGAAGCCATGATGATCGTCGCCCGCCGAACCCGGATCGACTCATGCCTGCCACGACGAGTGATCCGCAGCAGCGTGCGGCCCTCGTCCTCGGTCAACCGCCGTGCTCGGCAACAACTTCGACGCCGTCGAGCGTGAGAGCAACGCGGGTCGGGAGTCCAGCACCTCGACCGGCGTGTCATTACACGGTGAACGTTCGTGGTCAGCGCACTGGCCACCCCCTCCACGCGTTCGAAGTGCGGCGGATCGCGCGGCATGGCGATGGGTTGGCCGGGGCCCCGGATCCGGGCGTCGGGAGGCGTGGCCGATGCAGGCAGCACCCGGACAGGAAGTGCCGGAGTTGACCTGGCTCCGAACAGCAGGTGCCGCCAGCGGACCCAGCCCCTGGAACAGGGGCGCCAGCGGAAGCTCAAGCCCTGGAACAGAGGGCGCCGGAGAGGATCAAGCCCTGGAACAGAGGGCGCCGGAGGGGCTCAAGCCCGGCATGAGGGCGTCGGAGGTGGGCCAAGGGCCGGAACAGAGCTGCCGGAGCAAACCAGGCCAGTAGCGAGCAGGCCGAGCCAGCGCCGAAGGGGCCGCGACGAGCCGACTCAGGCGTGCCGGGGGCGGGTCAACTGGGTCAGGAACTCCTGGTTGGTCTCGGTTTTGCGGAGCCCTTCCAGCAGGGTCTCGGTGGCGTTCTCCCGGGCTTCCAGGGCGCGGCGCAGGGTCGCGGTGGCGGCGGCTTCGGCGGCGGAGACGAGGAGGTCGTCCCGGCGGGTGCTGGAGGCGGGGAGGTCGATGGCCGGGAAGATCCGCTTGCTCGCCAGGCGGCGGTCCAGGCGCAGTTCGGCGTTGCCGGTGCCCTTGTACTCCTCGAAGATCACCGTGTCGCCGACGGAGCCGGTGTCGATCAGGGCGGTGGCGAAGATGGTCAGCGAGCCACCGTTTTCGATGTTCCGCGCGGCGCCGAGGAAGCGCTTCGGCGGGGTCAGGGCGGTGGAATCCACACCACCGGACAGGATGCGGCCGGACGCGGGGGCGGCCAGGTTGTAGGCGCGGCCCAGCCTGGTCAGCGAATCCAGCAGCACCACCACGTCCCGGCCCTGTTCGACCAGGCGCTTGGCGCGTTCGATGGCGAGTTCGGCGAGCGCGGTGTGGTCGGCGGGTGGGTGGTCGAAGGTGGCCGCGATGACCTCACCGGGAACGGCGCGCGCCAGGTCGGTGACCTCTTCCGGGCGCTCACCGACCAGGACCAGCATCAGGTGGCACTCCGGGTGGTTCTTGCTGATGCCGTGCGCGATCGCTTGCAGCACCGAGGTTTTCCCGGCCTTGGGCGGCGCCACGACCAGCGCGCGCTGCCCCTTGCCGACCGGCATCACCAGGTCGATCACCCGGGTGGTGAGCGCGTGCTGCTCCGTCTCCAGCCGGAGCCTTTCGTTGGGGTACAAGGGAACCAGGTCGGCGAACGCGGGGCGCGGGCGACGGCTCGGGTCGCGGCCGTTGACCGCGATCACCTCGCCGTCGTCCTCGAGGTGGAGCAGGTCGCCGCGGCGCAGGCCGAGGTCGCGCACCACCTTCTGGCTGATGGGCACGTCGTCCGGGCCGGGCAGGTAGCCGTCGGCCCGGACCTGTGCGCGGTTGCGCACGATGTCGAGTATTCCGTTGGTGGTCATGGGAAATCTTTCTGGGTTCGAAGAAGCGGCGTGGCTACGCCGGGGGGGACCTTCACTTCAGCGGAAGGAAAAAACGATAGTCCCGAGCGGGAGGCGAGAGCCTGCATCCGCTGGGAGAGAGACATCGTCACGGTAGCCCACCCCGGGCGCAACGCGCAACTCCGAACCGCTACAACCGGTTGACCTCGGTGATGTGCACGACCGCCGCACCCGCTTCGTCCGAAGCCGCCAGATCGACCTCGGCGCTGATGCCCCAGTCGTGGTCGCCAGCCGGGTCGTCGAAGATCTGGCGGACCTTCCACACCTCCGGCTCCTTCTCGATCAGCAGCAGCGCCGGGCCACGGGCGTCCGGCCCGGTGCCGAGGTCGTCGTGCTCCTCGAAGTAGGCCTCCATCGCGTCTTCCCACTCCTCGGCGTCCCAGCCGGACGCCGAATCCAGCTCACCGAGGGCGTGATAGGCCCGCCGTGCCGCCAGTTCCACGCGGCGGAAGAGCTGGTTCCGCACCAGCACCCGGAAAGCGCGCTCGTTGCGGGTGACCGGCGGCGGGCCCTCGGGCAGCGCCGGCGGGGCGTGCGGGTCCTCGGCGCCGGGGTGGCGCAGGGCCTCCCACTCGTCGAGCAGGCTGGAGTCGACCTGGCGCACCAGCTCGCCGAGCCACTCGATCAGGTCCTGCAACGGCTCGGTCTTCGCCTCGTCCGGCACGGTGTGCCGCAGCGTGTCGTAGGCGTCGGCCAGGTACCGCAGCACCAGTCCTTCCGATCGCGCCAGCTGGTAGAAACCGATGTACTCCACGAAGTTCATCGCGCGCTCGTACATGTCGCGCACCACGGACTTCGGCGAGAGCCGGTAGTCGTCCACCCACGGGTGGCCCTGGCGGTAGCTGCGGTAGGCGACCTCCAGCAGTTCCGCCAGCGGCTTCGGGTGGGTCACCTCCTCCAGCAGCTCCATCCGCTCGTCGTACTCGATGCCCTCGGCCTTCATCGCCTGCACGGCTTCGCCCCGCGCCTTGAACTGCTGCTGCGACAGCACCGGCCTCGGGTCGTCCACAATGGATTCCACAATGGACACCACGTCCAGCGCGTAGCTCGGCGACTCCGCGTCCAGCAGCTCGATCGCGGCCAGCGCCAGCGGGGACAGCGGCTGGTTCAGCGCGAAGTCGAACTGCAGGTCCACGGTGAGCCGGACGATCCGGCCCTGCTCGTCCGGCTCGGGCAGCCGCTCCACCACACCGGCGGCGAGCAGCGCGCGGTAGACCGCGATCGCCCGCAGGATGTGCTTGCGCTGCGACGGCCGGTCCTCGTGGTTGTCCTCCAGCAGGTGCCGCATCGAATCGAAGGCGTTGCCCGGCCGGGAGATCACGTTGAGCAGCATCGAGTGGCTGACCCGGAAGCTGGAGGTGAGCGGTTCGGGCTCGGCGGCGACGAGCCGCTCGAAGGTGCTTTCGGTCCAGTTGACGAAGCCCTCCGGCGCCTTCTTGCGGGTGATCTTCCGCTTCTTCTTCGGGTCGTCACCCGCCTTCTCCAGCGCCTTGGCGTTCTCGATGACGTGGTCCGGGGCCTCCACCACGACGTAGCCGTCGGTGTCGTAGCCCGCGCGACCGGCCCGGCCGGCGATCTGGTGGAACTCGCGGGCCTTGAGGTGCCGCTGGCGCACGCCGTCGTACTTGGTCAGCGCACTGAACACCACGGTGCGGATGGGCACGTTGATGCCGACACCGAGGGTGTCCGTCCCGCAGATCACCTTGAGCAACCCGGCCTGTGCCAGTTGCTCGACCAGCCGCCGGTACTTGGGCAGCATGCCGGCGTGGTGCACGCCGATGCCGTGCCGCACCAGCCGCGAGAGCGTCTTGCCGAAGCCGGCGGCGAAGCGGAAGTCGCCGATCAGCTCGGCGATCGCCTCCTTCTCCGCCTTGCTGCACACGTTGATGCTCATCAGCGTCTGCGCCCGCTCCACCGCCGCCGCCTGCGAGAAGTGCACCACGTACACCGGGGCCTGACCGCCGTTGAGCAGCTCGGACATGGTTTCGTGCATGGGGGTGAGCGCATACCGGTAGGTCAGCGGCACCGGCCGCTGCGCCGAGGTGACCACCGCGGTCTCCCGGCCGGTGCGCCGGGTCAGGTCCTTCTCGAAGAACGAGACGTCCCCGAGCGTGGCCGACATCAGCACGAACTGCGCCTCCGGCAGCTCCAGCAGCGGGATCTGCCACGCCCAGCCGCGGTCGGGCTCGCTGTAGAAGTGGAACTCGTCGGCCACCACCTGGCCCACGTCGGCACCGGCACCGAACCGCAACGCGATGTTCGCCAGGATTTCCGCCGTGCAGCAGATGATCGGCGCGTCGGCGTTGACGCTGGAGTCGCCGGTCATCATGCCGACGTTCTCCGGGCCGAAAATTTCGATGAGCTGGAAGAACTTCTCCGAGACCAGCGCCTTGATCGGCGCGGTGTAGTAGCTGCGCCTGCCGTGGGCCAACGCGGTGAAGTGCGCGCCGACGGCCACCATGCTCTTGCCGGATCCGGTCGGCGTGGACAGAATCACGTTGGCGCCGGAGACCACCTCGATCAAGGCCTCTTCCTGCGCCGGGTACAACTGCAAGCCGCGGTCGGCGGCCCAGTCGGCGAAGGCTTCGAACAGGGCGTCGGGCTCGGGGTCCGCGGGCAGGCGGGCGTCGAGGCGCTGGGGGCTTTGGGCTGGCTGTGTGCTCATCAGGGAAGTCATCGTGCCATCTCCGCCCGCCGGACGGGCGGGGGTGATCGCGCGGCGCGGGCCGAACCCGTAGGCTGCGCATACCGCGCGCCGACCGGGGGGAGCCCCGGCCGGGGCGCATACGGTGGGTTATTGGCGGAGGACAGGTAATGGCACAGGACATCGTCCCGGTCGAGCTCGGGTTGCCGCAGGGTGACCTGGTGACCCTGTGGGCACCGCGCTGGCGGGAAGACGGCGAGGAATGGGAAGCCTTCCTCGGCGACGAGGAAGACCTGTACGCCTTCCCCGACGCGGCCCACCTCGCCGCGTTCGTCCGGACGGCCGAACAGCACGACCTCATCGACCACCCGGCGTGGGGCGTGGTGCCCGCGCTGAACGTGCCGGAGCTGATCCCGGACGACGACCACTCCTACGACCTGGTCGGCGTGCCCGAGCTGGTCGCCGAGGAGCCGGACTCCTGGACCATCGGCGAACTCGCCGAGATCGTCGGCATCGTGCGCTCGCTCGCCGACGTGTGCGAACTCGAAGAGGTGCACGAGGTGCTCGACAGCTGCGAGGGCTTCTCGCTGCTGGAGCAGGGCAGGCTGCCGTTCACCGGCCGCGAGGGCGAGCGGCTGTGGACCGACCTGTCCGAGGCCGTGTCCGAGAAGTGGGACACCGTGCTGGACGCGATCGACGGCCTGGTCACCGTGCCGGACGTGGACGCCACCCTGCTGGAGCAGACCGCCGAGGAGCTGGCCACCTTCCTCGAGGAGTCGGCCGAAGCCGAGGCCGCCGCGGCGGAGGGCACCGACGAGGACCTCGACCGCGTGGACAGCGACGACACCGACGACACCGAGGACGAGGAAGCCGAGGACGCCGCGCCCACCGGTTTCTGGGCCGAGGTCGGCATCGACCCGATCAAGATCGTCACCAAGACCGACGAGTACTACACCCTGCGCTGCTTCCTCGACGACGAGCCGGTCTTCCTCGGTTCCGGCGGCCGCATCGACGTCTACGGCTCGACGCGCGCGCTGGGCCGGGCGCTGGCCGAGCCCAAGGAACTGGCGGGCACCGACCTGGCCGAAGTGTCCACTTGGGACGAGGTGGTGGCCAGGGCCACCGGCGGGGACCTGGAGATCGAGGTGCACCCGGACAACACCTACGTGCTGGCCGGGCTGGACGAGGACATCGCCGAGGGCATCGACGCGATCGACCCGACCCAGCTGGAGCTGGCCGTCGAACTGCTCACCGACGCGGCCGACTGGGCCGAGGACGACAGCGTGGGCGAGGCACTGCAGAAGTCGGAGAGCCTGGGCTGGCTGATCAACTTCGTGATCGAGCCGGACCCGACGCGGCTGGCGCCGAGCGCGCCGTTCGACGCCGAGGAAGGCGCCTGGCGCAAGCTGGTCGAGTCCTTCGAAGACCGCCTGCGCACGCACTAGCGCCCTTGCCGCTCCCGTTCGGCGCGCACCGGGGTGAGCCAGATGGCGAGCAGCGGGAAGGCCGCGGCCACGCAGAACGCGAGCGCGTAGCGGGAGTCGCCGATCACCAGGCCGAGCAGCGGTGGCGTGGCCGCCGCGGCGAGGTTCTGCCCGGTGTTCTGCGTGCCCATCGCGCGACCGGCCCAGGCGTGCCCGGCGAGTTCGGCGGAGGCGGTGAAGCCGAGGCCGTTGTCGCTGACGCTGATCACCGCGGCGAGCACCAGCGCGAGCACCGCCAGCCAGGGCGCCGTGGCGTCCCCGGCGGCGACCAGCAGCATCACCGCCGCGCTGGCCACCGCGAGCTGCCGCATCGGGCGGAGCCTGCTGCCGACGCGGTCCGACCAGTAGCCGGTGCCGATGCGGGCCAGCGCACCCAGCCCCTGCACGGCGGCGAGGAACCACCCGGCTGCCGGCGGGCTCCAGTCCCGCACGGCCACCAGGTACACCGGTGCGAAGGCCGACACGGCGAACTGCGGCACCACCAGCAGCGCGCTCGCGCCGTGCAGCCGCCAGAGCGCGGGCGCGCGGTACGGCGACGGCGGCTTGCCCGTGGCGCCGCCGGCCGGCTCCGGCCGCGGTGGATCCACGACCAGCGCGGCCACCAGCACCGCGACCACGATCGCCAGCGCTCCCGGGAACAACAGCGCGACGCGCCAGCCGTGGGCCTGGGCCAGCGGTGGCAGGGCCAGCGCCGCGATGCCGACGCCGATCGGCTGGGCGGTCTGCCGCAGGCCCATCGCCGTACCGCGTTCGCGGGCGCCGAACCAGCCCATCACCGCCCGCCCGCTGGCGGCGTTCACCGACGCCGTGGCGGCACCGGCGAGCAGGAACACGCCGAACAACACGGGCAGTGAGGCACCGGTCGACGCGGCGTAGCTCAGCAGCAACCCCGAAGTGCCGAGGCCGAGCGCCATGATGAGTCGCTCTCCGTAGCGGTCGGCCGCGGCGCCCCACACGATGAGGGTCAGCAACAGCCCGATCGAAGGTGCGGCCACCACCGCGCCCGCCGCCGCCAGCGACAATCCCTCGGCGGCCTGCAGCACCGGCACGAGGAACGGGAGGCCGTACAGGAACGCGCAGCTCGCGGCCTGGGCGAGCAGGCCGAGACCGAGGACCAGCCAGCGCCGGCGACCCGCGGTGACGACCGGCTCCACGACATCCTCCCAGATAATGGGATGCTACTCCTATTATCTGGACTTTAGTTCGCTAGGCTAAATAACACAAGTCGAGCGCAGGTCAAGAATTGATCAAATCCGCGTAACCGGGCTTGATCACGTTGTTGATGAGCTCCAGTCGTTTGTCGAAATCGAGGAAAGCGGATTTCATCGCGTTGATGGTGAACCACTGCAGATCGGCCCAGCCGAAACCGAACGCCTCGGCCAGCGCGGCGAACTCGCTGGACACCGTGCAGCCGCTCATCAGCCGGTTGTCGGTGTTCACCGTGACCCGGAAGCGCAGGCGGGTGAGCAGGCCGATCGGGTGCTCGGCGATCGACGGCGCGGCGCCGGTCTGCACGTTGGACGACGGGCACAGCTCCAGCGGGATCCGCCGGTCCCGCACGTAGTTCGCCAACCGTCCCAACTGGACTTCCCCGTCGGGCGAGGTCTTGATGTCGTCGACGATGCGCACGCCGTGCCCGAGCCGCTCGGCCCCGCAGTGCTGGATCGCCTCCCAGATCGAGGCCAGCCCGAAGGCCTCACCTGCGTGAATGGTGAAATGCGCGTTGCTGGTGCGCAGGTACTCGAATGCGTCGAGGTTGCGGGTGGGCGGGAATCCGGCTTCCGGGCCGGCGATGTCGAACCCGGCCACCCCATTGTCCCGGTAGCGCACCGCCAGCTCGGCGATCTCGTGCGCCCTGGCGTGCTGGCGCATCGCGCACAGCAGGGTGCTCAGGTGGATCCGCCCGCCGTTGGCGGCCACCCGGCGCTCACCCTCGGCGAACCCCTCCTGCACCGCCTCCACCACGGCGGGCAGCGACAGCCCGCGCTCGACGAACAGCTCCGGGGCGTAACGCACCTCGGCGTAGACCACCCCGTCGGCGGCGAGGTCCTCCGCGCACTCCGCGGCCACCCTGACCAGCGCCTCTTCGGTCTGCATGACCCCGCAGGTGTGCGCGAAGGTCTCCAGGTAGGACTCCAGCGAACCCGAATCCGCCGCGTCACGGAACCACTGCCCCAATTCACCCACATCGGTGACAGGCAGGCCCCGGTAGCCGGTGGCCTCGGCGAGATCGAGCACCGTGCCGGGGCGCAATCCGCCATCGAGGTGGTCGTGCAGCAGCACCTTGGGCACGCGGCGGATGGTCTGCGGGTCCAATGGCTGGGCGTGGATATCGGACGACATGCGACAACGGTACCCGCGAGGGGCTCGGCCGAACGGCTCTTGCGCGGCGGGCTAGTGTGGTGAACGCGGATCACCTACGTGGCCGTAACGCTGAGTCTCGACTTCACCCAGAGCTTTGTGATCTTGGACCTGAATCGTCCAACGAGTTGAGCACAACATTTACATTTCCCCGGGCCGGATACTGTGAGCAATTGGACGATCGCTAAGCTCGGCCCCAGTCCCTTTTCCCCGACGGAGGACACCGCAGTGACCACAGACAACCACCTTGGGGCCCCGTCCTTCGACCGGATGCGCAACATGCTCGTGCGCGCGGCCGAGGTCCGGGAGAGCGAGCAGCAGCAGATCTTCGACGCTCTCGACGACATCTACGCCCGCCTCGCCCCGGTGGACTCACTGGGCGCGGTGCGCAAGCGGCTGTCCGAGCTGCCCGACCGCACCGAGGTCAGCGTGCTGGCCGAGCGCCTGGACGAGGCGATGTCCCGGCTCGAGGCGCAGGACAACGCGCTCGCCGAGATCGCCCGCGCGGTGGACGGCCTGGTCGACAAGCTGGCGAAGCCGTTCGCGCAGCTGGACGGCAGGCTCGACGGCGTCGGCGCCCGCTTCGAGGGCGTCGCGGGCCGGATGGACGGGCTGGAGGACAAGCTCCAGAACATCCACCGCCGCATCGACGAGCTGAACGGTCACCTGGACAAGCAGGACAGCAAGCTCGACTCGCTGCCGCAGTCGGTGCACGGCCCGGTGCGCGAGCGCATCGAGTCGGCCGAGGCCACGCTGCGCGAGCGGATCGACGCCGGCGACAGCGACCTGCGCTCCCGCATCGACGACCTGGACGCCGCCACCAAGCAGCGCATCGGGGACAACACCGAGGCGCTCCGGTCGGCGCTGACCGAGACCGGCGAGATGATCGACGCCTCCGACCGGCTGGACCAGCTGGGCAACCGGCTCGAGCAGGTCACCACCCGCCTCGACGACCTGGCCGGGCGCCTGGACAAGGTCGAGGACGGCTTCACCGCGCAGCTCGGCGACCTGGACGGCTCGATCAAGAGCGGGCTGTCGAAGGTGGAGGGCACGCTGAACGCCCGCCCCGACACCGACTCGGTCACCTCGCTGGTGCGCAAGAGCAACGAGGAGTCGGAGCGGCGCATCGGCGGCCAGCTGGACGAGGCGATGGCCACCTTCGCCGAGCTGATGCTCGGTGGCGGGCCGGCTTCACCGCAGCCGGTGGTCGCGGTCACCCCGCCCGCCCCGCGGCAGCCGCGGCGCGCCCGCAACGGCCGCGCCCCGAAGGCCGCCGACGCCAAGACCAAGGGCACCGACGGCGACGACAGCAGCGACTCGTAGGTTCCGGCCGGTGGGGCGTCACCTTCCGAGGTGGCGCCCCACCGTCGTGTCCGGGGTCAGCGCAGCGTGTCCAGCACGACCGGGGTGGCGCCGGGGGCCGTGTCGCCGATGGTGAACGCCCCGTCCAGGGTGCGCAGGGCGCCCGGAACGGCTTCCGCGGTGTCGGTGTGCAGTTCCAGCAGCGGATCGCCCCGGCGCACCCGGTCGCCGGGTTTCGCGTGGCACAGGAGGCCGGCGGCGGCCTGCACCGGGTCCTCCTTGCGGGCCCGGCCGGCCCCGAGCCGCCAGGCGGCGACCCCGACGGCGTAGGCGTCCAGGGTGGACAGGATCCCGTCCTCCGGCGCTTCCACCACGTGCACGTGCTTCGGCGCCGGGAGCGCGGCCTCCGGGTCACCGTCCTGGGCGCGGATCATCCGGCACCAGGTCTCGTACGCCTCCCCCGAAGCCAGCACCGCCGCCGGGTCCACCGAACCGAGTCCGGCCAGCGCCAGCATCTCCCGCGCCAGCGCCACGGTCAGCTCCACCACGTCCGGCGGCCCGCCGCCACGCAGCACCTCGACCGCCTCGGCCACCTCCACCGCGTTGCCGACGGCCCGGCCCAGCGGGGTGCCCATCTCGGTGATCAGCGCGGTGGTGGCCACGCCGTGCGCCTTGCCGATGCCGACCAGCGCCCCGGCCAGTTCCCGCGCCTGCTCCCGCGTCTTCATGAACGCGCCCGAGCCCGCCTTCACGTCCAGCACCAGGCCCGCCGAGCCCTCGGCGATCTTCTTGCTCATGATCGAGCTGGCGATCAGCGGGATGGACTCGACGGTGGCGGTGACGTCCCGCAGGGCGTAGAGCTTGCGGTCGGCGGGCGCCAGCGACGGGGTGGCCGCGCAGACGACCGCGCCCACCTCGCCGAGCTGCCGGGTGATCTCCTCGGTGGACAGCGCCGCCCGCCAGCCCGGGATGGCCTCCAGCTTGTCGAGCGTGCCACCGGTGTGACCGAGCCCACGCCCGGACAGCTGCGGCACGGCCGCCCCGCACGCGGCGACCAGCGGCGCCAGCGGCAGGGTGATCTTGTCGCCCACCCCGCCGGTGGAGTGCTTGTCCACGGTCGGCCGGGAGACCGCCAGCGACAGCCGGTCCCCCGATTCGATCATCGCGCCGGTCCAGCGCGCGATCTCGGCGGAGTCCATGCCGCGCAGGAAGATCGCCATGGCCAGCGCGGACATCTGCTCCTCGGCGACCACCCCGCGGGTGTACGCGCCGACCACCCAGTCGATCTGCTCGTCGCTCAGCCGCCCGCCGTCCCGCTTGGCCCGGATGACGTCGACGGCGGCGAACGGTTCCACCGCGCTCATGCGGGCAGGTGCTCCGGGCCGAAGGCGTCCGGCAGCACCGCCGACATCGGCAGGATGCCGCTCGGGGTGTCCACCAGGCAGTCCGGGCCGCCGTGTTCGTAGAGCAGCTGGCGGCACCGGCCGCACGGCATCAGCAGTTCGCCTTCACCGCTGCGGCAGGCCACCGCGACCAGCCTGCCGCCGCCGGAGAGCCGCAGCTGGCCGACCATGGTGCACTCCGCGCACAGGCCGAGGCCGTACGAGGCGTTCTCCACGTTGCAGCCGGTGATCTCGCGGCCGTTGTCCACAATGGCCGCGACGCCCACCTGGAGGCCGGAGTACGGCGCGTAAGCGAGCTTCGCCACCCGCACCGCACTCGCCCGCAACGCGTCCCAGTCGATGTCAGTCACCTTCACCTCGCCGGTACTTAGCGCCGATCTTCTTCGGGGGCCGCAGGCGCTGCGACGCCACCGCCAGCACGATGATGGTGACGAAGTGCGCCGAGTACGGGATCAGGTCGCTCGGCAGTTCGTCGTTGGCCCAGTAGATGTAGTAGAGGACGAGGGCACCGGCCAGGCCCAGCGCGGCCGCCACCCACCTGCGGCGGACCAGCTGGATCACCACGATCACGCCGAGCAGGAGCACCGCGCCGTAGAGCAGCGCCAGCACCGCCGCACCACCACCGGAGAGCTGCAACCCGTCGGCGTACCCGAACAGCGCCGCACCACCGAGCAGCCCGCCCGGCCGCCAGTTGCCGAAGATCATCGCCGCGAGGCCGATGAAACCGCGGCCGTTGGTCTGGTTCTCCAGGTAGTCCGCGCCACCGGGCAGCAGCACCAGCGAGGCACCGCCCATCCCGGCCAGCCCGCCGGACACCGCGAGCGCGACGTACTTGTGCACGTACACGTTCACGCCGAGCGACTCCGCGGCCACCGGGTTCTCCCCGCACGAGCGCAGCCGCAGGCCGAACCGGGTCTTCCAGAGGATCCAGTAGCTGACCGGGATCAGCAGGATCGCCAGCATGGCCAGCGGCGACACCCCGGTGATCAGGCCGCGCACGATACCGGCCACGTCGGAGATCCCGACCCGCTGCGCGTCCTCCAGGTCACCGAGCCAGTCGGAGAGGAAGGTGGCCGAGTAGGTGTCGAACTTCTCCACCGGCGGCGACTGCTTCGGGTTGCCCGACAGCGGCTGGAACACCAGGCTCGCCAGGTACTTCGCCACGCCGAGGCCGAGCAGGTTCAGCGCCACCCCGGAGACGATGTGGTTGACGTTGAAGGTGACCGTGGCGATCGCGTGCAGCAGCCCGCCGAGCGCGCCGAGCACGATCGCCGCCACCAGCCCGGCCCACGGGCCGCCGTGGTAGGCGCCCCAGGCGGCCCCCCAGGTGCCGAGGATCATCATGCCCTCGAGGCCGATGTTGATCACGCCGGAGCGTTCGGCCCACAGCCCGCCGAGCCCGGCCAGCAGGATCGGCAGGGCCAGGCGCAACGCCGTCTGCGAGGTGTTCGACGAGGTCAGGTCCGGTACGCCGGTCAGGTACGAGGTGGTGGACAGCACCACCAGCGCGGCGGCGGCCCAGAGCATCGCCCTGGCCCAGCCGGGCAGCCGCCGCTTCGGCTTGGGCCCGGCCACGGTCATCGGCGCGGGCGCCGGACTGGTGTCGGTCGGCACGCTCACACCGCACCCCCTTCGCTGACGTCGGCGGGCTTGCCGCGCTTGCGGCCGTTGCCCGCCAGTGCCCGGCCGACGCGCCGCTGTTCGGCGGCGAGGTCGGCGCGCCGCACGATCTCGTAGGCGACGACGACGGACAGCACGATCGTGCCCTGCATGATGGTGGCGATCTCCTTCGGCACCTGGATCTGCTCCAGCGAAACCGCCGACTTGTCCAGGAAGGCCCACAGCGCCGCGCCGAGCGCGATGCCGGCCGGGTGGTTGCGGCCGAGCAGCGCCACCGCGATGCCGGTGAAGCCGTAGCCCTGCGCGGCGGTGATGGCGTAGACGTGGTCGCGGCCGAGCAGTTCCGGCAGCGCGACCAGCCCGGCGACGCCGCCGGAGAGCAGCATCGCGATCAGCGTCATCTTCTTGGCGTTCACCCCACCGGCCGCGGCCGCCGTGGTCGACTCGCCGCTGGCCTTCAGCTCGAAGCCGAAGCGGGTGCGGTTGAGCATGAACCAGTAGGCGCCGCCGACCGCGATGGCGATCAGCACGAAGCCGAACAGCTCACCGAGGGGGCCGAGCGGGATGCCGGGGATGAGGCCGGAGTCGTCGATCGGCTCGGTGTGCACGTTGTTGCCGCGCTGCACGCCGAACTGCTCCGGGTTGATCAGGAAGGCGATGATGCCGATGACGATCGAGTTCAGCATGATCGTCGAGATGACCTCGCTGACCCCGCGGGTGACCTTGAGCACCGCCGGGATGGCCGCGTAGAGCATGCCCGCCAGCACCGCGACCACGATGATCGCCAGCGCGTGGAGCACCGGCGGCAGGTGCAGCGCGCCACCGGCGATCGCGGCGACCACCGCGGCGAACCGGTACTGGCCCTCGACGCCGATGTTGAACAGGTTCATCTGGAAGCCGATCGCCACCGCGAGCCCGGCCAGGTAGTACGGCGTGGCCAGGTTCAGCGTGTCGATCGCGGTGGTGCCCTTGAACAACTGGGCGATCATGGTGCCGAACGCCCGCAGCGGGTCGGCCCCGGAGACCAGCAGCGCCACCGTGCAGATCAGCACGGCGAACACGATCGCCAGCAGGGGTGGCAGCAGCTTGGTGCGCCACGAACTCATGCGACTTCACCTTCTTCAGCGGCACCGGTCATCGCCGAGCCGAGTTCCTGCGGCGTCACGGTGGCCGGGTCGGCTTCGCTGACCAGGCGCCCGCGCAGCATGACGCGGATGGTGTCGGACAGCCCGATCAGCTCGTCCAGGTCCGCCGAGATCAGCAGCACGGCGAGGCCGTGCGCGCGGGCCTGGCGGATCTGCTCCCAGATCAGCGCCTGCGCGCCGACGTCCACGCCACGCGTCGGGTGGGAGGCGATCAGCAGCACCGGGTTGCCGGACAGTTCCCGGCCCACCACCAGTTTCTGCTGGTTCCCGCCGGACAGCGCGGCAGCGGGCACGTCGATGCCGGGGGTGCGCACGTCGTACTCGCTGACGATGCGCTCGGTGTCCTCGCGGGCGCCCGCGATGTCCAGCAGCTGCCCGCTGGCCACCGGTTTCCGCGTCTGGTAACCGAGGATGCGGTTGGCCCACAGCGGCTGGGTCAGCAGCAGGCTGTGACGGGTGCGGTCCTCGGCGATGTAGCCGATCCCCGCCTCGCGGCGGGCCAGCGTGCCCAGCCGGGTCAGGTCACGGGCCTGGCCGTCGGCGTCGACCAGCTCGATCGTGCCGCCGGTGGCCCGGCGCATGCCCATGATCGTCTCGACCAGCTCGGTCTGCCCGTTGCCCTCGACCCCCGCCACGCCGAGCACCTCACCGGCGCGCACGCGGAACGAGATGTCGTCGAGCACCGCCCGGTCCGAGCCCTCGGCCGCCAGGCGCAGCCCGGTGATCCGCAGCACGTCGCGCTCGGTCACGGTGGACTCGCGGGTCTCCGGGCTGGGCAGCTCGCTGCCGACCATCATCTCGGCGAGTTCCCGCGAGCTGATCTTCTTCGGGTCGGCCGAGCCGACGGTGGTGCCGCGGCGGATCACCGTCACCGCGTCGGCGATCGCGCGCACCTCGTCGAGCTTGTGCGAGATGAAGATGAAGGTGAAGCCCTGGCGCTGCATCTCGCGCACGGTCTCGAACAGCGCGTCGACCTCCTGCGGCACCAGCACCGCGGTCGGCTCGTCCAGGATGACGATCTTCGCGCCGCGGTAGAGCACCTTGACGATCTCCACCCGCTGGCGGTCGGCCACGCCGAGGTCCTCGACCAGGGTGTCCGGGTCGGCGCGCAGGCCGGTGCGCCGGGCCAGTTCGGCCAGCCGGGTCCTGGCCGCGCGGCCGATGCCGTGCAGGGATTCCGCGCCGAGCAGCACGTTCTCCCGCACGGTGAGGTTGTCGGCGAGCATGAAGTGCTGGTGCACCATGCCGATGCCCGCTCTGATCGCGTCCTGCGGGTTGCGCAGCTCGACGCGGGTGCCGTTGATCGTGATGGTGCCCTCGTCCGGCCGCTGCATGCCGTAGAGGATCTTCATCAGGGTGGACTTGCCCGCGCCGTTCTCCCCGCAGACCGCGTGCACCTCACCCTCGTGCACGGTCAGGTTGACGTCGGAGTTGGCGACCACGCCGGGGAAGCGCTTGGTGATCCCGGCCAGTTCGACCACCGGCCTGCGTGACCCGGGCTCGGGCTGCGGCTGTGTCATGACTGAAGTGACTCCTGGAAACAACGCGGGGGGCCCGCCGGACGGGTTCGCCGCCGGTGGGCCCCCACACGTGTGCGTGGACTAGCGGTCTCTACTTCTGCGGCTTGTCGGACACGGTGATGGCGCCGCTGACGATCTGCGCCTTGTACCCGTCCAGCACGTCCTTGATGTCGTCGACCTTGCCGCCCGAGGTGGCGTAGCCGACGCCGTCCACCTTCAGGTCGAACCGCTTGGGCAGGGTCGAGGTGTCGCCCTTGGCCACGGCCTTGATGAAGTCGAACACCGCCACGTCGACGCGCTTGATCATCGAGGTGATGATCACGTCCTTGACGTTCTCCACCGTCTTCTGGTTGTACTGGTCGGAGTCGACCCCGATGGCCAGCGCCTTGCCCGAGGACTTCGCCGCCTCGAACACACCCTTCCCGGAGGCACCGGCGGCCTGGTAGATCACGTCCGCGCCCTTGTTGATCTGCGCGGCGGCCTTGATGTTGCCCTTGCCGGGGTCGTTGAAGCCGGAGATGTCACCGGCCGGGGTCAGGTACTCGTCCTCGATCTTGGCCTTGGACGAAGCCGCCTTCACGCCCTGCAGGAAGCCCGCCTCGAACTTCTGGATCAGCGGGGTGTCCACCCCGCCGACGAAGCCGACGTGGCAGTTCTTGCTCTTGTAGACCGCGGCGACACCGGCCAGGAACGAGCCCTGCTCCTCGGCGAAGACCAGCGGGGTGACGTTCGGCGCCTGCACCGAGTCGTCGTCGACGATGGCGAACTTGGTGTCCGGGAACTTCGGCGCGACCGCCTTGACGGAGTCCGCGTAGGCGAAGCCGACGGCGATGATCGGGTTGTAACCCTCGGTGGCCATCTGGTTGAGGCGCTGCTGCTTGGAGTCCTCGGACTCGGTGCCGGTGGCGGTGCTCTCGCTGACCGCGGTCACACCCAGCTCGGCCTTGGCCTTGTCGACGCCCGCGGCGGCGGCGTCGTTGAACGAGGCGTCCCCGCGGCCGCCCACGTCGTAGGCGAGCCCGACCTTCAGCTTGGAGGCGTCCACCTTCTCGCTGTCCTGCGCCTGGCTCTGCTCCGCCGGAGCCGCGGCGGGCGGCTTGGGCGCGGTGACGCAACCCTGCGCGCCCTGGTCAGCCGGTGCAGCGGTATCGCCGCCGGTGTTGCCGGAATCCTTCGCACAACCGGCCAGCGCCAGCACACCGGCCATGGCGACGGCGGCCAGTGTGCGATTGCGTGTACCGCGCACGGTGCTTCTCCCTCCCCGCTGCTCTTTCACAACGGTGCCCGAGAACAACCCGGCTCCACTGCCGGGTTCGACGGGCGAACCGTACCCGTCCGCCATGACGGGGACACATCGACGGCACGCTACGTAACCCAAATGTTTGTTCGTGGTTCGCCCGAGCGATGAACCGTGCACGGGTTGTCACCGGAACGTGTGGTTCGACGAGGCGGTTCGTCGATCTCCACAGGGGTACCCGGTGACCCTGCCGGGCATAACGCTCATCACATACGGCAACCCGAGGGTGAGCCCCGTGTCAAGGGCAGGTCTAGCATCCTCTGCATCCACGCCCGATGACCTTGACCAAGGTGCCTTCGCCGGAGAAGTCGCAGGTGAACACGCCGAAGCCACGGTCACCGGGGTCAAGTCCATCAGTGACGTTGGAGGCCGTTCACCGATGTCCACCACTGCTGGCGCCGCGAGCGAGGCGGCGCAAAGCGATCGGGCGGGTGCCTCGCGCCGGAACGGGACGTTCTACCGCGGCGACCCGGGCATGTGGTCCTGGGTCCTGCACCGGATCACCGGCGTGCTCACGTTCTTCTTCCTCTTTGTCCACGTGCTCGACACCGCGCTCGTGCGGGTTTCGCCGAACGCCTACGACGAGGTCATCGAGACCTACAAGACCCCGATCGTGAACCTGATCGAGGTCGGCCTGGTCGGCGCGG
The DNA here is from genome assembly GCF_056431745.1 of Amycolatopsis sp. NPDC045836. Taxonomy (NCBI): domain Bacteria; kingdom Bacillati; phylum Actinomycetota; class Actinomycetes; order Pseudonocardiales; family Pseudonocardiaceae; genus Amycolatopsis; species Amycolatopsis sp. NPDC045836. Next base: position 187,633 of record NZ_JBWKKF010000001.1, on the reverse strand, counting down.
TGCTGTTCCACGCGCTCAACGGCGTGCGGGTCATCCTCGTCGACTTCTGGGCCAAGGGCCCGCGCTACCAGAAGCAGATGCTCTGGGGCCTGGTCGGGCTGTGGGTGCTGGTGATGGTCCCCGGCACCTACTTCATGCTGGAGCGGACCGTGTCGACCATGTTCGGAGGCGGTCACTGATGAGCGCTGCACTGCCACTCGACAAACCCCGCAGCCCGCGGCGCCCGGCCGCCCGGCGCAGCAACTTCGAGCTGCACAGCTGGCTGTTCATGCGCGTGTCCGGCGTGCTGCTGCTGGTGCTGGTGCTCGGGCACCTGTTCATCATGAACATCCTCGACGGCGGCGTGCACCGGATCAACTGGGGCTTCGTGGCCGGTCGCTGGGCCTCGCCGTTCTGGCAGTTCTGGGACCTGTCCATGCTGTGGCTGGCCCAGCTGCACGGCGGCAACGGCGTGCGCACGATCATCGACGACTACGCGCGCAAGGACAGCACGCGGTTCTGGCTGAAGATGGTGCTCTACGTCTCGATGGTGCTGATCCTCGCGGTGGGCACCATGGTGATCTTCACCTTCGACCCGGACATGCCGGCCAGCTAACCCCACCACAGAGTTCTCAGAGTTCTCCAGGAGAAGCGGCAAATGCAGTTCCACAAGTACGACGTGGTGATCGTCGGGGCGGGCGGTGCCGGCATGCGCGCCGCCATCGAGGCCGGCCAGCGCACCCGCACCGCGGTGCTGACCAAGCTGTACCCGACCCGGTCGCACACCGGCGCCGCCCAGGGCGGGATGTGCGCGGCCCTCGCCAACGTCGAAGAGGACAACTGGGAGTGGCACACCTTCGACACGGTCAAGGGCGGTGACTACCTCACCGACCAGGACGCCGCCGAGATCATGGCGAAGGAAGCCATCGACGCGGTCCTCGACCTGGAGAAGATGGGGCTGCCGTTCAACCGGACGCCCGAGGGCAAGATCGACCAGCGCCGGTTCGGCGGGCACACCCGCGACCACGGCAAGGCGGCGGTGCGCCGCGCCTGCTACGCCGCGGACCGCACCGGGCACATGATCCTGCAGACGCTGTACCAGAACTGCGTCAAGCACGGCATCGAGTTCTACAACGAGTTCTACGTGCTCGACATCGCCATGTCGGACACCCCGGACGGGCCGAAGGCCTCCGCCGCCATCGCCTACGAGCTGGCCACCGGCGAGATCCACGTCTTCCAGGCCAAGTCCATCGTGTTCGCCACCGGCGGGTTCGGGAAGGTGTTCAAGACCACCTCGAACGCGCACACGCTGACCGGCGACGGCATGGGCATCTACTTCCGCAAGGGCCTGCCGCTGGAGGACATCGAGTTCTACCAGTTCCACCCGACCGGCTTGGCCGGGCTGGGCATCCTGCTCACCGAGGGTGCCCGCGGCGAGGGCGCGATCCTGCGCAACGAGTCCGGTGAGCGGTTCATGGAGCGGTACGCGCCGACCATCAAGGACCTGGCGCCGCGGGACATCGTCGCGCGGTCGATGGTGCTCGAGGTGCTCGAAGGCCGTGGTGCCGGGCCGAACAAGGACTACGTGCTGCTGGACTGCACCCACCTCGGGGCCGAGGTGCTGGAGACCAAGCTGCCGGACATCACCGAGTTCGCCCGCACCTACCTGGGCGTGGACCCGGTGGTGGAGCCGGTGCCGGTGTACCCGACCGCGCACTACGCGATGGGTGGCATCCCGACCAACGTGCACGGCGAGGCGTTGCGGGACAACAACAACGTCATCCCCGGCCTGTACGCCGCGGGTGAGGTCGCCTGCGTGTCGGTGCACGGCGCGAACCGGCTGGGCACCAACTCGCTGCTCGACATCAACGTGTTCGGCCGCCGCGCCGGCATCGCCGCCGCGGAGTACGCCGCCGGGCACGACTTCGTCGAGCTGCCGGAGAACCCGGCGCGCCTGGTCGAGGGCATGGTCGAGCACCTGCGCACCGCCCACGGCGGGGAGCGGGTCGCCGACATCCGGACCGAGCTGCAGCAGACGATGGACTCGAACGCGGCGGTGTACCGCACGGAGGACACGCTGAAGCAGGCGCTGACCGACGTGCAGGCGCTCAAGGAGCGCTACGGCCGGATCGCGGTGCAGGACAAGGGCAAGCGGTACAACACCGACCTGCTGGAGGCGATCGAGCTGGGCTTCCTGCTCGACCTCGCCGAGGCGCTGGTGGTGGCGGCGCTGGCCCGCAAGGAGTCCCGCGGCGGGCACGCGCGCGAGGACTACCCGAACCGCGACGACGTGAACTTCATGCGGCACTCGATGTCGTACAAGCAGATGCCGGAGCAGGAGGACCCGGACGCCCCGCTGGGGCTGACCGGTTTCCTCGCGGACATCCGGCTGGACTACAAGCCGGTGACCTTCACCCGGTACGAGCCGATGGAGCGGAAGTACTGATGACCGCGGTAGCCGAACAGGCGCACGACACCTCGCAGATCCCCGCCCCGGAGGGCTCGGTCACCGTCACGGTGAAGATCCTGCGGTACAACCCGGAACTGGACTCGGAGCCGCACTGGGAGTCCTACGACGTCCCGGCGCTGCCCACCGACCGGGTGCTGAACCTGCTGACCAGCATCAAGAACTACGTGGACGGCACGCTGTCGTTCCGCCGGTCCTGTGCCCACGGCATCTGCGGGTCCGACGCCATGCAGATCAACGGGATCAACCGGCTGGCCTGCAAGGTGCTGGTCAAGGACCTGCTGGCGAAGAAGGGCAAGCCGACCACCATCACGATCGCGCCGATCAAGGGCCTGAAGACGGAGAAGGACCTCTACGTCGACATGGAACCCTTCTTCGAGGCGTTCCGCGCGGTGAAGCCGTACCTCATCGCGTACGGCAACGAGCCCACGCGCGAGCGGGTGCAGTCCATCGCGGACCGCGAGCGCTTCGACGACACCACGAAGTGCATCCTGTGCGCGTGCTGCACGTCCTCGTGCCCGGTGTACTGGAGCGATGGCTCCTACTTCGGCCCGGCCGCGATCGTCAACGCCCACCGCTTCATCTTCGACTCCCGCGACGAAGGAGCCGAAGAACGCCTTGACATCCTGAACGATGCCGAAGGCGTGTGGCGTTGCCGCACCACCTTCAACTGCACGGACGCCTGCCCGCGAGGCATCCAGGTCACCAAGGCCATCCAGGAGGTCAAGCGGGCCCTGCTGTTCAAGCGGGTCTGATCCTCCCGGTTCGGGCGCGCCGTCCAGTGGCGGCGCGCCTGAGCTGGTCACTTCCGGATCAAGGTAACCTTCCGTCCGTGACAGGTGGGCGACACACGCAGTTCGGCGAGGCAGCGCGCCGTCATTTCGATGACGCACAGCTGCTCCACGGCGCTGGACGCTTCGCCAACGCGGACCACCTCGCCGGCGTGGCCGCGGAGTGCGCGCTCAAGGCCGTACTGGTCGACTTTCTGGGTGGCGGCGTCAATCACCGAGGCAGACCCATCCATCCCGCTCACCGGGTGGACAACGCCTACTCACATCTTCCCCGGTTGTGGGCAGATATCGCCGCTACCGCACACGGACGCAACGCCGCTGCCTTCAGCGAGTTGATAGCCGGACGGAATCCGTTCGAGGGGTGGAGCATCGATGAGAGGTACAGCGACGGCACGCACATCGACACCGATCGAGCGGGACGGCACATCGCCAGCGCCGCACAGATACTCGGTATCTATCAACGCGCAGAGATCGACGGGATGATCCGATGACCATTCGATTCGATGAAGCGTGGACCGAAATCAATGGCATCGCCGAAGAACTGAGCGACGCCGGAATTGACGTCACAGTCGTCCGCGACCTCATCGGCCGAGTTTCGCTGATCGTCGACACCAGCGAGATCCCCGAAACCTTGGCCAGCAGGGTTCAGCGAACCGCAGGCCCGTTTGCCGCCCCGATCCCGGTGCGCTCGGTTTCGGAACTCTTCGATCCGGCCGCGATACTGGATCCGAAAACGCTGTACACCAAGCGCCCGAAAAGTGAAACCCAGGGCGAGATCAGCATCCTCGAGCGCGAAGTGGTCGGCGCCGACTGGACACGAACCGTCGACCACACACCCGCCGCGAACCGAGTCACCTTCTACGGCTTCAAAGGTGGTGTCGGCCGTTCCACTGCCGCGTTCATGCTGGCCCAGCACCTCGCCTTGAGCGGCAAGTGCGTGCTGGTCGTCGACTTGGACCTGGAATCACCAGGACTGGGCATGCTCACCTCGCGAAACGAGGATCTACCTGAATTTGGAGTGGTCGATTTCTTCGCCGAATCCGCCGTCGGCAACGAAACCGGTCTGGACCTGGTAACCCGCAGCAAGGTCGTACCCGAAAGCAGAAACGGAGAGGTCTGGCTCGCTCCAGCCGCCGGCCGCCCCAGGGACAACTACGACTACTTGGCGAAGCTGAACCGCGCTTACGTCGATACCGCCACGGAGGAAGGCACTCCTGTTCGTTTCGGCACTCGATTGGCACAGGCCGTGAACGCTTGTGAAGCCAGGGTGACAGACCTGAGCCGCGAGCCCGATGTTGTCATCCTCGACAGTCGGGCGGGCATTCACGACGTCGCAGCGACAACCCTGACTCATCTTGGCGGCCTCAATCTGCTGTTCGCCGCAGACACCCCCCAGACGTGGGCAGGCTACCGCGCACTCTTCGAAGAATGGAAGCGGTTGCCCAATCCGCGACTGCTGGGCGAGCGGCTCCGCATGGTCGCATCCATGACACCAGCAGCCAATCAGGACGAATATCTCACCGGCTTCGCCGACCGTGCTCAAGAATGCTTCACCGACACGCTTTACGAGTCCGCAGCTTACGACGATCTGGACGCCTTCAACTACAGCGTCAGTGACCCGACAGCCCCACACACTCCGGTTCCTATCCTCTTCCACAGTGACCTGGTCGGCCTCGACCCGACCAGGAAACCCGACTGGAGCGGCCTGCCCTTCGTCGAAGAGGCTTTCCGCATATTTCTCGACAGCGTCACCGAGCTACTCATCGGAGGCCAATGATGACCGACAACACGGCCGCCGAGCTACGAGAACTCCTGCTGCAGGCATTGCCACTGACTGCGGACTCCGACACTGACAACGTGGACCGGAGCACCCTCTTCACGCCCACAGGTCACCGCCGCGCGCTCGAGCCGGACGTCACCGTGGTCAAGGGTGCCCGTGGCGTGGGGAAAACACACTGGTTCAAGTCTTTACGCGACGATGAATTGCGCGAGCTGGCTGCTGACGAATATCAACTCCCGCGACTCCGATCCATAGAACCACTCACCGGGTTCGGTTCGGCACTCAGTCCAGAACAGTATCCCACAAAGCGCACGCTCAGCAGTTTCGTCCAAGAAGGCGTTGAACCTGTTGATATTTGGACAGTGGTTACCCTCAGCGCACTGGGCGTAACACCAGTTCGAGAGCTGGGAACCTGGCAAGAGAAGCTGACCTGGCTCCGGCACAACCCGGAGCAAGTCGAGCGGGAACTGAGCCTGGCCGACGAAGACGCCAGGCGACGCGGGGTCACAAAATTGGTGATGTTCGACGCACTCGACCGACTGCACACCGACCGCCGCCTGGCGGATCGGCTAAGTAGCGGAATCCTCGAGTTCGCACTCGAACTACGGTTGAGCACGCAGAACATACGCGCCAAGGTTTTCATCCGCCACGACATGCTGGATAGCGCCCCACTCAACTTCCCCGACGCTTCCAAACTAACCGCCAACACAGCGGATCTGACTTGGACGAATGCAGATCTCTACGGATTGCTGTTCCAGCACCTCGGTAACTCGGATCTGCCGATTGCCAATTGGTTTCGTGAACAGACTGGAAATTGGGAGGATCGCAGCGACCGCAAGCTACCGCCGAAGGACCTGATCGGCGACAAGGACGCACAGTCGAACGCTTTTATTTTGCTTGCGGGTCAGTACATGGGCACGAACCATCGCAAGGGACACACCTACACCTGGCTGCCGAACCACTTGGCGGACGGCAACGGCCAAACGAGTCCCCGGAGCTTCTTGGTGGCCCTGAGTGCTGCGGCCGCGGAGACAGCACGTACGCATGCCGGCCATCAGGTGCCACTTCACTGGGACGCGATCCGTCGAGGAGTCCAACGAGCTTCTAGCGTGCGAGTCGATCAAGTGAACGAAGACATACCTTGGGTGAGCACCGCAATTCAACCATTAGCGGAGTCACAAGTTCCGATCGAGCAGCCAGAAGTCATCGACAAGTGGCATGCGGCCAACTTGACGGAGATGCTCGCGGTACACGTCGAATCCTCCGACGACGACACCGAAATAACGCGGGCAGGCCCGGTGAATCCCAATGATTACCCCAAGTTGATCCAGGAGTTGATCGCACTCGGAGTCATGACTCGGCGAGCGAATGGCAAACTCGACCTGCCGGACGTCTACCGGATTGCTTTCAACATAGGTCGAAAAGGTGGAGTGCCACGAGTTAGGCGCTGACCCACCTGCTACCGGACCGCAGTCCGGTCATCCGGCACGAGCAACAGCGATCGACCCGGCCAATCGCGTTCCCGCCTCGTAGACCATGTACTCCACGCCCCCATCCGTCCCGAACGAAGGCGCCGCGCACCTCCCGTTGTCCGGCGCCCCCGAAAGCGGCGCGTGGAACACACCCAAGTGCACCCGCCGGCTGAAATCGTTCCCCACCTCGGTGATACGCATACTCCCCCCAGCCTCGATGTTCGTGTGGTACACGACGTACGTACTCCCACCACGCGAAACCACGTGCGGAGCACCGATGTCCCGTGCCCCCACCTCCTCCGGGCGGATCAGCGGCGTCTGCGAGTAGGTCCAGTTCCGCGCATCCGCCGACCACCCCCACCCGATCGCCCGCCGGTTCGCCGAGGTGTTCGTCATGAACACCATCACGTACCGCGCCCCCAGCGCGGGCAAGTCGTGCCGGAACACCCGTGCATAGGAAGTCTCCGTCGTCCCCGGCAGCAAGCGCGTGGACAGGACCTCCTTGTCGTACTCGAAGTTGACACCGTCCTTCGACCGCGCCAGCCGCGTCACCGAATTCTCGCCGTGGAAGTAAAGAAAAATCTCCCGAGCATCCTCGTTCCACAAGGCGTGCGGCGAAGAAACATGACTCACTTCGTACTCGCCCGGCCACACCCGCGAAACAATCGGGTTCGCCGGGTACTCCACATAGGGCCCACCCAGCGAATCCGCGTAAGCCAGGCAAATCCCACCCGGCGCGTCGTGCGGCGCGTAGTACAGGTAGAACCGCCCCAGCGCCCCGGGAATCCGCCCAGCCGTCCCCCGCACACACGGGAAGATCAGCTCACCCGTCGGGTTGTACTCGAGCGCGTCCTTGTCGAACGCCTCCCGCAGGAACGCATACGTCGGAAACCCCGGCGGGGCGGCGGCCGCGGGCAACGCCGAAGCGGCCACCAGCCCCAGCCCGGTCCCGGCCGCGACCTTCAGCGCGGCCCGGCGGCTCCACAGTTCGCCCGTCATCGGCACTCCTTCGTCGTCGGAGGATGGCGGCGAGTGTGACCAGGCAGAACACCCGGGTCAAGGTGCTAATACGTATTAGTCCAGCGAAGCCCGCAAACGGACAGAAAACTTGACGAACCCCGGCGCAGCGCTCAGCCTCAGCTAATCCGCATTAGCCAGGAGGACGGCAGGATGACCACCCGTCGAGCCATGCCCCGCCAGGCGGACATCGCCCGTGAGGCCGGGGTCTCGCAGGCGACCGTCTCGGTGGTGCTCAGCGGCAACCGAGCCCGCGTCCGGATGGCCGAGGCCACCCGGGTCCGGGTCCTCGAGGCCGCCGAGAAGCTCGGTTACGTCCCGGACCCGGTCGCCACGCGGCTGGCGTCCTCGCGCAACCACATGCTCGGGCTCTACACCTTCAAGACCACGTTCCCCACCGACGTCGCCGACTCGTACTACCCGATCCTGGTCGGCGTCGAAGAGGAAGCCGCCGCGCTCGGGCAGGACCTGATCCTGTTCACCGGCCGGGGCGGCGCCGACCGCCGGGCCCACGACGCCGCCGCCATCCGGCGCACCAGGGTCGCCGACGGCTGCCTGTTCTTCGGCAGGCACGTGCCGGACGAGGCGATCGGCAGCCTGATCGACGCCGGGTTCCCGCTCGTCTACATCGGCCGCCGTCCCGAACTCGGCGGCCGCATCCCGTTCGTCGGCGCCGACTACGTGACCGCCGCGAAAACCGTGGTCGACCAGCTCATCGGCCACGGGCACCGCAACATCCGCTACGTCCGCGAGCCGGACGACGCCCCCTCCTCCACCGACCGCGAACGCGGTTTCCGCCAGGCGACCGCCGGGCTCCCGGCGAAGGTGCACCGCCTGGACGGCGGCCTCGACCTCGACGCCTGGCTGGACGAAGGCGTGACCGCCGTGGTCGTCGAGGAAACCGACACCGCCACCGCCCACACCGCGGTCACCAACGCTCTCAACGCCCGGAACCTCACCTGTCCGGGCGACCTCTCGCTGGCGGTGCTCGGCAGGCCGCCCGGGAACGAGGACGTGACCGGCTTCGCCGTGCCGCGAAGGGAAATGGGCAGGCAGGCCGTGCGCCTGCTGGTCCGCCTGATCACCAGGGAGATCGGCCAGGATTCCCCGGCCGCCCGCCAGCTCCTGCCCTGTGAACCGGTCGCCGGAACCACCGTCGGCCCCGTGAACCGAGGAAAGCACGCATGAACGAACTGTCCACCGAAATCCTCGTCGTCGGCGGTGGCCTCGGCGGGGTCGCCGCGGCACTGGCCGCCGCCCGCGCCGGGCACCGCGTGGTGCTCACCGAGGAGACCACGTGGATCGGCGGCCAGCTGACCGCGCAGGCCGTGCCGCCGGACGAGAACCCGTGGATCGAGCGCTTCGGCTCCACGGCCACCTACCGGCAGCTGCGCGAAGGCATCCGCGACTACTACCGCCGCCACTACCCGCTGCGTGCCGAAGCCCGCGGCCTCACCGAGCTGAACCCGGGCGCGGGCCGGGTCAGCAAGCTCTGCCACGAACCCCGGGTCGCGCTCGCGGTGCTGGAGGCCATGCTGGCGCCGGAAATCAGCGCCGGCCGGATCACCCTGCTGACCGAGCACCGGCCGGTCGCCGCGGAAACCTCCGGTGACCAGGTCGAAGCGGTCCGGCTCAGCAACGCCGAAGGCGGCCTGATCGACGTCCACGCCGAGTACGTGCTCGACGCCACCGAGAACGGCGACCTGCTGCCGCTGGCCGGGGTCGAGTTCGCGGTCGGCGCCGAGGCCCAGCACGAGCACGACGAGCCCCACGCCCCCGCGCAGGCCGATCCCGGCGACCTGCAGGGCATCACCTACTGCTTCGCCATGTCCCACCACAGTGGGCAGAACCACGTGATCGACCGCCCGGCGATGTACGAGTTCTGGCGCTCCTACCAGCCCGCCTTCTGGCCGGGACCGCTGCTCGGCTTCCTCGCCCCCGACCCGCGCACGCTGGAACCGGTGGCCCGCACCTTCGTGCCCAACCCGGACACCGATCCGCTGGCGATCAGCGCCGACCAGAGCGCGGACGCCGGGGACAAGGAGCTGTGGGGCTTCCGCCGGATCCTGGCCAGGGGCCTGCACACGCCCGGCTCGTTCGATTCGGACATCACCCTGGTCAACTGGCCGCTCAACGACTACTGGCTGCGCCCGGCACTGGAGATCGACGGCATCTCCGACGCCGAGTCCGTCGCGCAGGCGCACTACGAGGCGAAGCAGCTTTCGCTGTCCGTGCTCTACTGGTTGCAGACCGAGGCCGGCTTCCCCGGCCTGAAGCTGCGCCACGACGTCACCGGCACCGCCGACGGCCTGGCGAAAGCCGCCTACGTGCGGGAATCCCGGCGCATCAAGGCGGTCACCACGGTGACCGAGCACCACGTCTCCCTCGACCTGCTGGGTCCGCACGGCCGTGCCCACCACGCCGATTCGGTCGGCATCGGCAGCTACCGGATCGACCTGCACCCGTCGACCTCCGGCAAGAACTACGTGGACGTGGCGAGCGTGCCGTTCGAAATCCCGCTCGGCGCGCTGCTGCCGCAGCGCGTGGAGAACCTGTTGCCCGCGGCCAAGAACCTGGGCACCACGCACATCACCAACGGCTGCTACCGGCTGCACCCGGTGGAGTGGAACGTCGGCGAGGTGGCCGGTCACCTGGCCGGGTTCGCGCTCCGGCGCGGGGTGCCGCCACGCAAGGTGCAGGCCGACGAAGCGCTGTTCGGCGAGTTCGCCCGGCTGCTCGACCGGGCCGGGGTGGAACGCCGCTGGCCCGAAGTCCGCGGTTACTGACGGGGGACGCCAAAGATGACTGCAACGACGCAGGCCGTCCGGATCGGCATCGACGTCGGGGGCACCTTCACCGACGCGGTGGCGGTGGACGCGCAGACCTTCGCCCTGCTCGGCCAGGTCAAGGTGCCCACCAGCCACGACCACCCCGACGGCGTGGCGCACGGCATCCTCACCGCGCTGCGGCGGCTGCACGAGCAGACCGGCATCGACCCGGCCGCCGTGTCGTTCCTGGCGCACGGCACCACGCAGGCGACGAACGCGCTGCTCGAAGGCGATGTGGCCACCGTCGGCATCGCCGGGATCGGGCACGGCTTCGACGGCTGGGCCACCGGCAGGCTGCGTTCGCTGCGCAAGCTGGAACTGGCCCCCGGCCGTCGGCTGCCGATCCGGTACGCGGCGGTGAAGGACGCCGAGCAGCCGGAAGTGGTCAAACAAGCCGTGGCGAAGCTGCACTCCGACGGCGCCGAGGTGATCGTGGCGGTGGAGCCGTTCAGCGTGGACGACCCGGCCGGGGAACGGGCGGTGGTCACCGAGGCACGGGCGCAGCACCTCCCGGCCACCGCCACCCACGAGATCACCGGCCTGTATGGACTGTCCAAACGCGCCAGGACGGCGGTGCTCAACGCCGGGATCATGCCGCGCATGGTGGAGACCGCCGACCTGGTGGACCGCAGCGTCGCGGCGGCGGGCATCAGCGCGCCGCTGATGGTGATGCGCGGTGACGGCGGGGTGATGTCGCTGGAGGAGATGCGCAAGCGCCCGTTGCTCACCGCGCTCTCCGGTCCGGCGGCCGGTGTCGCGGGTGCGTTGATGGGCGAACGGCTCAGCGAGGGCATCTTCCTGGAGACCGGCGGCACCTCCACCGACATCAGCGTGGTGCGCCGCGGGAAGGTGCAGGTCCGGCACGCCAGGCTGGGTGGCAAGGAGACCTATCTGCCCGCGCTCGACGTGCGCACGGTCGGGATCGGCGGTGGCTCGCTGATCCGCGTTTCCGGTGGGTCGGTCACCGCCGTCGGGCCACGCAGCGCACACATCGCCGGACTGCCCTACGCCTGCTTCGGTGACGACCTGGCCGGGGCGAAGCTGATCACCGTTTCGCCCAGGGACGGCGATCCGGCCGACTACGCCGCGTTGGAGACCCGGAACGGCAAGCGGTACGCGATCACCCTCACCTGTGCCGCCAACGCACTCGGTGTGGTGCCCGAGGACAGCTACGCGCACGCCGACCCGAAAACGGCGGAACTGGCGCTGACCCCGCTGGCCGAAGCGCTGGGCCTGCCGGTGGACCAGGCCGCGACGGCCGTGCTGACGCAGGCGGTCAAGCCGGTCAAAGCGGTGGTCGGCGAACTGGTGGCGGCCTACCGGCTCGGCACCGTGACGCTGGTCGGCGGCGGTGGAGGCGCGGCAGCGGTCACCCCGTGGCTCGGCCGGTCGTCCGACCTGGACTGGCGCATCGCGAAGCACAGCGAGGTGATCAGCCCGCTGGGTGCGGCGCTGGCCATGGTGCGGGAATCGGTCGAGCGCATCGTGCCGAACCCGTCGCACAGCGACGTGCTGGCCACCCGGGCGGAAGCGGAACGGGCCGTGGTCGCCCAGGGCGCCGACCCGGCCGGGGTCGACGTGGACGTGACGGTCGACCCGCAGCGGAACCTGATCCGCGCGGTGGCCACGGGCGCGACGGAACTGCGGACGAAGGACCGCGCCGGGAAACCGGACGAAACCGCGGTGCGCCGGGAGGTGGCGAAGTCGCTCGGCGTCGAACCCGGTGCCGTGCGTGAACTCGCTGCCACACCGCACCACCGGGTGTGGGCCGCGAAGACCAGGAAACCGGGTTTCCTGAACCGGTTCTCCCGGCCGGCCGAGCAGATCCGCGTGGTGGACGGCGAGGGCGTGGTCCGGCTGCACCTGTCCGGGGCGCACCTCGCGGTCACCACGGCCGGTGAAGGCGGTGCCCGGCTCACCGACCTGGTCACCGAGCACACCGCGGTCGGCGACGGCGGTTCCCGGGCGCCCGCGGTGTACCTGCTGGCCGGGCCGAAGATCGCCGACCTGTCCGGGGTGCTGGACCGGGAGCAGCTGCTCGCCTTGATCGGCGCCGAACTCGGCACCCGGCAACCGGACGAACCGCTGGTCGCGTTGCTGGAGGACCGTCGATGAACGTGGACCAGGGCGCGGAGTTCCTCGCCGCCACCCCGACGCACGAAAACCGTTCCGCCGAACAACTGCGGACCTGGGCACGGATCGCTCTCGACTTCGGCGACGAACTCGCCTCGGCACACCCGCGACTGCCCGAACTGGACGTCCGCGAGCGGACCGGTGGCAAGCGGCCCGGCGAAGTCCTGCTCGCCGAATACCACCACCGCGACCACCGCGTGACGCTCTACCGCGACAGCCTCGATTTCGCCCGCGAGGTCAGTGCGAAACGCGGAGAGCCGATGGCCCCGGAGGAGCTGCGTCGCGCGGCCATCGCCCACGAAGTCGGGCACCACCTGCTGCACGGCCCGCGCACCCGTGAGCTGAACCGCCGGCTGGGCCACCGGATCCTGCGGCTGCGCGCACACGTGGCCGGTGCCGACGAACTCGCCGCCCACCGGTACGCGCAACGCCTCAGCGGCATCGACCCCCTGCTGCTCAACACCTTCCTGGCCGAGGCCATGGACGCACCCCGCGCGAGGTCACGCCGGTCACTGGACTGAGGTGCGTCAACGCCGGCACGGCGAGGCGCACCTCAGTCCAGTGACCGGCTCAGAGGCGACCTCGCCCGCCGCACCGAAGGAGCGGCCGAAGATACGGAGCTTGAACATGGGTATCGCCATTGTGGCCGTGATGGCCATCGGGGTCGCGTTGATGCTGGCCCGCAAGATCCCGACCGCGTTCGCGCTCGGGCTGCTCGCCGTGGTGATCGCCGCGTTGTCCGGTGCGTCGCTGACCGGCAAGGAGAACAGCATCACCGGCTCGGTGCTGCAGACCGGGTCGGCGCTGCTGGCCGCGACGATGATCGCGGTGCTGCTCGGCTCGTGGCTGGGCACGCTGATGGAGGACACCGGGATCGCCGCGACCCTGGTGCGCAAGATCGTCGAGTTCGGCGGGGAGCGGCCTGCCGTGGTGGCGCTCGGGGTGTACGCCGTGGCGATCCTCTGCGGCAGCATCACCGGTTCGGCACCGGCCGCCATGCTCGCCGGGGTGGTCGGTATCCCGGCGATGATCGCCGTCGGCGTGGCTCCGGTGGTGGCCGGCGGCACCGTCCTGATGGGACTGGCGACCGGCCTGCCGCTGGAGCTGATCGGCTGGCAGTTCCTCTCCGACGCGGTGGGCCTGCCGATCGAGCAGGTGCGGGCCTTCCAGCTGAAGGTGTTCCCGATCGCGCTGGTGGTCGGCGTCGCGTACGTGCTGGTCGAGACGCGGCGCACCGGCGCCCGGCACGCCTGGTCGGTCCGCGCACCACGCCGGTCGCGGGCCGCCGCGCGGGAACGGCGTGGTGACGCGCCCTGGTACGCCCTGCTGACCCCGCTCGTGCCGATCGTGCTGGCGCTCGGGCTGGAGGTGCCGATCGTGCCGTCGCTGCTGGCCGGGCTGGCCTACGGCCTGGCGACCACCACGCGGCCCGGCAAGCTCGGCGAGCGCGCGCTGCGGTCGCTGTACCGGGCCTTCGAGGTGGCGGCCCCGCCGATCGTGTTGTTCGTCGCGATCGGGATGCTGCTGTCCGCGGTCAAGCTGCCCGGCGCGGTCAGCGCGCTGCAGCCGCTGATCGCCGCGGTCAGCCCGGCCGGGGCGGGGTGGTTCGTGCTGGTGTTCGCCCTGCTGGTGCCGCTGTGCCTGTACCGGGGGCCGCTCAACGTGTACGGGCTGGGCGCCGGGATCGCCGGAGTCCTCGTCTCCGGCGGGGTCTACCCGGCGCCCGCGGTGCTCGGGCTGATGTCCTCGTACGGTCAGGTGCTCTGCGTGTCCGACCCGACCAGCACGCAGACGGTGTGGAGCGCGCAGTACGCCGGGGTGCGCCCGGAACGCGTCATGCGGTCCACGCTGCCCTACACCTGGGTGATGGCCGCCGGCGGGCTGGTGCTGACGGCCACCCTGTTCCTCAGCAGGGGTTGAGGAACCAGCAGAGCCGGAAGTTCGCCTGGTAGGTCGCGGGGTTCATCGGCGCCACCACGTTGTGCGCCCTCGCCCCGCCGTCCGACCACGAGGTCCAGGCGTGCTTCAGGTTCAGCGGCGGCACGTTCTGCGGGCTGTTCGCGCTCACCGAGTTGTTCGAGCCCGCGATGACCGTGCGGGTGAACGGGGTGCGCTGCTCGATGCCGCCGACGGTGAGCAGGGCCTGGCTGGGCTGCGAGGTGAAGCTCAGCGCGACGGTCCTCGGCTGCAGTTCCACCGTCTTCGTCCCGGTCCGGCCCGAGGAGTCCGTCGCGGTGAGCGTCAGCTCCAGGTGCGACGGGTACTCGTGGTCGGGGGCGACGAACGAACCGCTCGCCACGCCGTTGAAGTCCTGCACGTTGTGCGTGTGGCAGGTGCCGTTGGCAGCGCAGTGCCGGATGGCCAGCCGCCACGACAGCGCCGACGCCGGCAGCTCACCGTCCTGGGCGTCGGTCGCCCGGCCGGCGAACGGCACGGTCTGGCCGACGTGCCAGTTGAGCGCGGTCGTCGGCGTGTCGATCACCGGGACCGGGTCCAGGCCGGGCGGGTTGCCGACGGTCACCGGCACCGTGGTGGTCGCCGACGCCCCGGTCGAATCGGTCACCCGCAGCCCGACGTTGACCACCGCGGGGGTGGTGTAGGTGCGCGTCGGGTTGATCGCGGTCGAGTCGTCGTAGGCACCGTCGGCGTCGAGGTCCCAGGCGTAGGTCAGCGGGTTGCCGTCGGGATCGCTCGAGCCCGACGCGCTGAACTGCACCGCGAGCGGGGCGGGTCCGCTGGACGGCGTCGCCGTGCCCACCGCCACCGGCGGCCGGTTGCTGCTGTAGCTCACCCGGCGCAGCTGACCGGCACCGAGCGCGACGTAGAAGATGTCCCCGCCGGGGCCGCTGAGCACCTGCACCGGGACGTTCGCGCCGGTCACGAACGGCACCAGCCGGTTCGGGCTCGGCTGCCCGGCCTCGGTCTGCATCGCCCAGATGCAGCCGCGGCTGGAATCGGCGAAGAAAAGCGCACCGGAATAGGCTGGTGGATAATTGCTACCCGATTCGAAGGCGATTCCGCTGACCGACGAACCACCGGTCGGGCACGGATCGGTCGCCACCACTTTCGCGCTGTGGTTGTAGGCGTAGTAGGGCGCGGTCTGCCCACCGGCGGAATACAGCGATTCGCAGTTGTTCAGGTTCGCCCCGTCGTACCCGGACTGGCGGGCGCTGCCCTCGTAGCAGGGCCAGCCGAAGTTCTCCGCCACCGGGTCGGCGGCGTTGGGGATCCGGTTGATCTCCTCCCAGGTGCCCCAGCCGACGTCGCCGGACCAGAGTTCGCTGGTCCCGGGCCGGAAGCCGAAGCGGAACTGGTTGCGCATGCCGTAGGCGACGATGCGGCGGGCGTTGGCGTCGGCGCTGCTCGCGAACGGGTTGCCCGGCATCCCGGCGCCGGTGTCCGGGTCGATGCGCAGGATGGCGCCGTTGAGCAGCACCGGCTGCCCGGCGGGCCGTCGCACCGACTGCGAGCGCAGCGCCCCGCCCTCGGCGTTCGGCGGTGCGAGGTTCGTGCCCGCCGGGGACGGCGGGTCACCGCAGAGGTTCTTCACCTGGCCGTAGTCGGTGAAGTTGAAGCTGGCGCCGTCACCGCCGCCCGCGTACAGCGCCCCGTCCGGGCCGAAGGCCAGCGAGCCGATGGAGTGGCTGGGGTACTGCTGGCACCAGTCGGTGATCAGCGGCTTCTCGCTGACCGCGGTCCCGGCGGAGCCCATGGTCAGCTGCGACACGCGGCCGGTGACCACGCAGCCGTCGTCGGTCGCGCCGGGCGGGGTCGGGCAGGTGTCGCCCCAGCGCGGCGCGGTGCCGCCGGGCACGGCGTCGTAGGTGTAGGACACGTAGACGTAGGGGCGGGTGGGGAAGGCCGGATCGACGGCGAGACCGAGCAGGCCGCGGTCCCAGAAGTCCTGGGTCTGCGGGCGCAAGTCGGCGAACACGGTGGCGGTGGTGTCGGCGAGCGAGTCGAAGACCTTGAGCAGCCCGCTCTTCTCCGCGATGAACACCCGCCCGTCCGGGGCGAACGCCGCCGCCGTCGGCGAGGACAGCCCGCCGATGGCCACCGTGTCGGTGAACCCGTCGGGCACCGCCGCCACGGCGGCCGGCAGCCCTGGTGCGACCACCGCGGCCAGTGGTGCGACCACCGCGAGCGCCAGGGCTCTTCGGATTTTGGTTCTGCGCAGGAAAGCAGGACGGCGTAACCCCATGGCACGAACTCCTCGACTCCGACGGCAGGGAGAGAATCGCGACTCCTGCCCGTATGGCGGGAAAAGCCCGTAATTTGTTACAGGGCCATTCGAGGGATTCTTTTCTGCACCGGGTCGGGTGGGTACGGAGCGAATCCGCACAGGCACATTTCCCATTTCCGTTGACGGGGTTCCGGCCCTGGTGATCAATGGCGGGAAGTGCTACGCGCACGGACGGCGGGCCGAAAGTTTCGACTGCGCGGGCGCCCGGGTCCGGACACGGGAAGGCCCCTCCCCGCACGAGGCGGGGAGGGGCCTTCCAGCCGGCCTACTTGACCGCGCGCAGGGCGTTGACCAGGCCCCGGCCGTAGAACGAGTTGTTGTGGTCCGGGCCGACGCACTCGGCGGCACCGGCACACGGGACCGGGTCGGCCTTCGCCTGGAGCAGGAACGAAAGCGCCTGCGGCGGGACGTGCCGGTACTTGCTCGCCAGCAGCGCGGCCACGCCGGCGGCGTGCGGGGAAGCCATGGACGTGCCGCACTTGGTGCCGTACTGGCCGTTGAACACCGTGGACAGCGGGCAGCCCGCGCCCTCGCCCGGCGGCGGCAGCTGGGCCCGGTCACCGCCCGGGGCGGTCACCTCGATCTGCCCCTTGCCGTAGTTGCTGTACGACGACTTGGTCCCGGCGTACCCGACCGCGGACACGCTCACCACCCCGTCCATGCCCTTGGGCAGGATCTCGCAGCTCGGGTCCACCGGGTGCGGGCGGTTCGGGTCGGTGGTCTGGGCCTTCGGGTCGAACCCGCTGTTGCCCGCCGCCGCGATGTTGAGCACACCACGCTTCTGCGAGTACGCCACCGCGCGCGTGACCGCCTCGAACGCCGCCGCGTCGCCCGGCTGCTTCGGGCAGTAGAACATGCCCGGGTCGATGTAGTAGCTGTTGTTGGTCACCTCGAAGCCCTGCTTCGCGGCCCACATGAAGCCGCAGACCGCGGCCTCCGGGTAGATCAGGCCGTCGTCGTTGACCACCTTCACCGAGGCGATCTTCACGCCCGGCGCCACGCCGGTGAAGCCGCGGGCCTCGTCCTTGCCCGCGATGGTGCCGGCCACGTGCAGGCCGTGGTCGGAGTTGGTGGTCACCCAGCTGGCCGGGTCGGCGTCCGGGGCCCCGGAGTTGCAGCCGCGCGAAGCCTTGGCGTCCACGGCGTGCTTGAGGCCGGGGTGCTCCGGCTCCACGCCGGAGTCGAGCACGCCGACGGTGACCGACCCGCTGCCCTGGTTGATCTTGTTCGCCTCGGGCGCCTTGATCGCGCGCATGTCCCACTGCTGGGCGGTCAGGTCGCCTTCGGCGGCCACGCTGACCGTTTCCTCGTTCTCCCGCTCCGACCGCGCCTGCGCCCGCAGCTCGGCGGCGGCGGTGGCCGGTGGCTCGGCGACCTCACGGCCACCCGAATAAGCGCGGAACGCGCCGATCTTCTCCTGGAAATCGGCGTTGCGGGAAGTCGCGACGGCTACCCCGATTTCCTCGTAGTAAGCGACTTTCACACCGCATTTCGCCTGCAGTTCCTTGTCCACCTGCCGCTCCGAGGTGCGCGGCTGGTAGATCACCACATAGGTGTACTCCGCACTCGTCGTGTCGCACTGCGGGGCAGCCTGCGCGGCCGGTTGGGCCAGCGCGGTCGGCGCCAGCGCTGTCGTACCGGCCAGCGTCATGGCGGCGGCTGCGGGCAGCAGCCATCGTCGGACCCGGGACATCCACACCTCCAGGAAGGGGCCTGAGCATCAGGCACACCCGGAAAATGAAACACGCCCGGCGATGCCGGAGCAATCATTCTTTGGTCTGGTTCCGCGCGCGCCACCCGCGCCAGCCGAGCACCCCGATGACCGTGCCGAGCACGAACGAGACCACGGTGAGCACCGCGTGCACCACGAAGTAGGCCGTCGGCGAGCCGTCCGCCGCCCACGCCCGGTCGCTTTCCCACAGGTTCCGCGCGAAGGTCACCCAGATGACCCACGACCAGACGCCGAACGCGAGCAGGAACAGCGAGGTCCGTCCCGACATCCTCATATCGGCGGAGGGTAGTTCATCGCTCACCGGTGGCGCAGATAGCCTGCGGGGGTGCGCAGTCCACGCGATCTCCTCCTCGTCCTGGTGTCCGCGATCCTCGTCGCGGGCACCGTGCTCGCGCCCGCGGCCAGCGCGGGGGAACCGCCGAGAGCAGCCGCGCAGCGGCAGGGCTGCACCGACCGCACCGCGCCCCCGCCGCCGGTCGACACCTCCGAGGTGCCCAAGCCGGGGCAGAAGGCGCCGGAGCCGCTGCCGGTGCCGGGCACCCCGGTCGGGGGTCCCCGGATGGGTGAATGCGGGGTGGTTCTCCCCCGGGGGGCGGACAACCCGCCGTCGGTGATCAACTCGGCGTCGTGGGTGATCCAGGACCTCGACTCCGGTGCGGTGCTCGCCGCGAAGGACCCGCACGCCCGGCAGCGGCCGGCGTCGCTGATCAAGGTGCTGCTCGCGCTGGTCGCGGTGAACGAACTGGACCCGGCCGCGGTGGTCACCGCCTCCCCCGAGGACGCCGACCAGGAGTGCACCTGCGTCGGGCTGGGGGCAGGCGGGCGGTACACCGTCGAGCAGCTGCTCCAGGGCCTGCTGATGCACTCCGGCAACGACGCCGCGCACGCGCTGGCGACCACGCTCGGCGGGGTGCCCGCGGCGCTGGAGAAGATGAACGCCACCGCGGAGCGGCTCGGCGCGATGGACACCCGCGCCGCCACGCCGTCCGGTTTGGACGGTCCGGGCATGTCCAGCTCCGCCTACGACCTGAGCCTGATCTTCCACTACGCGATGAAGCAGCCGATCTTCGCCAAGACGGTCGGCACCAAGCAGGTGCAGTTCCCCGGGCACGGCGACGAGCCGAGCTTCCCGGTGTACAACGACAACAAGCTGCTGAGCATCTACGACGGCTTCCTCGGCGGCAAGACCGGCTTCACCGACGACGCGCGGCACACCTACGTCGGTGCCGCCGAGCGCGGTGGCCGGCGGCTGGCCGTGGTGACCATGCGCGGCGAGCAGAAGCCGATGCGGGTCACCGACCAGGCGGCCGAGCTGCTCGACTACGGGTTCGAACTGGCCGCGGCCAAGCCCGAGCCGGTCGGCCAGATCACCTACCGCGCCGACGCGCTGAAGCCGGACGGCACCCCGGCGCCGGACGTGGAGAGCGATCCGGCGAAGACCGCCGCCGCGATGAGCCAGGAGGAGGACCCGTTCGGCACCACCGGGTGGATCATCACCCTGGTGGTGGCGATCATCATCATCGCCGGCTTCATCCTCGGCCACCGGCGCAAGCGCGCGGCCCTGCTCGCCGAGCAGACCGACGTCCTGCCACGCATCCGCGACTGACCACTCGCCGGCAAGCCCGCTCGACGAGCTCCGCGATCCTGACGGCGGGCCCGCGCGATGCTCGGCGTGGTCCACTCGACGGGCTTCGTGCTCCGCCGCCAGGGCGAGGAACGCGAGCGTGACTCGCCGGGCGGCTTCCCTAAGCGCGGCCGTCGCAGCAGTCTTCGCGGGCGGCGTCCTGGGCCTTGTGCTCGTCCTTCTCCCGGCGCGGCAGGGTCTCCGGGGCGAAGACCCAGAACAGCACCGACAGCCCGGCCACCGCGCCGGTGATGCCGAAGGCCGCCGCGTAGGACCACTGCTCGGCGATCACCGCGGCCACCAGCGGCCCGGTGACCGCACCGATGTCGGCGGCCATCTGGAACCCGGCCAGCACCCCGCCACCGCGGGCCTTGACGCCGAGCACGTCGGCGACGGCCGCGTTGTGCGCCGGGTTGACCGTGCCCGCGCCGATGCCGGCGAGCAGGGAGGCGCCGAGGAACAGCCAGACGTCGCCGGTCAGCCCGAGCACCCCGCTGCCGACGGCCAGCATGGCCATCCCGGCCAGCGCCATCGGCTTGCGCCCCCGGGTGTCGGCGAACCGCCCGGAGATCATCATCACCAGCACGTTCCCGGCGGCGAACACGGCCAGCGCGAACCCGGTGAACTCCTCCCCGCGCGCCAGCACGGCCACGATGAACAGCGGGATCAGCGAGCCGCGCACGCCGAAGACCACCCAGCCGTTGGCGAAGTTCGACACCAGCGAGGCGCGGTAGGCCGGGTGCCGCAGCGCCTCGGTGAACTTCATCTGCGGTGCGGAGGCGTCGTCCTCGGTGCGCCCCGCCAGCGCCGACCGCCGCAGGTTCAGCCAGACCAGCACCACCACGAGCACCAGCGCCAAGCCGTAGAACAGGAACGGGGCCCGCAGCGACACCGCGACCAGCCCGCTGCCGACCACCGGCCCGGCGATGCTGCCGAGCAGGAAGCTGGTCCCCCACAGCCCGGACACCCGGCCGCGCAGCTCGGGCGGGGAGATGCGGATCAGCAGGCCGATGGCGGAGACGGTGAACATGGTCGAGCCGATCCCGCTCAGCGAGCGGAACAGCAGCAGGTGCCAGTACTCCGTGGCGGCCGCGCAGGCCAGCGTGAACACCGCGACGATGGACAGGCCCCACAGGTACACCGGCCGTTCCCCGAACCGGGTGACCAGCCTGCCGCTGGCCGGGGCGAACACCAGCCGCATCGCGGCGAACGCGCTGACCACCACGGACGCGGCGGTCACCCCGACGTCGAAGCTGGTGGCGTAGCTGGGCAGCGCGGGGGCGATCAGGCCGTACCCGATGGCGATCAGGAAGCTGGCGCCCACCAGCACCCAGATCTCCCGGGGGTAGCGGAGTTTCGCGGGGGTCACCCGCTCGGCGGTCAGTTCGGTCTCGGTCACGCTCACCCCATCGTGTGGACAGCTCACCGAGTTTAAGCGCCACGACGGGGTGGTTTTCTTCCCCCTTTACGGCCTCGGGCGCCTGCGCCTGGTCAGCAGCCCGAACAGGGCCCCGACGCCGAACGCACCGGCCACCAGCTTGCCGCCCGGCCCGCCCCGGACGTCCACCTGCGGCCGGATCACCACCGGAGCGGGCGGCTCGACCACCCGCACTTCGTTCTCCTTCGCGGTGGCCGTCCACGCGGTGACGAAGAGCAGGAAGCGGGCGACGAGGTTGGCGAAGAACAGCAGGCCGAGGATCGGCCCGAAGAGCACCGTGCTCGGCGAGGTGGCGACGAAGCCGAGGTAGACCGTGGTGACCTGCTTGAGCACCTCGAAGCCGATGGCGGCGATGACCGCGCCCTTGACCGCGCTGCGGGCGTTGACCCGCTCCCGGGGCAGCCGGGCGATCACCCACAGGAAGACCAGCACGTTCGCGGCCAGCGACAGCACGATGGTGGCCACCCGGAGCAGCGCCACCGCCCAGGTCTGGTCCTCGAGGCCGACCAGTTCGAGCAGCAGCTGCCCGAGCCCGCTGCCCGCGGCGGTCAGGCCGAACGAGACCACCAGCGCCAGCCCGAGCCCGACCAGCGACACCAGGTCGCGCAGCAGCGTCGGGAGCATCGGCAGCTGCTGCTTCTCCTGGCCCCACTGCGCGGTCAGCGCGTCCCGCAGGTTGGTCATCCAGCCGACCCCGGAGTACAGCGCCAGCACCAGGCCGAAGATCCCGGTCCCGGCACCCGCCTGCAACGCGGTCTCGACGATGGTGGAGAGGAAGTCGCCGAGCCCTTCCGGTGCCGACTCGGTGATGCCGGTCTTGAGCTTGTCCAGCGCCGCCTGATCACCCTGGAGCACCATGCCCGCCACGGAGAAACCGACCATCAGCAGTGGGAACAGCGAGAGCACGCTGAAGTAGGTGATCGCCGCGGCGTAGTGGTTGCCGTAGCGCTCGGTGAACGCCTCGTTCGCCCTGACCACGTGGTCCAGCCAGGGGTACTCGCGGCGCAGGCGCGGCAGCAGTTTGTCTTCTCCGGACTTTCCGTCAGCTCCAGGCTTCGCCACGGACAAACGCTAACCAGCCTCCTGGGGGCTCGCAACGCGAGGACGGACCCAGGCCACGTGACCGTCCGGCCGGACGCCCACCGCTTCCAGTTCCCCGTCGGCGAATTCGACCTCGATCGCTTTCGCTTGGTGCAACAGGGAAAACAGCCGGGTCGAATCGTCCAGCTCCAGGTCGGGCATGCGGCGACCGGCCAGCGGGTGCGGATCGGTGACCGGGTACCGCAAGTCGAGCGCGCTGATCAGCCCGGCCAGCGACCGGTTGACCGCCGGCAGCCGGATCAGCTCGGCGACCTCGGCCCGCAGCGCGTCGGTGTGCGCGCCGGGGCGGCCGAGCGCGGTCTGCGCCCTGGTGTTGCGCAGCACGCGTTCGGCCACCGGGTACCGCTCGGCCTGGTAGGTGTCCAAAAGGGACTCCGGGGCGGTGCCGGCCACCACCGCGCCGAGCTTCCAGCCGAGGTTGACCGCGTCCTGCACGCCGGTGTTCAGCCCCTGGCCACCGGCCGGGAAGTGGATGTGCGCGGCGTCACCGGCCAGCAGCACCCGGCCCTCGCGGTACCGCTCGGCCTGGCGGGCGGCGTCGTTGAACCGGGACACCCAGCGGGGGTCGCGCATGCCGAAGTCGGTTCCGGCGACGCGCAGCATGGCCGCGCGCACGTCCTCGAAGCTGATCGGCGCGGACCGGTCGGCGACGAAGTCGTACTGGTCGACCACCACGCGGTACCAGTCGGGGCCGAAGCCGATCACCGCGAAGTCGCCATGCGCTCGGCGTTCGCCGAAGATCCAGTCGGCGGGCGGGTCGTCGAGCACCGCGTCGGCGAGCACGGCGGTCATCGTCGCGTCGGTGCCGGGGAAACCGATGCCGGCGAGCTTGCGGACGGTGCTGCGGCCACCGTCGCAGCCGACCAGGTACCGCGCGTGGATGGTGCCGGTCGCGGTCTCGACGTCGATGCCGCGGGAGGACTGCTGGAAGCCGGTCACCGGCGTCGACCACCGGACGTGCACGCCGAGTTCGGCCACCCACTGCTCCAGCAGCCGTTCGACGTCGGCCTGCATCAGCAGCAGCGTGTAGCCGTACCGCGTGTCCAGCGCGCTGAAGTCCAGCGGCAGCGCCGAGAAGTGCCCGGCCTGCACCGGACGGCCTTCGGCGAGGAACCGGTCGACCACGCCCCGCTGGTCGAGCACTTCGAGCGTGCGCGGGTGCAGGCCGCCCGCCCTGGACTCGCCGCTGCGCTCCGGGGCCCGGTCGACCAGCGCCACCTCGGCCCCGGCCAGGCGCAGTTCGGCGGCCAGCACCAGCCCGGTCGGCCCGGCTCCGGCGATCACCACGTCCGTCATCGGCATCTCCTTAACGTTGTTAATTTAACGACGTTAAGGATGCACTTAACGGTGTTAGGGTGTCAACCGTGAAACTCGACGCGGAGCAGATCGCCCGCACCGCGCTGGACCTGCTCGACGAGACCGGCCTCGACGGGCTGACCATGCGCGCGGTGGCCAAACAGCTCGGCGTGCAGGCGGCGGCGCTCTACTGGCACCTGAAGAACAAGCGGGAACTGCTGGACGCGATGGCCGCGCTCGTGCTGGCCGAGGCGACCGGCGGGGTGGAGGCACCGCGGGCCGGTGAGGACTGGGCGGGCTGGCTGGCCACGGTGACCCGGCGGCTGCGGGCGGCCATGCTCGCCCACCGGGACGGCGCCCGGGTGGTGGCGGGCACCAACGTCAGCCACCCCGCGGTGTTCCGGCTGACCGAGCTGACCCTGCGGACGCTGCAGGACGCCGGGTTCCCGCTGGGCGAAGCGGCACGGGGCTTCCCGATCCTGCTGCACTACGCGATCGGCTTCACCATCGAGGAGCAGGCACGGGCGGGTCTGGAGTACGACGAGAACCCTTACCGGGCGGAGCGGCTCGGCACCGTGGTCGACGCCACGCGGTACCCGCTGACCGCCGAGGCGATCGGCGAGATGTTCGACCCGGACACCGACACCGGGTTCGAGCACGGCCTGGCCACCATCCTGACCGGGCTGGGCGCGCGCCTTGACGGGAAATCGGCTCCGGTGCTGTGATGCGGAGGCGTTTTCCCCCGTCACCGCCGCCAGGTAACGAGAGGGATCGACGATGTCCCCCACCCTCGGCAGGCGCGGCCTGCTCGCCGGCGCACTCGCCCTGCCCGTGCTGAGCGCGCTCCCCGCCCACGCGGCGAGCTGGCAACTGCGCTGGAACCCGGCCCCCGGCAGCACCGGGCTGAACGCCTTCGAAGGCATCGAGGACGACCGCGCCGGGTCGCACCCCGGCGTCACGCACATCTACCCGCAGGGCGACGCCTACCGCTTCGACATGCACCTGCGCGACCGCGACACCGCCACCGACCGGCAACGCCAGGAGGTCCGCGGCATGCGGCAGAACGGCACGGTGCTGAACTGGAAGAACGGGGAGACCTGGAAGGTCACCTACCAGATGTTCGTGCCCGGCAGCCTGCAGGCGACCACCAGCTTCACGCACCTGTTCCAGACCAAGATGCCCGGTACCGGCACCAGCCCGCTGACGGTGATGTCCCTGCGGCACACCGGCGGCCGGGCCACCGTCGAGTTCAAGGTCTTCGAGCCCGAGGTGCTGGTCGGCCGGGTGGACCTGGCGCCGCTGCAGAACCGGTGGATCGACGTGCAGATCGAGCAGGAGATCGGCAACTCCGGGCGGGTCCGCTGGGTCCTGCGGGACGGCGGCAAGACGGTGATCGACGCCACGAAGACCGGGGACACCTACCTCGGCGACGTCATCCGCCCGAAGTGGGGTATCTACCGCTCGCTCAGCGACTCGGCCCACCTCAAGGACTGCCACCTGCTGCTGCGCGATTTCAAGGGCTACCAGTACGCGTGACTCAGGCGGGCGGCCCCTGGCCGGTGTACCGGGCGTCGGCGTAAGCCGGGAACCGGGTCCACCCCGGCCGCTCGGCCCGCTCGACCCGCACGTCGTAGGCACCGACCGGGAAGCGGTAGTCGACGTGCAGCAGCGGGCTCCAGTGCTCCGCCTCCGGCGTGCCTTCGAGGTGTGAGGGCACCTCGGTGTAGGTGGCGACCTGGCCGATCGGTGCGAACGGTCCGGCGAACGCGGTGTAGGAGCGCGAGAGGTCGCCGTGGACGCGGTGCTTGCCGGGGGCCGGGACGATGGTCGTCGGCGGTTCGAGCAGACCGTTGGCCTGGACCGGGAACCGGGCGCAGGGGTACCAGAACGAGATCGGCCAGTCGACCAGCGTGGCACCGGGACGGCCGGCCAGGTGCTCGGCCAGGGTGCCGCCCGAGTCCAGCCGGACCGCGTCGGCGATGCCGCACCCCGACGCGGTCGCGATCGGCGCCCAGGAGTCGCGCTGGAGCTGGGTCAGCGTCGCCGTGCCCAGCAGCGCGACGACGATCGGCGGCATGACGAGCACGGCGAGCCTGCCGAGGGTGACCGCGGCGTGCCCGGCCAGCCTGACCGGGAACGCGGCCTCATCACGCCTGGCGCGCAACGCGGGCAGCAGTCCGGCGAGAGCGCCGACGCACGGCAGCACGAGGGGGTGCACGTCCAGCCGCGCGTCGAGCAGCGGCATGGCGATCCGGTGGTAACCCCACCACGAATTCGGGCCGTGGAAGGAAATGCTGACCGCCAGCGTGATCAGGAACAGCGAGCCGCCGCGGACCAGCCAGCCACCCGAGTCCCTGGCGAAGGCGGTGGGCAGCAGCCCCAGGCCGCAGGCGAGCACCAGCGTCACCGGCAGCACCAGCACGTTCAGGTGGGAGCCGATCTTGGTGGGGGTAACCACCAGCAGCACCAGGCCACCCAGCAGCCAGGCGAACGGCCACGCCAGCACACCGGTGAACACCCCGCGGGCCCGGTCCCGCAACCACAGCGCGCCCGCGATCACCACCAGGACGACCCCGAGCAGGATCGGCAGCCTGCGGAACGGGTGCTGCTCGACGTGGAACTCCGTGGCGCCGTGCGAGCCGAGCAGCATCTGGTAGCGGTCGAACTCGTGGAACCAGGAAAGGCTGGCGCCGTACCAGTACCGCGCGGCGGTCGAGTCGAGGAAACCGCCGAGACCGGCTTCGGCGAAGATCAGCGGTGAGCAGCTGCCGGTGACCGCGACCACCGCCGCGACGAGCACCCAGCGCCGTTCCGGGGTCCGGCGCACCGCCCCGGCCAGCCCGATGGTCAGCGGCACCGCGGCCAGGACGCCGGTGGAGGTGATGGCCAGCGCGACCCCGGTGGCCAGTGCGCCGACGAGGAGCCAGGCGTCGGTGCGGGTGACCGCGGCCCGCACCGCGGCGTAGGCGGACACCGCGAAGCACAGGGCGACGAACGGTTCCGGGCGCAGTGCCGCTCCGCCGGGCAGCCACGCCACGGCGAACGCGGCCGCGAGCAGCCAGCGCGGAACGCGCACCGGCAGCAGGCGCACGGTACCGAGCGCGCAGAGCCAGATCCCGATCCCGGCGGCCACGGCCGGGATCCGGAGGAACAGCGGCGACCAGGAAATCGAAAACAACGGCGCAAAAAGGTGCTGCAACAGGCTCGCCGGGATTTCCGAGACGTTGAGGAACATGTAGTAGTCGCCGACAAAACCCGACGGCCCGAGATTGCGGTGCATGCCGAGGAACCAGCCGTCGTCCACCGTTTGCGCCCCGAGCACCCCCCAGCCCGCGGTGCCGAGTACCACCACTGCCGTCCACAGCAGATCACGGCGCATCGGCAGCCGCGGGCGTTCCGGCCTGCCGTTCATCGCACGCGAAAGCCGGAATCCCATTACCAAGCAGTACAACACCCCGATCGCGCACCCGGCGAGCAAACCGTGCTTGAGCGGGGTGGGTGAGGTCTGGAACCGGGCGTCGGCCCGCGCGGTCGCCGACACCGGCACCTGTTCGAGCAGGTCGGTGACGAACGCGGCCACCTGCGGCACCGGTTCCGGCAGGTCGAGCCGCACGGTGCCGTCCACGGTCACCAGCAGCCGGTTCCCCTCGGCGTGCAACCGGTAAGCGCAGTCCGGATTCGGCGGCGGCCCGAGGTCGTGCTCCCGGTTGCCCGCGGTCAGCAGGAGGCGCTGCTCGCGCCCGGTCAGCAGAAGACCGAATTCCCGCAACCGCTCGGATTCGAGCGGGAAGGTGGAGAAAAGCACACCCGGGTGCGCGACCGCGGCACAGGGCAGGGAAACGTCGAGGGAAAGCGGCCGGTACGGCTGGAAGACCGCGACCGTGGATTTTGCGCTTTCCCCCGGCCGCGGCCAGGTCACGTGCACGTCGTCGGCCCGAACCGGGGCGAATGGAATGGCCAGCGCGAGTGCGCACGTCAGCATCGCGGCAGCAATGAGCCGCCGCGCAATGATTGCGGGCATGAAAGTTTTGTTCCCCAGTTTTTTCGTCGGTGCGTTATTGGCCGGGTATGACTCCGGGTCCCTCCGCGACACCGGTGGTCATCGAGGTGTAGACCTCCCCGACATCGGCCGTCGTGTAGGTCGTGCGTTCCCCGAGAAACTGGCCGGTCTCCGGATCGAGGACGATTTCGTACCTCGACCCCGCCAAGGCGATCCCGAGTCCGATGCCGGTCCGGCCGTCCACGGTGGCGCGGCGCTCGCCCACTTCGAGGCCGGGCAGCTTGGCCAGCGCCCGGTAGAGGTTCGCCCGCACGTCGGCGGGCAGCAGCCCGCTGCTGAGCGCGTCCGAGGCCTGGATCATCACCACCACCTCCGGGATACCGTCCTTGTTCGCGGCATCCCAGCGCAACCGCTGGTAGAGCTGCGCGGGATCACTCGGCAGGGTGGCGAGGAACTCGGGCGTCACCCGGTCCCAACTGCCCGGCACCCGGCACCGGTCCGCCGGTTCGGTGAAGAAGTCACCGCACTTCGCCCGAGCCTCCTGCACCCCTGTCGCTTCACGGAGCCGGCCCGATTCGGGGCGGTTGATCGCCTCGCTCCCGAGCCACTCGGGCAGTCCGAAGTCGTAGATGCGGTGCACCCATTCCTGTGTGCGGTCGGCGGGCGCCCAGGTCTGGGTGATGTGCTCCCCGAGGTGGGAAGGCGCCTTCTCCGGCGTCAGGTACCAGGTGCGGTTTTCGACGTACCGGTACTGCCCGGGGCGGACGGGCTGGTCCGCGGCCCCGACCCGGTCGGCCGACCGGTTCAGCACGTCGGCCGCCGCCCCCGTGCCACCGCCGAACGGCAGGGCGGGCACCACCAGCACCCCGGCGACCACCGCGGCCACCGTGCCGATCACGGCCGCCCAGTGCCGCCGGCGCCGCCGCGGTGCGGCGACGGGCACCACCTCGCCCAGCGACTCCACCTCGCCCAGCACCTTCGCCCGCATTCTCGCCAGCGCGGCTTCCCCCGGCGACACCTCGGCGTGCAGCGCGGCCAGTGCCCGGTCGAGGTCGTCCTCCGACCACACCCGCCGCACCTCCCCGTCAGCCACGAGGCGCCTCCTTCCGCAGTTGCCGCCGGACGCGGTGCAGCCGGGAGCGCACCGTGCCCGCCGGGATGCCGAGCGCTTCGGCGACTTCGGTGGTGTCCAGCCCGGCCCAGGCGGTCAGCAGCAGCACGTCCCGGTCACCGGGCGCGAGCGCGGCCAGCGGACCGGCCAGCCGGGCGGCCGCCGCCTGGGCGTCGACCTGCTCGGCGACGCGGCCGGCGTGGCTGTCGTGGGTGTCCACAGGAGCCGGCGCGGGATGGGCACGCAGGGCCCGGACCTCGTCACGCACGTGGCGGCGCAGGAGGTTGGTGGCGATGCCGTAGAGCCAGGACCGGACCGCGGCCCGGGCGGGGTCGTAGCGGTGGCGTTCGTTCCACGCGATCAGGAAGGTCTCGCTGACCAGGTCGTCGGCCACCGACTCGCCGATCCGGCGGACGAGGTAGTACCGCAGCGGGGCGGCGTGCCGGTCGAACAGCAGGCCGAACACGCGCTGCGGATCGGGCCCGCCGAGATCGGGCCGGTCCAGGCGCGCCGGGGGTTCGGCGGCCACGTCGGTCAACACGCTCACACCAACTGTTGCCCGCAGGCCGCCGCCGCGTTCGCGGGTTTCAGCCAGGCAGGAAACCGACCCGGTCGTAGACGGCGGCCAGGGTGGCCGAAGCGACCTCGCGGGCGCGCTCGGCACCCTTCGCCAGCACCTTGTCCAGCTCCGCCTGGTCGTCCAGGTAGGACTGGACCCGGGCCTGCACCGGCGTGACGAACTCGACCAGCACCTCGGCCAGGTCCTTCTTCAGGTCGCCGTAGCCCTTGCCCTCATACGCCGCTTCCAGGTCGCTGATCGTGCGCCCGGTCAGCGCCGAGTAGATGCTCAGCAGGTTCGCCACCCCGGCCTTGTGCTCCGGGTCGTAGACGACCTCGCGGCCGGTGTCGGTGACCGCCGACCGGATCTTCTTCGCCGACCGCTTCGGGTCGTCGAGCAGCTCGATCAGCCCGTTGGCCGCCGAGGCCGACTTGCTCATCTTCGCCGTCGGGTCCTGCAGGTCGTAGATCTTCGCGGTGTCCTTGACGATGTGCGGCTCGGGCACCACGAAGGTCTTGCCGAACCGGTTGTTGAACCGCTGCGCCAGGTTCCGCGACAGCTCCAGGTGCTGGCGCTGGTCCTCGCCCACCGGCACCTCGTGGGCCTGGTAGAGCAGGATGTCCGCGGCCTGCAGCACCGGGTAGGTGAACAGGCCGACGCTGGCGCGGTCGGCGCCCTGCTTCTGCGCCTTGTCCTTGAACTGGGTCATCCGGCTGGCCTCGCCGAAGCCGGTCTGGCACTCCAGCACCCAGCCCAGCTGCGCGTGCTCGGGCACCTGGCTCTGCACGAACAGCGTGCTGCGCTCGGGGTCGACGCCGAGCGCGAGCAGCTGCGCGGCGGACACCCTGGTCCGCTGCCGCAGCACCTTCGGGTCCTGCTCGACGGTGATCGCGTGCAGGTCGACCACGCAGTAGAAGGGCTCGTGGGTGTCCTGCAGGCGCACCCACTGCCGCAGCGCGCCGAGGTAGTTGCCCAGGTGGAAGGAGTCGGCCGTGGGCTGGATCCCGGACAGCACGCGAAGACGGGTGTTCTGTTCCTGCTCTGTCGACACGCCTGGATTCTGTCATCCCCGCCGGTCCCGCGGTTACGCGGATGGCCCACGACCAAAGTCTTAAACGGTTAAACAGCACCTACTTCCGGCGGTCGCCGCGTGGGCGCCGGATTTCTAGCGTTTGAGCTACCTCCGGTTCCCCCATTCCGGATACGGCGAAGGAGAAACCCCATGAAGTTACGGTCCCTGCTGGCAGGCGTGTTCGTCGCCGGTGTCACCGCGCTCGGCGGCCTCGCCGCGCCCGTGGCGTCCGCCGAACCGGCCGGCGACGTCACCCCGTTCATCGTCGGCGGCGGCAACGCCACGCAGGTCTACTCGTTCATGGTCTCGCTGCAGAGCTCCAGCGGCGGGCACTCCTGCGGTGGTTCGCTGATCAGCTCGACCTGGGTGGTCACCGCGAAGCACTGCGGCACCCCGTACCAGGTGCGCGTCGGCACCACGAACCGCACCAGCGGCGGTTCGGTGGCCCGCGTCGCGCAGCGCATCGCCCACCCGAGCGCCGACCTGGCGCTGCTGCGCCTGCAGACCGCGGTGCCGCAGGCGCCGATCACCATCGCCTCCACCTCCGGCCCGGTGGGCACCCCCACCCGCATCATCGGCTGGGGCCAGACCTGCCCGCAGCCCGGCGGCTGCGGCGCGCCGGTCACGCTGCAGGAGCTGAACACCTCGATCGTCTCCGACAGCGGCTGCTCCGGCATCAGCGCGGCCAGCGAGATCTGCACCGGGAACCCCGGCGGCAACAAGGGCGCCTGCTACGGCGACTCCGGCGGGCCGGAGATCAAGCAGGTCAGCGGCACCTGGCAGCTGATCGGCGCGACCAGCCGGTCCGGCGGTGGCTCGGTCTGCGCGACCGCGCCGTCGATCTACGTCGACGTGCCGTACTTCCGCAGCTGGATCCAGGCCAACAGCGGGGTCTGAGCAAGCCCGGCCCGCGCCGCACCACCGTCCCCGGGGGCGGCGCGGGCCGAGCAACTCGCTCAACGCCCCGGCGGGCAGCGAGAACACCGCTTCCAGGATCGCCACCGCCCGGAGTGACTCAGGTCGCTCCGGGCGGCTGCGTCCGCTGCGCCAGTAGCTCAGCGTGGTCAGGCTGACCCGCACGCCGTGCCGGGCCAGCCGGTGCCGCACCCGGTCCAGGCTGAGCCCGCTCTCGGCGATGGCACGCTCCAGTGCGCTGGGGAAGGACTCGCTGTGGGCCGTTCGCATGCAGCGAGATTGGCGCCGGGTTGGACAACAAACAATCCGGAGCGGCTACCTAGAAATTACCCAACGGCCAGCAGGCGCCGCCCGTAGGTGGTGGTGCGCTGGCTCGCCGGGCGCCCGGCGAGCGCGGCCAGGTGCTCCAGCTCCGCCTTCGTCCGCGACGAGCCGTGCTCCGAGCCCGCCATCCGCGAGATCGTCTCCTCCATCAGCGTGCCGCCGATGTCGTTGGCGCCACCCCGCAGCACCTGCGCGGTGCCCTCGTCGCCGAGCTTGACCCACGAGCACTGCACGTTGTCGATCCGGCCGTGCAGGGCGAGCCTGGCGAACGCGTGCACCGCGCGGTTGTCCCGCGTGGTCGGCCCCGGCCGCGCCACGCCTGCCAGGTAGATCGGCGCGTTGTGGTGCACGAACGGCAGGCCGACGAACTCGGTGAAGCCACCGGTGTCGTCGGCGATCCCGGCCAGCACCCGCAGGTGGCCCAGCCAGTGGCCGGGGTGGTCCACGTGGCCGTACATCATCGTGCTGGAGGACTGGATGCCCAGCCGGTGCGCGGTGCTCACCACGTCGATCCAGGTCTGCGCGGGCAGCTTGCCCTTGGTCAGCACCCAGCGCACGTCGTCGTCGAGGATCTCCGCCGCGGTGCCGGGGATCGAGCCGAGCCCGGCGTCACGCAGTTCGGTCAGCCACTCCTGGACGCTCACGCCCGCCTTCGACGCCGCCGAGACGATCTCCATCGGCGAAAACGCGTGGACGTGCATCTCCGGCACGGCCGCCTTGATCGCCCGCACGATGTCGGCGTAGTAGGTCATCGGCAGCTTGGGGTCGATGCCGCCCTGCATGCAGACCTCGGTGGCGCCGGCGTTCCACGCCTCGACCGCCCGTGCGGCGACCTCGTCGACGGAGAGCCGGAAGGCGTCGGCGTCGCGCTCGCGCTGGGCGAAGGCGCAGAACCGGCAGCCGACGTAGCAGACGTTGGAGAAGTTGATGTTCCGGTTGACCACGTAGGTGATGTCGTCGCCGACCACGTCCGCCCGCAGGTCGTCGGCCAGCCGCGCCATCGTCTCCAGCGCCTCGCCGTCGGCGGTGAGCAGGGCCATCGCGGCGTCGGTGTGCCGCGGTTCGAGCAGCGCGCCCGGGTAGTCGGCGGCCAGCCGCAGGCCCTCGCGGACGTCGGTGCCCAGCCGCTCCGGCGCGGACGGCACCTGGGTCTTCAGGATGTCCCAGTCGCCGTAGACGCTGTCGAAGTCGCCGCGCCGGTCGCTGGTGCGGCCCTCGGTGTCGATCGAGGAGTTGAGGTCGGCGCGGCCGATCGTCTCCAGCCCGCCGTCCGGCTCCTGCCAGGTGTGGCCGGTGACCTCGGCGTCCGGGTTCGCCATGCCGTCGGGCAGGGCGAGCGCGCTGACGTGCGGGTGCACCCGGACGTCGAGCCACTTCTCCGCTTCCCGCACGTACTTCGGGTAGACGGCGAGGCGTTCCTTCAGCTCGAACCCGGCCTCGCGGGTCGCGTCGGCGAGCACGTCGATCCGCGGCCAGGGGCGTTCGGGGTTGACGTGGTCCGGGGTGACCGGCGAGACGCCGCCCCAGTCGTCGATGCCGGCCCGCAGCAGCAACGCGAGTTCGTCGCCGATCAGGTTCGGCGGGGCCTGCACGCTCACGCCCGGTGGCATCAGCAGCCGCGCCACGGCCACCGTCGCGGCCAGTTCGGTCAGGTCGAGGTCGGGGGCCGAGCGCATCGCGGTGTCCGGTTTGGCCCGGAAGTTCTGGACGATGATCTCCTGGATGTTGCGGTACTGCCGGGCGCGCTGGCGGATCGCGTGCAGCGACTCGGCGCGCTCGGTCTTGTTCTCGCCGATGCCGACGAGGATGCCGGTGGTGAACGGCACGCCGCTGCGCCCGGCGTCGTCGAGCACCCGCAGCCGCACGGCGGGCTCCTTGTCGGGGCTGCCGTAGTGCGGGCCGCCCTTCTCCGACCACAGCCGCTCGGCGGTGGTCTCCAGCATCATGCCCATGCTCGCCGCGACCGGCTTGAGGCGCTGGAACTCCGCCCAGCTGAGCACACCGGGGTTGAGGTGCGGCAGCAGGCCGGTTTCTTCGAGCACCGCGATGGCGCAGGCCCGCACGTAGTCCAGGGTCGAGTCGTAGCCGCGCTCCTCCAGCCACTGCTTGGCCTGCGGCCAGCGGTCCTCCGGCCGGTCGCCGAGGGTGAACAGGGCTTCCTTGCACCCGGCGGCGGCGCCCGCCCGCGCGATCTCGAGCACCTCGTCGCGCTCGAGGTACATCGAATGCAGCTTGCCCGGCACGGTGACGAAGGTGCAGTAGTGGCAGCGGTCGCGGCAGAGCCGGGTCAGCGGGATGAACACGCTGCGGCTGTAGCTGATGACGCCGGGACGGCCG
The DNA here is from genome assembly GCF_056431745.1 of Amycolatopsis sp. NPDC045836. Classification (NCBI taxonomy): domain Bacteria; kingdom Bacillati; phylum Actinomycetota; class Actinomycetes; order Pseudonocardiales; family Pseudonocardiaceae; genus Amycolatopsis; species Amycolatopsis sp. NPDC045836. The sequence continues at coordinate 153,414 of NZ_JBWKKF010000001.1, read as the reverse complement.
TGGTCGGTCAGGTGCGCGTCCCGCACCTTGGCGGCCGCGGCGAACAGCTGCTCGAGCTGCTCGCCCCGGGCGTGGAGCAGGGTGGCCGCTTCGGTCACGTCGAGCGCCACCCCGTCCCCGGCGCGGCGCAGGGCCCGGCTCAACGCCGATGGACTCGGCTGCGGATCAGGCGGGGAGAGGAACACGCTCTGGGCCATGATCGCGAGCCTACGGCCGCCCCCGCGCACCCGGTAAGAGCTTCCGCTGTGAGAGAAGCCTCGGGGGACGGGGAATAAATCAGCCTTCGGCGCGGTGACCGGCGGGCGTCACCCCGATGACCAGCGGGAGCCGGCTCGGGCGGCCGAGTGCGCCCGGTCCGCTGATCAGTGCTGCGCGCGGGTGGGGGTGGTCAGCGCGGGCTCGTCGGCCAGCGGGGCCTGCGGCTGCTGGGCGGCGCGTGCCTTCTTCCGCTGGCGGAGCACCCCGGCCGCCATGCCGAGCACCCCGAGGACCACGGCCACCAGGCCGACCGGGCCGAGCACGCCGAAGGTCATCGCCTCCGGCTCCGGGCGCGCGGCGGCGGCGTTCGCCGTGCCGAGCGCCCCGAAGAGCAAGCCGGTCACCAGGGTGACCGCGACGGCGGCCAGACGCGTGACGGACCGCATCAGGCCGGGCAAAGAGTTGCGCACCGGAGTGCCTCCCGCGACGAATGCTGCCCCGTTCGAGGGACGCTTGCCGTGTTGATGGTCAAAAAGCTACCGAGCGTGTCAAGCCCGGTTCCTTCCGCTCAACTTCGCTGGGAAGAGTAGCGAGTTCCGCTGAGTGGTCGCACAGGGGGCTTGCGACCACTCCACTCGAAGTACTACAGTCAGAGTGGTTCAAGACGAAGGAGCGCCCGTGCGAAAACTGACCTACCTGACCGCCACCTCGATCGACGGCTACATCGCCAAGGCCGACGGCGGCGACCCGACCGGCGTGCCCGGCTTCTTCGTCAACGAGGGGGACCACAACGACGCGCTGGTGCACGACTACCCGGAGATGATCCCGTCGTTCGCGCGCCCGGCGTTCGGCCTCGAGAACACGCCGAACAAGGAATTCGACACCGTGCTCGAGGGGCGGAAGTCCTACGAAATCGGCCTCGCGGCCGGGTTCGACGACGCCTACGAGCACCTGCGTCACGTGGTTTTCTCCAGCAGCATGACCGAGGCCCCCGGCAAGGTGGAACTCGTGCGCACCGATCCGGTGGAAAAGGTGCGGGAGTTGAAGCGGGAATCCGGCCAGGGCATCTGGCTGGTCGGCGGCGCCACGCTGGCGAACACGCTGCGCGACGAAATCGACGAGATCGTGGTGAAAATGCACCCGGTGGTGGCCGGGGCCGGAATGCCCATGTTCCAGGGGGAATTCCGGCCCGAGCGGTACCGGCTGACCGGGCACCGGGCGTTCGAGTCGGGGGTGCTGGTGCTCACCTACACCAAAAGCGAATCCTAAGTAGACGGAGCGACCCAGCCCCGCCGCTCGCCTTCGCCGATCAGGGTGCGGGCCGCCGCCCACAGTTCCGCGGACGCGTCGCCGATCACGGCCTTGCGTTCCCGGACGGTGGCGGCGGTCACCCCCGGCGTTTTCCAGGTGCCGCCCCTGGCGAGCCAGTTCAGCAGCAACGGCTGCATCCGGTCCACCGCCTTGGCGAACCTGGCCTCCGGTGTTTTCCGCTCCTCGAATTCGTCCCACAACGCGCGGAAATGGACCGCCTGGTCTTCGGGCAGCAGCCCGAACAGCTTCTCCGCCGCGGCTTCTTCCCGTTCCTGCTGGCTTTCACGGCCGTCGTCGTCGTAGAGCGGGGTGTCGCCGGCGTGGATTTCCACCAGGTCGTGCACCACCACCAGCTGCACGGTGCGTCCGAGGTCGATCGGCTCGTCGGCGTACTCGGCCAGCACGGCGACCATCAACGCGAGGTGCCAGGAGTGCTCGGCGTCGTTCTCGCGCCGCTCGGCCGCCGCCAGCGGCGACTGGCGGAGCACCGTCTTGAGCTTGTCCGCCTCGGCGAGGAAGGTGAGCTGGCGGACCAGCCGGGGCGGGAGCCCGTCCGGCAGGGGCGTGCGTTCGATCAGGGTTTCGTCCACCCCTGCACGCTCGCAAACCACCCCCGGCCGTGTCGAGCCGGTTACCGCCGGACCGGCACGCGCTCCTGATCGCCAAGCGTCGGTCACGCACCTTGCCCGGGCCAGGTGGCGCAGCCGATGCTGCTGTTCGCCCCCCGAAGCCAGCTGAGAGGACGGGAGAACGCCCGCCTCCCGCCAGAGCAACGCCCGCGGGTGGTGCCCCACTGCTCAGAGGTCGTAGGTCACGGTGACCGGTGCGTGGTCGGACCAGCGTTGCTCGTACGTGGCCGCACGTTCGACGACGGCGGAGACCGCGCGGTCCGCCAGGCCACGGCTCGCCACGTGCAGGTCGATCCGCCAGCCCGCGTCGTTGTCGAAGGCCTTGCCACGGTACGACCACCACGTGTACGGCCCCGGCCCCGCCGGGTCGAGCCGCCGCTGGACGTCGGCGTAACCGGCCTCGTAGACCTGGCTCAGCCACTCCCGCTCCTCCGGCAGGAAGCCCGAGTTCTTCCGGTTCGTCCGCCAGTTCTTCAGGTCCACCTCGGCGTGCGCGATGTTCCAGTCCCCGACCACGAGCACCTCGCGGCCATCCGCCTCGGCCTTGTCCCGCAGCTCGGCCAGGTACGGCAGGAACGCGGCCATGAACCGCTCCTTCTCCTCCTGCCGCGGCGTGCCGACGTCCCCGCTGGGCAGGTACAGGCTCGCCACCACCACCTCGCCGAAGGTCGCCTCCAGGTACCGGCCGCTCTCGGCGAACTCCGGCGCGTCGAAGCCGATCCGCACCGATTCCGGTTCGACCCGCGAGTACAGCGACACCCCCGCGCGTCCCTTGAGCTCGCACGGCGCGTGGAAGGCGTGCCAGCCCGCGGGTGCGCGCACCTCCTCCGGCAGCAGCTCGGTCTCGGCGCGCACCTCCTGGCACGCGACCACATCGGCACCGGTGGCGGCGAGCCACTCGACGAAGCCCTTCTTCGCCGCGGCCCGCATTCCGTTGACGTTGACAGTGGAGACGGTGAACACCCCCGGAGGCTACCCGCCGCCCCCGACAACCCCGGCGTTCACCTGCGATGATCGACCGATGGTGAGCGTGACGGTGCTCGGCAGCTGCGGCGCGTGGCCGGAGGCAGGGCGGGCGTGCAGCGGATTCCTGGTGCGGCACAACGACTTCCGGCTGGTGCTCGACCTCGGGTACGGCACCGCGTCGCGCCTGCTGGAGCACTGCGCGGACGGCCGGGTGGACGCGGTGGTGATCACGCACGCCCACCCCGACCACTGCGCCGACCTCAGCGCGCTCGGCCGCGTCCACCACTTCGGCGGCCACGGCGGGCTGCCGCTGCACGCCCCGTCCGGCGTGCTCGACGTGGTCCGGGCCGCCGAGCCGAACCCGGCCCCGGAGCGGGTCTACCGGCACCACGAACTGTCGGGCACCACGTCGGTGGGCCCGTTCGCGGTGCGCACCTGGCGCCTGCCGCACCACGTGCCGAACTGGGGCGTGCGGCTGAGCCTGCCGGGCCTGACGGTGGCCTACACCGGCGACAGCGGCCCCAGCCCGGCCCTGGCCGAACTGGGTGCGGACGCCGACCTCTACCTCATGGAGTCGACGCTGCAGGGGCCGTCACCCGAGGAGCAGCCGCGTTATGTGGAGACCGCCGCCGAAGCGGCGGGCTGGGCCGCCCGCGCGGGCGCGAAAAGACTGCTGCTGACGCACTTCTGGCCGGGCAGCGACCGGCAGCGCTCGGCCGCCGAAGCGGCCGGGGTGTTCGACGGGGAGATCCTGCTGGCCGACGAGGGCCTGACCGTGGAGCTGTGAGCCTCAGCCGCAGTTGGCGCCGGCCAGCGGCTTGAGGAACTCCGCGGCCGCCCAGCGGTTCGCGTCGATCTGGCGGAAACCGTTCTGCACCACCGGCAGCGCGTCGGTTTCGGCCTCCTGCTTGAACTTGCCGACGATCTCGGCGTTGTCGGCCGGCCCGGCGCGGACGTTGAGGATGTCGGCGGTGACCTCCATCCGGCAGCCGGTCGGGCCGCTGCCGCCGCTGGCCTCGGAGGCCCGCTTGTCCGCACCCATCACGTAGATCAGCCCGATGCCGACCACCACGGCGATGAGGATCAGAACCTTCTTCGGTATGCCGAGTACCACCGGGGGCTCCTCAGACGCCGGGAAACCTGGTCTCGACCAGGGTAGGCGCAGAGTTGATCGAGAGACAGCCATCGCCGGGACAACCACCCAGGGAGGCCAATGCCGTGACCGGCCGGTCACCCTGGGTGGTCGACGACGGAGGGGTCAGCCCTGGGCGACCTTCTTCTGCAGGTTCTCGTCCAGCGTGGCGAGGAACTCCTCGGTGGTCTGGAACGGCTGGTCCTTGCCGACCAGCAGCGCCAGGTCCTTGGTCATCTTGCCGCTCTCGACGGTCTCCACGACGACCTGCTCCAGCTTGTTCGCGAAGCCGATCAGCTCGGCGTTCGAGTCCAGCTTGCCGCGGTGCTCGAGGCCGCGGGTCCAGGCGTAGATCGACGCGATCGGGTTGGTCGAGGTCGGCTTGCCCTGCTGGTGCTGGCGGTAGTGCCGGGTGACCGTGCCGTGCGCGGCCTCGGCCTCGACGGTCCGGCCGTCCGGGGTGCGCAGCACCGAGGTCATCAGGCCGAGCGAGCCGAAGCCCTGCGCCACGGTGTCGGACTGCACGTCACCGTCGTAGTTCTTGCAGGCCCAGACGTAGCCGCCCTCCCACTTCAGCGCCGCGGCGACCATGTCGTCGATCAGGCGGTGCTCGTAGGTCAGGCCCTTGGCGTCGAAGTCGGCCTTGAACTCGGCGTCGAAGATCTCCTGGAACACGTCCTTGAACATGCCGTCGTAGGCCTTGAGGATGGTGTTCTTGGTGGACATGTAGACCGGCATCTCGCGGTCGAGGCCGTACTGCAGCGAGGCGCGGGCGAAGTCCTCGATCGAGCGGCGGTAGTTGTACATGCCGATCGCGACGCCGCCACCCTCCGGGTACTTGGCGACCTCGAACTCCATCGGCTCGGAGCCGTCCTCCGGCTGGTAGGTGATGGTCAGCGTGCCGGGGCCGGGGACCTTGAAGTCGGTGGCCTTGTACTGGTCGCCGTGGGCGTGGCGGCCGATGATGATCGGCTTGCTCCAGCCGGGTACCAGCCGCGGGATGTTCTGGATGATGATCGGCTCGCGGAAGACGACGCCGCCGAGGATGTTGCGGATGGTGCCGTTCGGGCTCCGCCACATCTTCTTCAGGCCGAACTCCTCGACACGCGCCTCGTCCGGGGTGATCGTGGCGCACTTCACGCCCACGCCGTGGCGCTTGATGGCGTTGGCCGAGTCGACGGTGATCTGGTCGTCGGTGCGGTCCCGCTCCTCGATGCCCAGGTCGTAGTACTCGAGGTTGATGTCCAGGTAGGGGTGGACCAGCTTGTCCTTGATGAACTGCCAGATGATGCGGGTCATCTCATCGCCGTCGAGTTCGACGACGGTCCCCTCGACCTTGATCTTGGCCATGAGCAGCGGTGCTCCTCTCGCGGGTCTTCGCGTCTCTTTGCACGTCTCGTGGTAGCGGTACAAGCGTACTGGTAAATCCGGGCGGGGTGTGGCCGCACCCTGGTTACTCAGCGGTAATAGGGCTCGAGCGCTCGTGCGGGCATCAAACCAGGGCCGGTCCGGGCCCGCCAGCCGCAGCTCACCGGCGGCCTCCCCGCCCGGCGTGGCACCCTCTGCGCATGGGACTGTTCACGGTGCCGGAAGCACGCGCCGAACTCGAGCAGCTGATGCCGTGCATCGACGAGTTGATCGCCTTGCGCGCGGACGCGGCGGAACTGGCCGCTTCGCTGACCGCGCACGGCCCGGCGACCCGGCTCGGCGGCCTCCCCGAGCTGAAGGCGGCGCAGGCCAGGCTGGACGAGCTGATGAGCACCATCCAGCAGACCGGGGCCGAGCTGAAGGGCTTCGCCCCGCTGCTCATCGACTTCCCGGCCGACCTGGACGGGGTCCCGGTGCTGCTGTGCTGGCTCGAAGGCGACCGGGACCTGAGCTGGTACCACCGCGCCGACCTGGGCTTCGCCGGCCGCCGCCGCCTGCCGTTCAAGCAGTCCTGAATCCACTGGCCGGGTCCGCACCGGTGTTGTCGAATCCCGGTGAGGGGCCAACGGCACGAGGAGTTCGGCTGTGAGGAATCGGAAAGCGCCGGCGGCCGCCGCCGGGATCGGGGTGGCCACGTTCGCCGGCACCGGGCACCACCGGCGGCGCAGTGGTGCGGCTGCGCCAACAGCGGCGACATGAAGACCCAGCCGGGCTGAAGTCCGTCAGCCGGTCTTGCCACCGGCGGCTTTGGCGGCCTTCTTGAACGCACGCACCTCGGCGAGCGATTCGGCACCGGTGACGTCGGCGATCGAGCGGTGCGAGCCCTCCTCGCCGTAGGCACCGGCGGCCTCGCGCCAGCCCGCCGGCTGCACGCCGCGCTGCTTCCCGAGCAGCGCCAGGAAGATGCGGGCCTTCTGGTCGCCGAAGCCCGGCAGGGCCTTGAGCCGCTTGAGCACCTCCTTGCCGTCGGGCTCGCCGTGGGTCCAGATGGCGTCGGTCCGGCCGTCGTACTGCTCGACGATGTGCTGGGCCAGCGCGTGCACCCGCTTGGCCATCGAGCCGCCGTAGCGGTGGATCGCGGGCTTCTCCACGCACAGCTCGACGAACTCGTCCAGGTCGGCTTCGGCGATCTTGGTGACGCTGAAGCCGCCCATCCGCTCGGCGATCTTGCGGGGCCCGATGAAGGCCACCTCCATGGCGATCTGCTGGTCCAGCAACATGCCGGTGAGCAAGGCGAAGGGGTCCTCGGAGAGCAGCTTGTCCGCCGCGGCGTCCCCGGTCAGGCGAAGTTGGCGCGTCATGCGCAGATCCTGGCACGGATCCGGTTCTGCCGGGGGCGGGGTGCGCGTCAGATGCGGGCGATCCAGACGATGTCGGGTTCGCCTCGGGGGACGGGGACTTCGAGGACCTTCACCTCGTTGAAGCGGTCCCCCAGCCGGCCGGTGAACTCGTCGCTGGCTTCGGCGCTCCAGACGGCGAGCACCCCGCCGGGGCGCAGGCGGCCGGCGAGGTTGTCCAGGCCCGCCGGGCTGTAGAGCGAAGCGTTGCCCGCCGTGACCGTCCACTTCGGACCGTTGTCGATGTCCAGGCAGACGGCGTCGAAGGTCTCCCCGGTCCGCCGCAGCCAGCGGACCAGGTCGGCTTCGACGACGGTGACGCGTGCGTCGGCGAGGGCGTCGCCGTGCACGGCCCGCAGCGGGCCGGTGCGGTTCCACTCGACCACCGCCGGCTCCCGCTCGACCACGACCACCTCGCCGACCCGGGGGTGGTCCAGCGCCGCCCGCAGCGAGTAGCCGACACCGAGCCCGCCGATCAGCAGGCGCGCCCGGCCCGGCACCAGGTCCGCGGCCACCGAGACCAGCAACCGCTCCGATTCCCCGTTGCGGGTGTCCATCAGGAACACCCCGTTGGCGATCACCTCGAAGTCCGCGCCCGCCCGGCGCAGCACGAGCTGACCGCACACCCCGTCGACTTCCGCGAGCACCTCGGTCATCCGGCAAAGCCTAGTGCTCACACCAATCCGGCCAGTTTGTAGAGCACCAGACTGCCCGCGACCGCCACGTTGGGGCTGCTGCCCGTGCCCACCATCGGAATCTCCACCACGGTGTCGAGCAGGTCCAGCGCCTCGGGCGGCCCCCCGTGCTGCTCGTGCCCGAGCACCACCACCGTGCGGCCGCGGGCGGCGGGCAGCTCGGCCAGCCGGATCGACTCGTCCGCCAGCTCCACCCCGACCACGGCGCTGCCCGCCGCCCGCTCCCGCGTCAGCCAGCCGAGCGGATCGTTCACCCAGTGCACGCAGGCGGGCTGCCGCAGGGTGTTCCCCCGCCGCAGCGCCTCCGGCACCCACGGGAACCGCGGCACCGCCAGGCAGGCGCCCACGGCATCACAGGTCCGCAGCAACGTGCCCAGGTTCGCGCCGTGCAACGGCCAGAGCGGCGCGGCCAGCAGGTGTCCCCAGCACCGGTGCGCACGGCGCCGGCGGGCAGCCCGCAGTTCTCCGGGGGTACGCACCCGGATCGCCGGGCTCATCGGGGCTGAGGCGAACCGCCTCCACGCATCGAGATCAGCACGCCGTCATCCTCCCACAGCGGCGGGCACCGGCGGGGCGACCACGGCACGGCGGCGCCACGCCAGCATCGCGATCGCACCGGCGGCCGCGGTGAGCACCGCGGCCACGGCCGGCAGCAGCGTCGGCCCGCCGTACCGGGTGACCACGCCGCCCGCGACCCCGGCGAGCCCGACACCGAGGTAGATCGCCGACGCGTTCAGCGACAGCGCCAGCCCCGCCGACGAACCGGCCACCTCGATCAGCCGGTGCTGGATCGGCGGGTTCACCGACCAGGTGGCCAGACCCCAGACGAACAAGGTCACCGCGGCACCGGCCACCGTGGTCGCGGTGAACGGCATGACGGCCAGGGTGAGCGCCATCGCGCTCATCACGCCGGCCAGCGGCCGCCGCGAACCCCACCGGTCGGTGATCCGCCCGCCGGCCGAGTTGCCCAGCACCCCGCCCGCCCCGTAGGCGAACAGCAGCACGCTGACCAGCGTGCCGTGCACGCCGGCGGTGTCCGCGAGCAACGGCGTGATGAAGGTGTAGACGGTGAACGCGCCGAGGCAGCCGAGCGCGGTCGCGCCGAGCAGGGCCAGCACCCGCGGGTCCTTCGCCACGGTGAACCGGGCGAGGAACGGCACCGGCGGCTGCGGCACCACCGACGGCAGCATCAGCCGCACCTCCACCGCACCGACCAGCGCGACCACCCCGACCAGCGCGAACACCAGCCGGTACCCGCCGTGCTGCGACATCAGGTTGCCCAGCGGCACACCGAGGATGGTGGCGACGGTCAGCCCGCCGAACACCAGCGCGACCGCGCGGCCCCGGCGTTCCGGCGGGGTCAGCTCCGCCGCGACCGCACTGGCCACCGGGGTGTAGACGGCGGCGCCGATCGCGGTGACCACCCGCGCGGCGAACAGCAGCGGGTAGTCGGTGACCAGCGCGGCGAGGAAGTTGCCCGCCGCCGTCACGCCGAGCGCGGCGACCAGCAGCTTCCGGCGCTCCCACTGACTGGTCAGCGCGGACAGCAGCGGGGCGCCGACCGCGTAGGCGATGGCGAAGGCGGTGACCAGCTGGGCGGCCGCCGCGGTGGACACGTGCAGCGCGCTGACCAGCGCGGGCAGCAGCCCGGCCACCACGTACGCGCTGGTGCCGACGGAGAACGCCCCGAGCGCGAGTACGTAGGTCCGGCGAGAGGAGTCCGGCATGCTCAACCTTTGTTCGACGTCGATCGTAGTTCGATGGTTACCGTACTACGGCTGTCCACTGGTTTGAAGCGAGTCGTACAATCTGGACATGCCCACCGAGACGGCGCCGGGGTACACCTATCCGGAGCGCGACGAGATCCACATCGAGTCGGTGCTGCACGCGCTGGCCGATCCGGTGCGGCTGCGGATGGTCCGCCAGCTGGCCGCGGCCGAGCCCGAGGAGATCTCCTGCGGCGGCTTCGACGTGGCGGTCGGCAAGTCGACGCTCACCCACCACCTCCGCACGCTGCGCGAAGCGGGCGTGATCGCCGGCCGCCAGCAGGGCACGGCGCGCTACAACTCGCTGCGCCGCGAGGACCTGGACGCGCTTTTCCCGGGACTGCTGAACGGAATCCTGCACGCGGCGAGGTGAGCAAGAGTCCATTGTGGACGAAGTGATCCCGATCATCGTGGGCAGGCTCACGCGGGAACGGGATGACTTCCGGGGCGTTATCGGTTGAACTGGACGCAGGACAGATCAGCGATGTTTGGGTCCGCGCTGAGGCTGTCCTTTTTGCTGTCCCCCACCTGTATCGATACAGACCCCGAGAGGAGAACCGTGCCCATCGCGCTGCTCGCGCTCGCCATCGGTGCCTTCGGCATCGGCACCACCGAGTTCGTCATGATGGGCGTGCTGCCCGAGGCGGCCGCCGACTTCGGGGTGTCCATCCCGGCCGCCGGCCAGCTGATCTCGGGTTACGCGCTCGGGGTGGTGATCGGCGCGCCCCTGCTCACCGCGGTGGCGGTGCGGCTGCCCCGCAAGACGATGCTGCTCGCCATGATGGCGATGTTCACCGTCGGCAACCTGCTGTTCGCGCTGTCGCCCAACCACGAGTGGGGCGTGGTCTTCCGCTTCCTGGCCGGCCTGCCGCACGGGGCCTTCTTCGGCGCCGGTGCCGTGGTCGCCTCCAGCCTGGTGGGCAAGGAGAACCGGGCCAAGGCGGTGTCGATGATGTTCGTCGGGCTGACCATGGCCAACGTGATCGGCGTGCCGCTGGGCACGCTGCTGGGCCAGCAGGTCGGCTGGCGGGCCACCTTCGGGGTGGTCGCGGTGATCGGCCTGGTCGCGATGGCGGCCATCCAGAAGCTGGTGCCGTTCCAGGGCAAGCCGGAGGCGGGCTCGCTGCGTGGTGAACTGGGGGCGTTCCGGCGGCCGCAGGTGTGGTTCGCGCTGGCCATCGTCACCTTCGGGCTGGGCGGTGTGTTCGCCTGCCTGTCCTACATCGCGCCGATGCTGACCGACGTCGCCGGGTACGCACCGGGTGAGGTGACGCTGCTGCTGTCGCTGGCCGGGCTCGGCATGACCATCGGCAACCTGCTCGGCGGGCGGCTCGCCGACCGGGCGCTGATGCCGAGTCTGTACGTCGCGCTCGGCGCGCTGGCCGCGGTGCTGGCCGTGTTCACCGTGACCGCGCAGGGCAAGGTCGGCGCCGCGATCACCGTGTTCGGCATCGGCGTGGCCGGGTTCATGATCGGCCCGATGCTCCAGGCGCGGATCATGGAGAAGGCGGGCGGCACGCCTTCGCTGGTCTCGGCCGCGGTGCAGTCGGCGTTCAACATCGCCAACTCGATCGGCGCCTACCTGGGCGGCCTGGTCATCGCCGGTGGCCTCGGCCTGGTGGCCCCGAACTGGGTGGGTGCTTCGCTGGCCGTGCTGGGCCTGAGCATCGCCGTCGTCTCGGGTCTGCTGGACCGCCGGGAACAGCCCACCGCCGTCCCGGTCCCGGCCTGACCCGCGGCGGGGGGGGGGGGCCCAACCCCCCGCCACCCCCCCCCCCCCCCCCTCCCGCGGGGGGGGAGGGGGGGGGGGTGGGTTGGGAAACCCCCATTGGGAGATTCCCAGGTGGAAGGGGGACAGGGTGGGAGGGGTC
>NZ_JBWKKF010000001.1:0-142071 GCF_056431745.1 Amycolatopsis sp. NPDC045836 | reverse complement strand
TTGTTTGGGGTTGGGGGAGTTGGGGGGAGCGGCCCACTTTTTTTTTTTTCCTGTTTGGCCGCGGGGGGGGGGGGTGGGCCCCCCCCCCCCCCCCCCGCCCCACCACGCCGGTCACGCGGGCGGGAAGGGCGGCGGGTCGGCTGGGCAGCCCCCGGTGGGCAGCTTCCCGGTGAGCAGGTAGCCGGTGCGGGCGGCGTCGGCGCACGGGTTGGCGGTGTACGAGTCCAGGAAGTCCAGGCGGAACGCCGTGGCCCCGGGATCGCCGTGACCACCGCCGAATCGCACGAGCGGCCGAACTCCCGCAGCACGTCCTCGAGCGGCTTTGCCCACCGGACGGTGGTCACCGGGCGAAAAACGCGTTTGTCGTCCGCCTTCCGCCGGACACCGGGAAGACGGTCAGACCCCCGGGCCGCGGGTGATGGTCAGGGCCACGAAGAGGATGAGGGCGGCGAACGTGCTGTAGGTGATCACGTCGACGGCCTTGCCGCGGATGGCCAGCAGCCCGGCCCGCGTGTCCGACAGCACCCCGCGCAGCACCGCGGCGGTCAGCAGCGCACCCGCGATCAGCGCCGCGCCCTGGCGCCAGTGGTACATCCCGATCCGCAGCGCGGCCAGCGCCACCACCGCCATCACCACGGCGAAGGGCAGGTGCACCAGCCACGACCGGCGGTCCTTGCGCGGTGGTGGCGCCGAGGCGGTCACCGTGGTCACCGCGCGGCCCGTTCGGCGGCTTCCACCACGTTGCTGATCAGCATCGCCCTGGTCATCGGGCCGACCCCGCCGGGGTTCGGCGAGAGGAAACCGGCCACCTCCGCCACCCCGGCCGCCAGGTCGCCGGCGATCTTGCCGTCCACCCTGGACACGCCGACGTCGAGCACCGCGGCCCCCGGCTTGACCATCTCCGGCTTGATGATGCCCGGCACCCCCGCCGCGGCCACCACGATGTCGGCGCGCCGGACCTCGGCGGCCAGGTCGCGGGTGCCGGTGTGGCACAGCGTCACCGTCGAGTTCTCGCTGCGGCGGGTGAGCAGCAGGCCCAGCGGCCTGCCAACGGTGATGCCGCGGCCGACCACGGTGACGTTGGCGCCGTCGAGCGGCACGTCGTAGCGGCGCAGCAGTTCGACGATGCCCAGCGGGGTGCACGGCAGCGGCGCGGTCTCCCCCAGCACCAGCCTGCCGAGGCTGACCGGGGCCAGGCCGTCGGCGTCCTTGTCCGGGTTGATCCGCTCCAGGACGGCGCCGGTGTCCAGGTGCTTCGGCAGCGGCATCTGCACGATGTAGCCGGTGCACGCCGGATCCTCGTTCAGCTCGTCGATCACCGCTTCGAGCTTGTCCTGGGTGATGTCGGCGGGCAGGTCGCGGCGGATCGAGTTGACCCCCACCTTGGCGCTGTCGGCGTGCTTCGCCTTGACGTACCAGTGCGAGCCGGGGTCGTCGCCGACCAGCACGGTGGCCAGGCCGGGGGTGATGCCGCGCCCGGCGAGCGCCGCGACCCGCGGCTTGAGCTCGTCGAAGATCGCGTCCTTGGTCGCTTTGCCGTCGAGAAGCGTCGCCGTCACGGACGTCATTGTGGCAAACGGCGGGTACCGCGCCGCCTGCCGCCCAGTGCCGCGATGCCGATCGCGACCAGCGCCAGCGCCACCCCGCCGATCGTCTCCGGCGCCAGCCGCTCGCCGTGCGCCGGTGCCAGCAGGTCCAGCAGCAGCGCGCCGATCAGCTGCCCGGCGATCGCGGCCAGCCCGAGCAGCAGCACCCCGGTCCACTTGACCACCAGCGAAGCGATCGCGATGAACAGGATGCCGACGATGCCGCCGAGGTAGAGCACCGGGTTCGACGGGAAGCCGACCGGCCCGCCGCGCACCAGCAGCGAGACCAGCCAGGCGAGCAGCAACACGGCGAAGCCGGTGGTGAAGTTGACCAGCGTGGCGGTCAGCGCGCTGCCGGACGCGGCGTTGACCCGGCCGTTGACCGCCTGCTGCACCGCCACGCAGACGCCCGCGACCAGCGGCAGCACCATCAGCCACAGCTCACCGGCGTCGGCCTCGCCGAGGCCGCCCGCCACCGAGCCGAGCACCGCGACCAGGGTGAGCACGGCACCGGCCACCCGCGGTGCGGTCAGCGGGCGCGGTCCGGCCGGGCCCAGCCCGGCGCGGTCCACCGCGAGGCTGCTCACCGTCTGGCCGGCGACCACGCCCACGGTGAACATGGCCACCCCGATCGCCACCACGACCAGCGCCTGCCCGGCCACGAACATGGCACCGGCCAGGCCGCCGAGGCAGTGCCACGGCCGCAGCTCGCCCACCCGCAGGGCGGCGCGCAGCCTGCCCAGCCCCGCCCGCATCTTCGGCGTGCAGGCCAGCGCGACCAGCAGCAGGACCAGGCCACCGCCGAAGGAGAGCACCGCGGCCAGCATCGGATCACCCAGTTCGACGCCGAGCTGGCCGTTGATCCGGCCCTGCACGGCCATCGTCACCCCGGAAAAAACCGCGAGGCTCACCCCGAGTGCTTTTCTGGTGACCGAAGGTACGCTTTCGGGTGACGCGATGACGCCGGTGGCCTTGCTGGTGGTGCTCATTCCGTTCAGTGTGACCGGTGGGGAAGCCCGAGTACGGGTGATCCTCGCCTCAGCGGCACCCGGTCGGGCGAGGCCGAAAGCAGGTGTGAGCTGGCGGTGAGGCCCATTAGTCACATGTGCCGTGCATTGCCGGAGCGGACCAGTCAAAATGTCGGGGTGGCTCAACCGACGACCCAGCTGAACGCAACCGAGCAGGACACCCTGGTCAAGCAGATCGGGCTGGCGCTCCTGCGTGCCGCCCCGCGTGACTGGCAGCGTGTCACCGCCGAGTATCGCGCCGTGGGCCGGTACCACGAGCTGACCGGGGAGATCGTCACCGCCGACGGTGATACCCGCGAGTGGGTGGCCACGCACGACATCGCCACCCTGTTCGGCCGGTTGCGCGGCGGCATGTACCGGGACGGCCGCGGCACCTGGTTCAACGCCCGCTACCAGCTCGACCACCCGTCCAGCTACAACCTCGAGTACGACCGCGACGAGCCGTCGTGGGAGCTGATGCCGCCGTCGCAGGCCTACGCGGACGAGCTGCGCATGTTCCCCCGTGCCGAGGAGAACATCCCCGAATGGCTGATGCGCCGGATGTCCGGGCTCGGTCCCGAGCGCCCGGGGCCGCACTTCCGCATCGCCAGGGTCTTCGACGGCATCGACCCGTCGGGGCACCCGGTGATCAACCGCCCCGACCTCGAGCACGACGAGCAGGACCGCCTGCTCGACTACCTCGACGCCGCCCCGGTGGTGGTGCCCGGCCGCGGGTACGACACCGACCGGCTGGCCGAGGTGCCCGAGGCCGCCGTGCCGATCGCCTTCCACAGCGACGGCACCTGGATCTGGCCCGCCGCGGTCAACTACTACCTGCGCACCTACGGCGTTTCGCCGGAGGCGGAGCTGATCGAGCACATCCACCAGAACGGGTTCACCGTGCCGGAGGTGCCGGAGCAGGGGCGTCAGGCCGCCGCCGCGCACGTCCAGCGCAGCGCCCCGCCGCAGCGCCCCGGTGCGCCGTCGAGCCCGCCGCCGGTGGCGCCGCCCGCCCCGGTCGCGCCCCCGGCCCCGCCCGCGCAGGCCGCGCCGCCGGAGCCCGAGCCGCCGTTCGAGCAGTTCGACGAGCACCCGCAGCCGTACGCCGAGACCGCCTACGACCAGTCGTCCTACGACCAGGCCGCCTACGACGAGGGGTACGACGAGAAGCCCCCGCAGCACCAGGGCCAGTACGCCACCGAGCCGCAGGAGCGCGAAGGTTTCGGCGGTCACCAGCAGGACTTCGAGGAGCCGGCCCCCGCGCACGCCGCGCGTGAGGTCGACCTGGACGACGAAGAGGAGTTCGTGCCGGCCGGGCCGGACCAGGCGACCCGGTTCACCCCGGCGCCCAAGCCCGACCCGGTGCCCGCCGCCGCGCCCACCCAGGTGGCGATGAGCCCGATCGCGCCGGGCGGGCCGCCGCCGGTCGAGGAGCCCGAGCCGGTCGAGCACGGCGACCCGGTGCTCGACCAGCTGCAGGACAAGCTGGACGAGCTGCGGATCCCGGAGGACGCGTACCGGATCGGCGAGCCGACCGACCACGGCTGGAGCCTGGAGCAGATCGACGCGGGCTGGCGGGTCGGCTGGTACGACGGTGAGCTGACCAATCCGGCGGTCTTCGGCGACGCCGACGACGCGGCCGCGTTCATGCTGGGCAAGCTGCTGCTCAACGGGCGCCCGCAGGCGCGGGAAGTCCCGCAACCACCGCCGCCCCCGCAGCCGCAGCCGCAGCGCCAGCAGCAGCCGCCGCCCCCGCCACCGCAGGCACCGCCCGCCGCGCCGCCGACGCAGGTGGTCGCGCCGGTGCGGGAGGAACCGCCGGAGCCGCCGCAGCCGTACCGGCCGCCGCCCCGCAGCGCCCCGGCCCCGGTCGGCGCGCTGCTCGACGGCGACCAGGGTGGCCAGGGCCTGATGACCAAGCTGTCGCCGGAGGTGGCGCCGCCGTCCCGGCCGGAGCCGCCGTCCCGGCCGCCGGAGCCCGCGCCGACGCAGCAGGTGCCGGTCCCGCCGGTCGAGCCTCCGCGTCCGGCCGCCCCCCAGCGCCCGGCGCCGCGCCGGGAGGAGTCGCCCGCCGCCGGTGGCAGCGGGGGCGGGGCCGGGGGCCAGCAGTGGCCGATCAAACCGCTCGCCGGTGAGCCGCCGCTGACCCTGTTCCGCGGCAAGGAGCTGCGGGAGCTGCCCGCGGGCAGCGAGCTGGACCGGTTCGGCGGGCCGAACGGCAACCTGACCTACGTGGCGGGCACGCCGTTCGAGGAGCGGTCGCTGGTGCCGGAGTGGGTCAACCGGCCGTACCACGTCTACCGCGTGCAGCGGCCGCTGGAGGCGCTGGCGGGCATCGCCATCCCGTGGTTCAACCAGCCCGGTGGCGGGGCGGCGTACCTGCTGCCCGCGTCGATCGAGGAGTTGCTCAACGAGGGTGACCTGATCGAGCTGGACCCGGGCGAACCGCCGGTGGACTGAGCCTTCGCCGAAGGGGCGTTCCCGCTGCGGGAGCGCCCCTTTCTCACGTCACCAGCAGCCCGTGCGCGGCGGCGAACGCGAGCGCGGTGTCGACGTCGACACGCGCCCCGGCGAGGTTCGCCTGCCGGAGTTCGCGGGCTTCGAGCCGGGCACCGCGGAGGTCGGCGCCCTCCAGCTTCGCCCCGGCGAGGCGGGCACCGGACAGGTCGGCCCCGGTCAGGTCCACGCCGGTCAGATCGGCGTCGAGGAAATTCGCCTCGCGGAAGCGCAACCCGGCGAGCGTGGCCTTCGCCAGCCGCGCCTCGCCCAGGGACGCGAGCGTGAAATCGCACTCCCGCAAGGAAATCGGGCGCATGCGGCACTCCGTGAAGGACGAACCGAGCAGCGAGCAGCTCTCCCAGGTGGTGTCCGCGAGCACCGTGCGGTCGAACACGCACGAGCGGAACGCCGAGGCGGTGTGGCGCGATTCGCCGAGGTCGGCCTTGGTGAAGTCGCATTCGTCGAAGGTGCAGCCCTGCGTCACCAGCCCGCGCAGATCGGCCTCGGTGAAGTCGCAGCCCACGAACCGGCGGCGCTCCCAGTTCGCGCCGGGCAGCACGGCGTCGCGGTAGTCCTCACCGGTTTCCGTTTCCTCGTCCACCGCACCAGCTTCGCAGGTGGCGTTCCGGCCGGTCGAAGACGGTGCACACCGCGGCGGCCCATCAGCCGAGTTGCGGCTCACCGGTGCGCTGACGCGGGATCAACGCCGACAGGTCCGGCTCGGCCCCATCCACTTCGGCCTCCTCCGCCCGCAGCCATTCCCGTACCCGGCGCAGGTATTCCTGATCGCTCACTAGTCGTACACTCCTTCTACTGTCCACTTGGGATTTCCCGGTGCGCAGACCAGCAGCACGGCCGGCGCACCGTCGAGCAACACCTGCAACCGCACCTTCTCCGCACCCGCGCCCCGGTCCCGCCACGGTCCGCCCCAGCCACGCACCGCCCGCGCCGCACCCCCGTCCACCGCCACCGCGGCGGGCGGTCCGCTGATCCGGTAGCGGTCGGTGATCTGCACCTCGGCCCCGGTCGCGTCGAACACCCGCGCCGGCACCAGGCGCTCGTACACCGTCGCGGGCATCGGCAGGCGCCCGTCCCAGCGCGCCTCGGGCTGCCGCTCCGGCACCCGGCGATCGCCCCACGGCACCAGGCGCACCCGGTCGGCGGGGCCGCGGCCACCGTCGAGCACCGGGGTCACCACGGCTTCCGGCCCGAGCAGGCCCTGGACGTGCACCATCGCCTGCGCGGCGCGTTCGTCGGCCAGCTGCTGCCCGGTGCCGACCAGGCCCAGTTGCAACGACCGGCCCTCGACCGTCTCCTCCGGCACCAGGCGCAGCTCGACCACGCCCGCGCTCGGCCGGTTGCCGGACGTGCCCTTCAACCAGCCTTCGAACTGCCAGCGCACCCGGTCGGCCACGCCCTGGGCGTCCAGCGGCTCGGCGCACCGCCAGACCCGGGTCAGCTCCTCGCCGTGCTCGGTGCGGGCGTGCACACCGAGGCGGGTGCAGGCCAGGCCGTGGGCGGCCAGCCCCTCCTGGAAGCCGGCGGCCATGGTCTTGCCCATGAACGCCGCCACGTCCACCCGGTCCAGCGGCGGGTCGAACTCCTGGGCCACGGTCAGCTCCGGCGGCGGTCGGCGCCGGAGCGGCGGCCGCTCCGACCGCCCGGCCGCCAGCCGGTGCGCCAGCTCCCCGGCCGCCCCGAACCGGCTGAGCACCTCGCGCGTGGTCAGCGCCGCGAACGCCCCGAGCGTGCGCAACCCGAGGCGGCGCAGCAGGTCGACCAGCTCGGTGCGGCCGGTGCCCGGCTGGTCGAGTTCGCGGATGCCCAGCGGGGCCAGGAACTCGGCGGTGCGGCCCGGCTCCACCAGCGTCGACCGGTGCGCGGCCAGGGTCGCCGCGAACAGCCCGTCCGCCACCCCCACCTGGCACTCCACCCCGGCGCGGGCCACCTGGTCGACCAGCAGCTCGGCCAGCCGCTGCTCACCGCCGAAGTACCCGGCGGCCCCGGCCACCGGCACGGCCACGAGGCCCGGCCGCACCACCTCGACCCCGACCACCAGCTCCTCCACCGCGACGGCGACCGCCTCGAAGAACCGGGCGTCCCGCTCCGGTTCCCCGGCGAACACCACCAGCTCGGGACAACGCGCCTGCGCGTCACGGCGCCGCATCCCGCGGCGCACCCCGTCCGCGCGGGCCAGTGCCGAACAGGCGACCACGCGGTTTGCGCTGAACACCGCCGCGGGGCGGTCCTGGGGCACCCCCTCCGCCGCACACGCGGCGACCACCGGCCAGTCGGGGCACCACACCACCAGCAACCGGCTCATCCGACACCCGCGTAATCGGTTTCGCCGGTACTCCAAGCTTTTTCGTCTGCGGGGAACCGGACCTCCGCGGCGCTGCCGGAGCTCGCGTCGCCGATCGGCCCGCTCCCATCGGGCCGCACGTCCTCCGGCTCACCCGGAGCAAGCCGAATACCCGCGGCACCCGAAGCCCGCTCAACCACGCCACCGGTCGACCTGTTCTCGCCAGACCGCACGTCCTCTTGAGGTACCCCCGAGGCAAGCCAGCTGCCCGAAGCTTCCTCAACCGCCCGTCCAGCTGCCGCCGCGCTCCCGGCAAGCCGCATGTTCTCTTCAGGCTCCCCCGCGGCAAGCCGGATACCCGCGCTGCCCGAAGCCCGCTCAGCCGCGGCGAGCCGGGTGTCCCCGGCACCCGAAGCCCGCTCAGCCGCGCCGGTCCGCGTCTCGCGAAGCCGAATGTCCGTGCCCCGCGGCAGGAAAAGCCGTGCCTCCGCCGGGCGCGCCGCGGCGCCCCGCCCCCCGGTGCGCACGGTCAGTTCACGTCCGCGCAGGAACCCCTTCCCCGACTTCTTCAACCCGTGCCAAGCCACGACCCGGCAGCTCAGCTCCACCTCGGCCCCCGGCCAAGGTCCCAGTGCCAGCAGGACCGCACCCCGGTTGCGGGCCCGCGCCGACAGGCGGCGCGCCAACTGCTGCTGGGAACGGGATGGACCGGCACCGCGGGCGCCACCGCCCGCGCCGCCCACGGCCACCAGGTCCATCCCGTCCAGCAGAGCGGCCGTGACCGCGCCGAACTCCATTCCCGGCCGGTTGACCAGCGCGAGACGGTCCACCGCGACCCCGAGCTCGTGCGCCGCCACAACGCCGAGCTCGGGAACACCCACCACGGCCGCCCAGGAACCCCGCGAGGTGGCTTCGGCAAGCAGGGCCAGCAACAGCGAGGTGGAGCCGTGCACCGCGACCGTGCCACCGCGTCGCAGCCCACCGGCGGGCAGCACTCCGGCCAGCTCGGGCCACACGGGCAGCACCTGTCCCGTCGCCTGAGCCTGCCGGGCGGCCGCCGCCACCCCACTCGCCGTACTGACCCCCGGCAACGCCGCCAGCCTCGCCAGCGGAGCGGGCGGAGCTGGTGACGGTGAAGCGGTCGCACCAACCGGCACCGGTCACCACCTCCACCCGACGACGTCGCGAACCACGCCCGTGCTCTTGGCAACACGAGCGCCATGCCATTTCGTCACCGCGGGGAAGGCGGTCACCTATCGAACGTTTGTTCGATGGCTCAAGTCAACACCGGGACAGCGATCATGTCAACCGTTCGCCGAGGGCGTGTCGCTCCCGGGCTCAGTGGGCGAAGTGCCGGGTCCCGGTGAAGTACACGGTGATGCCCGCCGCCTCCGCCGCCGCGAGCACCTCGGGGTCGCGCACCGAGCCGCCCGGCTGCACGACCGCGCGCACCCCGGCCTCGATCAGCACTTCCAGGCCGTCCGGGAACGGGAAGAAGGCGTCGGACGCCGCCACCGAGCCCTTCGCCCGGTCACCCGCGCGGGCGACCGCGAGCCGCGCCGAGTCGACCCGGTTCACCTGGCCCATGCCCGCGCCGACGGTGGCCCGGTCGTGCGCGAGCAGGATCGCGTTGGACTTCACCGCGCGCACCGCGCGCCAGGCGAACTCCAGGTCCGCCAGGGTGGCCGCGTCGGCCGCGTCGCCGGTGGCCAGCGTCCAGTTCGCCGGGTCGTCCCCGTCGGCGTCGATCCGGTCGACGGTCTGCACCAGCACCCCACCGGAGATCGGCCGGAACTCGAGCGGGTCCGGCGCGGCGGACTCCGGCAACCGCAGCAGGCGGATGTTCTTCTTGCGGGTCAGCACTTCCAGCGCGTCGGCGTCGAAGGAGGGCGCCACCACGACCTCGGTGAACACCTCGGCGATCTGCTCCGCGGCCTCGAGGGTGACCGGGCGGTTGACCGCGATCACCCCGCCGTAGGCCGAAACCGGGTCGCAGGCGTGCGCCTTGCGGTGCGCCTCGGCGACGTCGGTCCCGACCGCGATGCCGCACGGGTTGGCGTGCTTGATGATCGCCACGGCGGGCTCGGCGAAGTCGTAGGCGGCGCGGCGCGCGGCGTCGGTGTCGACGTAGTTGTTGTAGGACATGGCTTTGCCGTGCAACTGCTCGGCGTGGGCCAGCCCGTCGCGCCAGTGCCGGTACAGCGCCGCCCGCTGGTGCGGGTTCTCGCCGTAGCGCAGCACGTCGGCGCGTTCCCAGGTGGCGCCGGTGAAGTCGGGGAAGCCCGAGTCGTCGGCGGGCGCGTAGGCGTTGGCGAACCACGACGCGACCGCGGTGTCGTAGGCGGCGGTGTGCGCGAACGCCTTGGCCGCCAAGCGCTTGCGGTCCTCCTGGTCGAACCCGCCGTCGCGCACGCGCTCCAGCACCCAGTCGTAGCGCGCCGGGTCCACCACGACGGCCACGCTGCCGTGGTTCTTCGCCGCGGCCCGCACCATCGCCGGGCCGCCGATGTCGATGTTCTCCACGCAGTCCTCCGGCGAGGCGCCCGAGGCCACCGTTTCCTGGAACGGGTAGAGGTTGACCACCAGCAGGTCGAACGGCGCGATGCCCAGCTGCTTCAGCTGCGCCACGTGCTCCTGGCGGTCGCGGTCGGCGAGCAGGCCGGCGTGCACCCGCGGGTGCAGCGTCTTGACCCGGCCGTCGAGCGACTCGGGGAAGCCGGTGACCTCCTCGACCGGGGTGACCGGCACCCCGGCGTCCGCGATCACCTTCGCGGTACCGCCGGTGGACACGATCTCCACCCCGGCGGCGTGCAGCCCGGTCGCCAGTTCGAGCAGTCCTGCCTTGTCCGAGACGCCGATCAGCGCCCGTTCGACCGGCTTGCGCCCCTGCTCGCTCACCTGAAACCCACCTTCCGTCCGTCCACCGTGCAGCCCGCACGGCACAGCTTCGCGACCACGTCCACCAGCAGCCGCCGTTCCACCGCCTTGATCCGCTCGTGCAGCCGGTCCTCGGTGTCGGACTCCTCCACCACCACCGCCTCCTGGGCGATGATCGGGCCGGTGTCCATCCCGGCGTCCACGAAGTGCACGGTGGACCCGGTGACCTTCACGCCGGCGGCGAGCGCGTCCGCCACCGCGTGCATGCCGGGGAAGGACGGCAGCAGCGCCGGGTGGGTGTTGAGCACCCGGTTGTCGAAGCGCGCCAGGAACTGCTCGCCGAGGATCTTCATGAACCCGGCGGAGACCACCAGATCGGGCCGGTAGGCGGCGACCGCTTCGGTCAGCGCCTTGTCCCAGGCCGCGCGATCGGGGTGGTCGGCGACGCGCACGGTGAAGTTCGGCACACCGGCGCGCTCGGCACGCGCGAGGGCTTCGATGCCGCCGCGATCGGCGCCGACGGCGACCACCGTGGCACCGAAACCGGGGCGGGCGGATTCGTCGAGCAAAGCCTGCAACAGGGTTCCGGACCCCGAGGCGAGCACCACCACCCTGGCCGGGGTGGGCAGCTCCAACCGACTAGGCAGAACGGGTCTCCTTGCTCGGGCACACGGCCGTTGACCTGGGCACGGCCCAGCCTAGTCGCGCTGCCCGGGCTCCTCGGAGGCACCCGGAGCGGGCTCGGGCGGGGCGTCTGCTTCCCCGGTCTCCGGCGGGTCCCCTTCGGCCCCTTCCGGTTCTTCGGGTTCCTCGGGCTCGTCCTGGACGGCGTCGAAGACCACGGTGGGCGCGTCGGCGTCGACCTCGTCGAACTCGGCGTCCTCGGTGACGTCGGTGACCTCGGTGACCACCGGCACCGGGGCCACCGGTGCCCGGCTGCCGGTCAGCCACGCCACCAGCGCCGCGGGCAGCGCCACCCAGCACGAACCGGCCAGCGAGAACACCGCGACCGGCACGGCCACCGGGTCGAACAACGCGTCCCCGAACCGGCCACCGGCGAACGTGCCGAGCAGCACGCAGCCGAACCCGGCCGTGGCGCCGGCGATCGCCGCGGCCCGCACGCGGGCCAGCGGGTCCGGGTCGCAGCGGCGCAACGCCCAGCCCACCAGCGCCCCGGCGAGCGCGGGCAGCACCAGCAGCGCGGGCCACCACGCCTCGTGCCGTCCGGGCAACGCGGCCAGGAGTGGCAGCGCGGGCACCGGACCACCGTCGAAGGCGAACGGCGTGACGTGCACCGCACCGATCGAAAACCCGGGACCGGCGGCGAAGGACAACCCGGCCACCACCGCGTTCGGCAGGTACACCACGGAAACGAGCAGCATGCCGGCGCCGCTGCCCGCGCTCTCGGCGCCGAACGACCGCATGGTCTCCGGCACGGACAAGCCGAACCCGAGCACGGTGACCAGCGACCCGGCCACCAGCAGCGCACCGACGCCGAGCACCCCGGCCCGCAACCCGGTCAGCGCCAGCGGGTCGACGTACTGCCGGACCGAGAGCGGCAGCCCGCAGCGGGCCAGCACCCCCGCCGTCGCCGCGGCCCCGGACAGCGCACCCGGCAGCAGGAACGCCGTCAGCGGCTCGGCGCCGACGTCGGAACCGGTGCACAGCACCGCCACGGTGACCCCGGCGATGGCGTGGGCGGAGGCGATCACGCCGACCACGCCGATCGCCTGCGCCGGATCGGTGCAGCCCAGCCGCCGGGTCACGCCCGACGCGAGCTTGGCGACCAGCAGCAGGAGCACGAACGTCGGCAGCAGCGGCAGCACGCTGAGCGGGTGCCCGTCGAGCTCCAGCGGCACCTGCTGGGTGGCCAGCCAGGCCGGGCCGCCACCGCGCAGCACTCCGGTGACGGTGAACCCGGACCCGGGCGCGAGGCCGGCCACGGCGGCCAGCGCACCGGTGGCCAGGGTGTACCCGGTGAGCAGCGGGAGCAGCGCGGCGACGACCAGCAGCCGGAACCGGGTCGCGCCGGAGACCTCTTCGGCGGCCTCGGCTCCGCTCAGCCGCTCGGTGCCGTCCGGCCCGGTGGTGAGCACCTGCATGCCGCCGACCCTCGCACCCGGTCTGCGCCATCCGGGTGAGCCACGCCGGTGATCACCAGCGGCTCAGGCCACGGCCACCCGGTCGTGTCACACCCGAAAAAGGCCACCCGCGCGTTTCACGCGGGTGGCCTCTCTTCGGCTGGAATTTCAGTTGCCGGGCTTGGTGAACCCGCCCGGCGGGGTCCCCGGCGACTGCTGGCCGCCCGGTTCGGCACCGCTGCCACCGGACTGGAAGAACTGGCCCTGCTGCGGGGCGTAGGAGGTCTGCTGCTGGCCGGGGGGCGGCGTGACCGGCGTGGAGTACTGCGTCGGCTGCGCGGAGAACCCGCCCGAGTCCGGGCCGTTGCCACCGGCGGGCTGTCCGCCGGGCTGCTGGCCACCGGTGGGCTGGTACTGCGTGGGCTGCTGCGACGAGGCGGGCGGCGGGCCGCCGAACTGCGGCTGCTGCGGGGCGTACTGCCCGGGCTGCCCCGGCTGGCCCGGCTGCTGGCCGGTGGGCGGGCCGTACTGCGGGGCGCCCTGCGGCTTCGGCGCGGGCAGCTTGAGCACGTCGTAGTCGAACAGCAGTGCCGCGACCGCGGCGATCAGCTGCAGGAAGCCGAGGATGACGATCACCGTGATGATGCCGGGGACCTGGTCGTTCTCGCCGTAGCCGATCACGTGGTCCAGCGCCTGCAGCGCGCCGAGCACGCTGATCAGCGCGGCGAACGGCAGCACCCGCGGCCCGTTCGGCAGCACGCGCAGGGCGGCGAGCAGGCCGCCGACCAGGAACCAGGTGGTCGACTCGTCCGCGGGCGAAGCCTCGTCGGAGAACCCGACGAAGTACTGCACCAGGCCGAGCACCGAAACGGCCAGCGCCAGGATGACGGCGAAGTTCAGCGCCCCGGACTGCAGGCCCGGCTGCTGCTGCTGCTGTTGCTGTTGCGGCGGCGGGCCGACCGGGGGGAACGACCCGGTACCCGGTCCCTGGGGATTGTGGGGGCCGCCACCCTGCGGAGGGTAACCAGGCCCACTGCTGGGAAAGGACATCCGTGTTCTCCTGTCATCCGACCGGCCACTCGTCGTGGCTAAGAGGCGGCTTCTTCTTTGGTTACTGAACGCTAGCGCACCAGCGCCCCCTGCCCGCCCGCTGGATCGGACGTTCCCCGGGCCGTCGTGGTTTCGTCGGCCGGACGCCGAGCCGAAAAGAGCCGGCCACCCGATCGGGTGGCCGGCTCCGCCGGTGGTGACTCGTTGTCAGTGCAGCGAGTTGTACAGCTCACGCGCCAGGTTGGCGGTCTCGGTCGGCGTCTTGCCGACCTTCACGCCGGCGGCCTCGAGGGCCTCCTTCTTCGCGGCCGCGGTCCCGGACGAACCGGAGACGATCGCACCCGCGTGGCCCATGGTCTTGCCCTCGGGCGCGGTGAAGCCCGCGACGTAACCGACGACCGGCTTGGTCACGTTGGCCTTGATGTAGTCCGCGGCCCGCTCCTCGGCGTCGCCACCGATCTCACCGATCATCACGATGACCTCGGTGTCGGGGTCGTCCTGGAAGGCGGCGAGCGCGTCGATGTGCGTGGTGCCGATGACCGGGTCACCGCCGATGCCGACGGCGGTGGTGAAACCGATGTCACGCAGCTCGTACATCATCTGGTAGGTCAGCGTGCCCGACTTGGACACCAGGCCGATCTTGCCGGGGCCGGTGATGTTCGCCGGGATGATGCCCGCGTTGGACTTGCCGGGGCTGATCACGCCGGGGCAGTTCGGCCCGATGATCCGGGTCTTGCCGCCCTTGGCCACCGCGTGCGCCCAGAAGTACGCCGAGTCGTGCACCGGGATGCCCTCGGTGATCACCACGGCCAGGCCGATCTCCGCGTCGATGGCCTCGACCACGGCGTCCTTGGCGAACTTCGGCGGCACGAAGACGACCGACACGTCGGCGCCGGTCTCCTTGATGGCCTCCTCGACGGTGCCGAAGACCTTGAGTTCCTTGCCCTCGATGGTCACCGTCTGCCCGGCCTTGCGGGCGTTCACGCCACCCACGATGTTGGTGCCGGACTTGATCATCTTGGTCGCGTGCTTGGTGCCCTCGGACCCGGTCAGGCCCTGCACGATGACCTTGCTGTGCTCGTTCAGGAAGATCGACATCTCACGCCCCTGCCGCTGCGAGCTCGGCAGCCTTGTCAGCCGCGTTGTCCATAGTGTCCACCACGGTCACCAGTGGGTGGTTCGCCTCGTCGAGGATGCGCCTGCCCTCTTCGACGTTGTTGCCGTCGAGCCGCACCACGAGCGGCTTCGACGCCTCGTCACCGAGGATCTTCAGCGCTTCGACGATGCCGGTGGCCACCGCGTCGCAGGCGGTGATGCCGCCGAAGACGTTGACGAACACGCTCTTCACGGCCGGGTCGCCGAGGATGACGTCCAGCCCGGCGGCCATCACCTCGGCCGAGGCGCCGCCACCGATGTCGAGGAAGTTGGCCGGCTTCACGCCGCCGTGCTTCTCCCCCGCGTAGGCCACGACGTCCAAAGTGGACATGACCAGGCCCGCGCCGTTGCCGATGATGCCGACCTCGCCGTCCAGCTTGACGTAGTTGAGGTCCTTCGCCTTGGCCTTGGCCTCCAGCGGGTCCTCGGCCTGCTTGTCCACCAGGGCCTCGTGGCCCGGCTGGCGGAAGGCGGCGTTCTCGTCCAGGGTGACCTTGCCGTCGAGGGCGATGATCTTGTCCTGCGGGTCGCGCACCAGCGGGTTGACCTCGACCAGGGTGGCGTCCTCGGAGACGAAGGTTTCCCAGAGCTTGACGACCACGTCGGCGGCCTCGTCGACGACCTTCTCCGGGAACTTGCCCGCGGTCAGGATCTCCACGGCCTTGGCCTTGTCGACCCCGGTGATCGCGTCCACCGGCACCTTGGCCAGCGCCTCGGGGCGCTCCACGGCGAGCTGCTCGATCTCCACGCCGCCCTCGGCCGACGCCATCGCCAGGAAGGTGCGGTTCGCGCGGTCCAGCAGGAACGAGAAGTAGTACTCCTCGGCGATGTCCGAGGCTTCGGCCACCAGCACCCGGTGCACGACGTGGCCCTTGATGTCCAGGCCGAGAATGGCTTCCGCCTTCTCCTTGGCCTCGTCGGCGCTGTCGGCGAGCTTCACGCCACCGGCCTTGCCGCGCCCGCCGGTCTTCACCTGGGCCTTGACGACCACCTGGCCACCGATCTGCTCGGCCGCCGCGCGGGCTTCTTCCGGCGTATTGGCCACGGAACCGGACAACACCGGTACACCGTGGGCGGCGAAGAGATCCCTCGCCTGGTATTCGTAAAGGTCCACTACTCCAGTCTCCTGACGACACGCCACTGTGCTGGTTTCGTTGGCAGCTTTTCTCGCCGAGTCGACCCTAGCGACCTGCGGTTCGGTGGTGGACTCCGCACCCGGTGAAGTCGGTCACCGACGGGCCCCTGACCTCGCGTGTGTGGCCATCTTCACCCGCTCGACGCCTTCTTGACCGGTCCCGAAAGCGACCACGTCGAGCCCGGCGGCGGCGATGGCGCCGTCCGGGTCGGCCGGTGAAACCGCGACCACCGCCGGATCCTCCTGCTCGGCGGCGCTGACCACCTCGGCCGCGGCACCGACCGCGCCGAGGTAGACCACTTCGATGCCTTCGTCGCGCAGCGCACGGGCGACCCCGGCGAGTGCGGCATCGTCGGTGAAGGTGGCGAGCAGGACCCGCGGTGGAACGCTCACGGTTCTTCTTCGGCGGCACGGGTGACGAAGCCCGCGGAAACCGCGGTCGCGACCGCGGCGGCGATCGCCAGCCAGAGGCCGATGCCGCTCGCCGCACCGGCCAATTCCAGGAAGGGCAGTTCGGCCGCGCGGAGCACCAGGACGACAAGAACCCCGAGCAGCAACGCGAACGCGCGCATCGGGCGGCTGCGCAACGCCAGCGCCAGCGCGGCCAGCACGGCGACGAGCGCGATCACCGCGCCCCACCAGGAGGCGCCGAAACCGGTGATGACGGTGGGCGGGTCGTATTCGGGTGCGGTGACCACCGGGGTGACGAAGGCGGCGACCGCCAGCACGCCCGCGGCCACCACCGGCGTGGTGGCGCTGCCCGCCGGGCGCGTGCCGTCGTCGTTCTCGCGCTCGACCATGCCCGCGACGGCCGAGCAGATGCCGGTGACCACGGCGGCGAACAACGCGATGGAGGTCCACGTCACCCCGGGTCCCGGGCTGAGCACCCCGGCGAAACCGGCGGCGGTGAGCACGGTGTCCAGCACGGCCGTGCCGGACAGGGGCACCACGACCCAGGCCACCGAGAGCGCCGGGCGCAGGGTCGCGCCGACGCCGGGCAGGAACAGCGCCAGGCCGAGCACCCCGAGCAGCACCCCGGCGACCACCAGCAGCAGCGCGGCGGGTGACTCCGGGGCGTCGATGGCGGGGGAGGAACTGGTCACCTGCGCGGTCAGCCCGCCGAGCACGGCCGCGGCGGCGGTGACCACGGCGAGCGCCCCGGTCGCCAGCTCCAGCCTGCGGCGGCCGGGCAGCTTGGCCTCTTCGGCGGCGTCGGGGTCGTCGGGGTCGTCCTCGCGCGGGGCGCCTTCCTGACGGGCGATGGCCGAGGCAGCCAGCCCCAGGGCGGCGACGATGGCGATGACCGGCCCGGGGCTGGGGTCGGCGCCGTCGACCGCGAACCCGGCGACGAGGTTCGGCACCGCGACCGCGAGCACAGCGAGCGCGAGGCCGAGCACGCTGCCCCTGGCCGCGGCACGCAGCCCGGAGCCGAAGGCCAGCGCCACCCCCAGCGGCATGGCGAAGGCGATGGCCAGGGCGCCGGTGAGCACCGGCCACGGCGATTCGAAGGCGTTGCGGGCGGGCAGGTACGGGTCGGCGGAGGCGAACGGCGCCATCACCAGCCCGACCCCGGCGACGACGGCCAGCCCGACCGCCGGTCCCACCAGCCGCGGCCCGCCGGGCAGGTCGGTGCCCTCGGCCTCGGCCTCCCGGCGCACGAAGTGGACGGCGGCGAGCCCGGCGGCCGCGGTGAGCAGGTGCCCGGCGAGCAGCGCCCACAGCCCGGCGGCGGGGGTGCCCGCCTCCAGCCGGGCGGGCACGTGGAGCTCGGGCCGGGCGGCCGTGGAGAGGTCGACGAGGAGCTGGAGGTCCAGCAGGAGGCGCCCGGGGGCGAGCACCGCGGCCCCGGCGAGCACCCCGGCGGCCAGTGTCGGCCGCTTCCTGGCGACGGCGAGCACCGAAGCGGCGGCGGGCAGCAGTGCGAGCAGGATCAGCAGTGCCGCGCTCGGGTAGCCAGGACGGGCGTCGCCGACGGCGGGGAGGGTGCCACCGGCCGCGAGCAGGAGCGCGCCGAGCACTCCGCAGGTCAGCGCGCCGGAGAGGAGACCGGGCAGCCGTTGCGGGGTGAGCCCCGCCGGCCGAGCGCGTTGAGTCATCGCGACGACGCTAGCAAGTTCCACGGGGCGGGGAAGAGCAACCTGCCGGGGAGCCGGGCGTCTCACTGCGTGTCGCCCCACGGGGTGACGGGCGGATGAGGTCGTTTACCCGAGCGGGGACCCCGGGTACCCGCCCTTCAACGGCCACCGACGCACTTCGGGGACAACGGGGATATCGGGGACGACGGGGCCGGGATTCGGCACTGAGGGTGCCGAACCGCTGCGAGGCGGACCGCTGCGGGGCGGGGGCCGCGTCGCAGCGGGAGTGAGCCCGGGTTGAGCCGGATTGCGCCGGGTTGCGCAGTCGGCTTGGGCTGGCCGCGTGGAGCGGCTGGCTGGGCTCGGTTGAACAGACCCGCTGACCTGGGTCGGCTGAGCAAAGCCGCCGACTCGGGCCGGTCGGGTAGCGCGGCTGACCTGGGCCGGTTGAGCAGAACCGCCGACCCGGCTCGATTGAGCAGAACCGCCGACTCGGACCGGTCGAGTAGAGCCGCTGACCTGGCTCGATTGAGTAGAGCCGATGACTTGGCTCGGCTGAGTGGAGTGGCTGGTTGAGCCAGGTTCGCGGGCTGGCCGGTGAGCTGGAGCCGGGCTGTTGGAGCGGGCTGGTTCGGGCCAGCCAGGTGGAGCGGGCCAGCCAGGTGGAGTGGGCCGGCCTGGAGCCGGGCTCGTGGAGCGGGCCCGCCTGGAGGTGGGCTCGTGGAGCGGATTGGCCGGGGGCCGGTCGGGCGCAGCGCGGACGGCTGAATGCGTCCGAGACGAAGGTGGCCGGGCTGGACGCCAGCGGGCTGAACACAGCCGGGCCAGGCACGGCTGAGTGCAGTACCCCGTGTCCGGACTGGCGCGCCTGAGCTGGGGCCTGGCCCGGACTTGGGTCCTGGTCACCTGCGCGATTCGCTGGCCTCGTGTGCGGCACCGGTGCCTCGAAGTGGCACAGGTGCTGCACCGTTTGCCCTGCTCAGCGCCATGATCACCTTGTTCCGGACAGCTGCGGAAGTGACCGCCGACGCAAGGGATCCAGGCGGGGCCAGGCAGCCGGAGCAGGGCAACTGTTTATTCCGGGGTTGACCGGGTAAATCGAGACCTTGGGAGCGGTCCGAGGGCTGATTGTGACCTCGGGCACAGGGACAACGCTGTTGCGCAAGTCACACGGTGGGCGTAATCGGGTGTCTACTTTGCGTCATCGGTGCTGCTAGCGCGGGCGTGCAACGGACTCGTTCGGCCGAGGGCGCCGTCGCGTCTTGCCCCGGGCGGTGCCCCTTCGTTACTGTCCCCGGGTCCCCATTACAGTCAGGTCACGAATAGGACGCCGAGCAACCACCCCCGAGGTTGCTCATCGGGTTCCCCCGCCCGAAGTCCGGCCGCGAGATCTGGCTCCCCGAAGATGGAAGGCCCCGTAGTCTTGGCTCGACACCGCTCCCCCGGCGGCCAAGTTCCTTCCCCGGCGCTCGAAGACGCACTCGACGGTGCGGTCGTCCGAGTCCGGGGGACCCACCGGCTCCCCCCGCCCCCGTCCGCCCTCCGTGGCCGCGTTGTGGTCGCCGCTGTCGCCGCCGGGGCGTTCGCCGCCGCGGCCGCCGGCTCGACGCTCCAGTCGCTCGGTTCGGACTCCGACGCCAATGTGACGCCGCTGGCCAGCTCCCGTGACGCCAGTGCCGCGTTCGGCGTCGGCGGTGACACCAAGGCGAGCGCTCCCGAGCTGCTTCCGGTCGCGCTGAACACCGACGCCTCCGCCGAAGTCCAGAAGCTGGACGACAGCGCCTCGGTGACCAGTGCCCGCGTGGAACGCGAAGCCGAAGCGCAGCGCAAGAAGGAAGAAGAGGCCAAGCGGCCCAAGATCGTGAACCCGTGCCCCGCGGCCCGGTTCACCTCCGGCTTCGGCGCCCGCTGGGGCACCAGCCACAACGGCATCGACCTCGCCGCGCCGATCGGCACGCCGATCCTCTCCGCCGCCGACGGCACCGTGATCGAGGCCGGCTCCGCCAGCGGCTTCGGCCTCTGGGTCCGCGTCCAGATGGACGACGGCACGATCCACGTCTACGGCCACATGAACAGCTTCTCGGTGCGCGCCGGCCAGAAGGTCAAGGCGGGCGAGCAGATCGCCGAGGTCGGCAACCGCGGTCAGTCGACCGGCCCGCACCTGCACTTCGAGGTGTGGACCCCGGGCGGCAAGAAGATCGACCCGGGCCCCTGGCTGCGCGAGCGCGGCGTCAAGATCTGATCCCCCTCCTTCCGGATCCTCCGGTGGATGGCCCTCGCACGTGGTAGGCGAGGGCCGTCCGCATCGGGTGCACCTGTTCCCCGCCGCGTCGTCCGGGCCTTCGGCGCGCGCGGGTCGAGCGGTACCCACCTGACCGGACCGCGAAGCACACTTCAGCGTGGACTGCCAGCGCGCGGGGCGCCGGTGCTCCCGCGGCGACCTCCGCGACGTGGCCGCACAGTTCCGCCACATGTCGTTCCTCCTGCTCCCGGGGGGCCGCAGGAACCCACCCGCTCGTCGAACTCGTGTTCGACGTTGTTTATAGCGGGTGGGTACGACAGTTTTAGAGCTTCACCATCGGCACGCTGCCGATCAGCATCAGCTTGACCTTGCCGGAGGCACCGAAGTCGATGGTGGCGGTGGCGCGGGGACCGCTGCCGTCGGCCGCGACCACCGTGCCGAGGCCGTACTTGTCGTGGCTGACCCGGTCGCCGACGTCCAGCTTCAGCGCCACCGTGTCCTTCCAGCCCTTGAAGTTCGTCGTGCGCGTCCGGCCCGCCTGCACCGGGTCACCGCCGAACGAGGACGAGCGGCTGCCCCAGGTGGTCGCCGCCCGCGGGGAGCCGGAGCGGAAGCCACCGCGTGCGGGTTCCTCCCGCCGCCAGTCGAGCAGTTCGGCCGGGATCTCGTCCAGGAAGCGCGAAGCCGGGTTGGTCATGGGCTGGCCCCAGGCCGTGCGCGCGACCGCCCTGGACACGTACAGCCGCTGCCGCGCGCGGGTGATGGCCACGTAGGCCAGCCGCCGCTCCTCGGCCAGCTCGGCGGGCTCCGAGAGGGCACGCATGTGCGGGAAGATGCCGTCCTCCCAGCCGGTGCAGAACACCACCGGGTACTCCAGGCCCTTCGCGGTGTGCACGGTCATCAGCGTGACCACACCCGTGTCGTCGCCGTCCTCGCCGTCGGGCGACGGGATGGAGTCGGCGTCCGCGACCAGCGACACGCGCTCCAGGAACGCGGGCAGCGAGCCGGGCACCACGACCGGATCCTCCGGCGGCGGGGTGAGCTCGACCGCCGTTTCGCCGAATTCCCTGGCCACGGTGACCAGTTCGGTCAGGTTCTCCACCCGGGACGCGTCCTGCGGGTCGTCGGAGTCCTCCAGCTCCTGGCGGTAGCCGGTGCGCTCCAGCACGGCCTCCAGGATGTCCGCCACGTCGGCGTCGGCCTCGACCAGGCCGCCGAGGTCGTCCAGCAGCTCCAGGAAGCCCGCGATGGCCTTCTGCGACCGCGGGTTCATCAACGCCACCTTGCCGTCGACGGACTCGCGCAGGGCCGCGGCGAACGAGATCCGCTCGCGCTCGGCGTGCGCGGCCACCACCGCCTCGGCCCGGTCGCCGATGCCCCGCTTGGGCACGTTGAGGATGCGGCGCAGGCTGACCGTGTCCTCCGGATTGGCCAGCACGCGCAGGTAGGCCAGCATGTCGCGGACCTCGCGCCGCTCGTAGAACCGCACCCCGCCGACCACCCGGTAGGGCAGGCCGAGCCGGATGAAGATCTCCTCGAACACCCGCGACTGGTTGTTCGTGCGGTAGAAGACGGCCACGTCGCCGTAGTTCGCCGCGCCCGAATCAGCCAGCTCGTCGATCTCGCGCGCGACGAAGGCGGCCTCGTCGTGCTCGTTGTCGGCCACGTAGCCGACGATCTTCTCGCCGTCGCCGGAATCGGTCCACAGCCGCTTCGCCCGGCGGTTCGGGTTGCGCGCGATCACCGCGTTCGCCGCGGAGAGAATGGTCTGCGTGGAGCGGTAGTTCTGCTCCAGCAGGATGGTGTGCGCGTTGGTGAAGTCGCGCTCGAACTCCTCGATGTTGCGGATGGTCGCGCCGCGGAAGGCGTAGATCGACTGGTCCGCGTCCCCGACCACGCACAGCTCGCCCGGCTCCACCCCGGACTCGGTGGTCCCGGTGCCGACCAGTTCGCGGACCAGGGTGTACTGCGCGTGGTTGGTGTCCTGGTACTCGTCAACCAGCACGTGCCGGAACCGGCGCCGGTAGTACTCGGCCACGTCGGGGTAGTTCTGCAGCAGCTCGACCGTGCGCATGATCAGGTCGTCGAAGTCCATCGCGTTGGCCTGGCCGAGCCGCAGCTGGTACTCCGCGTACGCCTCGGCGACCCGCCGCTCCAGGTCGTTGCCCGCCTTGGCCTTGGCGTCCTCGGCGTCGAGCAGCTCGTTCTTCAGGTTCGAGATGTGGATGGCCAGCGTGCGCGCCGGGTAGCGCTTGGGGTCCAGGTCGAGGTCGCGCGCGACCAGCGTGATCAGGCGCTTGGTGTCGTCGGCGTCGTAGATGGAGAAGCTGGAGGTCATGCCGAGGGTCTTGGCCTCGCGCCGCATGATCCGCACGCACATGGAGTGGAAGGTGGACACCCACATCGCGTTGGCGCGCCTGCCGACCAGCGCGGCCACCCGCTCGCGCATCTCGGCGGCGGCCTTGTTGGTGAAGGTGATCGCCAGTATCTGCCCGGGGTGCGCGCCGCGCTCGCCGAGCAGGTAGGCGATCCGCCGGGTGAGCACCCTGGTCTTGCCCGAGCCCGCGCCGGCGACGACCAGCAGCGGCGCGCCGGCGTGCGTGACGGCGGCGCGCTGGGCGGGGTTGAGGTCGGCGAGCAGGGCGGGCTCACCGGTGGCGGCGGGGAGATCGAAGAGGGTGTCCATCGCCTGTCCACGTTACTCGGCGGGACCGACGGAGTACGGCACCGGACGCAGGTGGCGGAGCCGCTCCCGGGCCGACGCCGGGACGCGCCACCCGCGCGCACCCTGGGGGCATGTCCAGCACAGAGCCCACACCAGCCAGGATCCGCGCTTCGGACGCCGAACGCGAACGGGTCGCCAGCCGGGTCCAAGCCGCCGGAGCGGCGGGCAGGCTGACCCTCACCGAAACCGACGAACGGGTCGCCGCGGTCTACGCCGCCACCCACACCCACGAGCTGGCCGGTCTGACCGCGGACCTGCCACCGGAACGCCCGCCGCGCGGCCGCCCGCCGGTGCGGGCGCTGCGCGCGCACGCGGCGGTCGCCGCCGTCACCGGCGTGCTGGTCGTGGTGCGGTGGGTGGTCTCCGACGGGGAGTTCTTCTGGCCCGCCGCGCCCCTCTTCTGGCTTGCGGTCAGCGTCGCCGCACACGCCTGGGTGCGCGGGTTCCGCCCCCGGCGGCGTGACGTTGTGCAATACTGACGGTGTGCGGCAAGACCACCGATTTTTTTACGGGACCCGGACTCCGGCTCCCGTGATCGCGTAGTGCCGCAACGCAGTCACCACGAAGCCCCGGAGTCCACGGACCCGGGGCTTTCGCAGGCTTTGGGACCCGAAGCGGATCCGGACCCGATCACGGAGGTCCCGATGAACCCCCAGACCGAGCAGCCAGAGCAGCTCACCGCCGCCGAGGACATCGACGCGCTGCGCCAGGAGATCGACTGGCTGGACCAGGAGATCCTGCGCCTGGTCAAGCGCCGGGTCGAGGTGTCGAAGACGATCGGCGCCGCGCGGATGGCCGCCGGTGGCACGCGCATCGTCTACAACCGCGAAATGGACGTGCTGGCCCGCTACCGCGAGCTGGGCCCGGAGGGCCGCGAGCTGGCGATGGCGCTGCTGAACCTGGGGCGCGGGCGCCTCGGCCGGTAGGTAACGAAGCCGGAAGTTCAGGGTGTGCCCTGAGCCGCGGCGGGCCGGAACCGGGCACACTGGGCGGTATGGGAACGATCGTCAACCTGATCGCCGTCGTGGTGGCCATCGCCGGCCTGCTCGCCGCGCTCGGCCACGCCGGTTACCTCGCGATGCTGAACAAGGCCGCCAAGGACCGCGCGGGCGGTTCGCCGATCGCGCAGTACGTGCGCAGCCGGTGGGCGGTGGCGGGCGGCACCACCGCCGCCTCGTTCCTGGCCCTGTTGATCACCGGCAGCGACGCCATTCCGATGGACGTGCTGGCGATCGTGCTGGCGGCGGGCAGCGGAGCGGTAGCGACCAAGGCGCTGCAGTCCACCCAGCAGAGGTACCGCAGCGGCGGCTGAGGGCCGAAGGCACACTCAGAGCGGCAACTCCTGGTGCCGTTGGTGGGTCGCCACCCGCCCAGCGCGCCCGTCGGAGTGAAATTTCTGCAACTTGCAGATTCGATGGCGCGTTTCCGGTCTGGGCCTTCTAGGCTGTTCGTACGAGAGGACCCGCGTGTCAGTTCGGCAGGCGAGGCCGTTGGTCTCGCATGTGCACAGCCGGATGCGCGTGCAGATGAGCTGTGCAGACGCCCCGCTCACCCTGGTCCGATCGGGTTGAACCGGACAGCACCACCGTCACCAGCCGCAGGGAGGAGGAGTCCACCCAGCATGACCGGCAGGATCGACTCCACCGGGCACGGCCGCCACCGCCGCCGTGGCGCCGGTACCTGGACCCCCGCCGTGCCGCCGGCCCCGGGACACCGCTCCCACCGCTCGTCCGGCGGCACCGGGATCCTCGAGCCCCCGGCCGCCCGCACCGACCCCGGCTTCCGCGCCTCCCGCGGTGTGCTGCCGGTGGCGCTCACCCCGCCGCCGCTGCCGACGCTGCCGACACTGCCGACGCTGCCCAGCCAGCGCGGCGACTCGCGGCCGACGGTGCCGATCCCGGCGACCGGCAACGGCACCGACAGCACCGGCAGCACCGACGGCACCGGTGAGCTGCAGCCGGTCCGCCGCACCAAGGTCACGCTGACCCCGCCGCCCCCGCCCGCGGTGCCGGAGGAGGACGAGGCACGCATCTTCGTCGCCCCGCCCGCCGCCGGGCTCGGCACCTTCGACCTCGGCACCGTGCCCGCGTCGGTGACCCCGCCCCGGACCTGGCGCAAGGCGGCCTGGTTCGCCACCGCCTCCTCCGGCGGTGTGGTGGTCGCGATGCTGTGCGCCGGCACCTTCCTGGTCGGCCAGTCCCCCACCGAGGACACCCGCGCGATCAACGGCTGGCCCGGTGAGAACGGCGGTACCCACCCGCTGGTGCAGGGTGATCTGCCGCTGCCGGGGGACGGCACGGGTACCGGTACCGGTGACGAGGCGGACCCGGCGGACCCGGCGGAGCCGGCCGACCCGCTGTCGCCGGAAACCGGCTTTCCGCCGTCCAGCGACCTGGCCGATCCCGGCGAAGCGCCGTCCTCCTCCGCGGGGGGCACCGACCGGCCGCACCGCACCCCCGGCGGGCCCACCCGCACCGAGCCGGACACCGGCCGGGCCAAGCCCGAGCTGCAGAAGCCGCCGCGGAAGCCGGCCAAGCGCGAGTTCGAGAAGCAGCGCTACCAGACCGGCTACGACGCGAAGACCATGGCGGACCACTCGGAGCAGTTCTTCAACACCGTCACCGAGGACCCCGGATCGGCCGCCGCGCTGACCGACGGCGAACTGCGGGCGCAGGGCGAGTCCGGGCTGCGGGAGAACTACTCCGACGTGGCGTACTTCGAGGTCAAGCACATCTACGTGGACCCGAACGACGGGGTCACGGTGAACACCGTCGAGGTCACCCACGAAGACGGCAGCAAGACCACCGAGCAGCGCACGCTGGTGTTCAACGAGGAAGACAAGATCACCGACGACGGCCGGTAGGAGCGTTACAACCGAGCGGTGGGCTGTTCGGCGGATCGTTGAACGGTGTGCCGTTGCGCCATGTGGGTGGTCACGGCTGCCGTTCGTCGTGCGGGAGCAGCAATCCGCCGACTGAGGGTGGCTCCGGGCCGTGCTCGTTCGGTTACCTGGAGGCGTGCACGAGACAACCGGTATCCAGGCGGAGCCGGCCAGGCCGCGGGTGGAGGACATCGTCCCGCCGGAAATCCTCGCCGACCCACTGGTCGATCGCGCGCACCTCGAGGAGGTGCTCGCCGCGCCGGAGCGGTTCCTGCCCGACCCGGCCGCGGCACCCGGCGTTCCCGAGCCAAGACCCGAGCAGCCGCCGCAGGAGCCGGAGAGCCGGTTCGCCCGGCGGTCGAAGCTGCTCGGCCTGCTGGGCGCGGCGGCACTGCTGACCGGGTCGATCGCCGCGGCCGCGATGCTGCGCGACCGGCCACCGGCGCACCCCGGCGCCGACGCCGCCCAGCCCGCCGAAGCGGCGATCACCGGCGCGGCCGCGCTGGGCGCGTTCGCCATCCCGACGCCGCGCGACCACTCGGCGGCCACCGGCCCCACCCTGCCCGCCACGTCCGGAACCACGTCGACGAGTCCGTCGGCCACCCCGCCACCCGGCGTGCCGGTGGCGCGGGTGGTGCCCGGCTCGGTGACCCCGGCGGCAGGCACCTCGACCGCCACCCCGGTCAGCAAGCGCGACCTGGTCGAGCGGTTCTACCGGCAGGTGGACGTCAACCCCAGCGGTGCGCTGGCGATGCTGACCGGCACGCTGGCCGGGTCCCGGTCCGGGGACCTGGTCCGGGCGTGGAGCACGATGGACTCGGTGCGCGTGGAGAGCGTGCGCGAGCAGCCGGACGGCTCGGTGCTGGCCGTGGTCAGCATGTACGACGACGACGGCCAGCGGCTGCGGGTCACCCAGCAGCTGTGGTTCACCGGGGACGAGCGCGGGTTGATCTCCCAGGCCCGCCTGCTGTCGGCCCAGCACACCTCCTAAGCTCTTCGCCGTTCGTGGTGATCGGGTTTCACCCGCGTGGGGTGCCACCTGCGTGTGCGCAGAGTTAACGCCCTAGCCTTGTCACGAGACGGTCTCGGCAAACCCGGCCCACAGACCGTCCCACTGTGCATACGCTCAGCGGGCGGGTTCCACCATCAGGCCCGCGGAGCACCAGAAGGAGGTCGCGTGAGCGACGAGGGTCGCCTGGTCGCCGGCCGGTATCGCATCGTCCAGCGGATCGGCACCGGCGCGATGGGTGCCGTCTGGCAAGCGCACGACGAGGTGCTGGCGCGCACGGTCGCGATCAAGCAACTGCTGCTGCAGCCGGGACTGGACGGGCACGAGGCCGAGGACGCCAGGCAGCGCACCATGCGCGAGGGCCGGATCGCCGCCCGCCTGCACCACCCGAACGCGATCACCGTGTTCGACGTGGTCACCGACGACAACGGCCAGCCCTGCCTGATCATGGAGTACCTGAACTCCACCAGCCTGGCGCAGGTGCTGCACGAGCACAAAACGCTGCCGCCGATGGAGGTGGCGCGGATCGGCGCGCAGATCGCGGCGGCGCTGAAGGAGGCGCACGCGGTCGGCATCGTGCACCGCGACATCAAGCCGGGCAACATCCTGATCGCCGGCAACGGCCACGTGAAGATCACCGACTTCGGCATCTCGCGGGCCAAGGACGACGTCACGGTCACCAAAACCGGCATGATCGCCGGTACGCCCGCCTACCTGGCGCCCGAGGTGGCCATCGGCGGTGACCCCGGGCCCGAGTCGGACGTGTTCTCGCTGGGGTCGACGCTGTACGCGGCCTGCGAGGGCCAGCCGCCGTTCGGGCTGAGCGAGAACACGCTGAGCCTGCTGCACGCGGTGGCCGCCGGGCAGATCAACCCGCCGCGCCAGTCCGGGCCGATGGCCAGCGTGCTCGCGGTGATGCTGCACCCCGAGGTCGACCACCGGCCGACCGCCGAGGAGTGCGAGGACCTGCTGGACGCGGTCGCGCGCGGGGAGACCCCGCTGGGCGGCCCGACCGAGGTGCACGCCTCGCCGTCTGCGGTGGCCGGCGCCGCCGGAGCCGGTGCCGCGGCCGGGGCGCTGGGCACGCAGACCCTGCCGGAACCGGACGGGGTGTCCGGTGGTTACTCCGGCACCCTCTCGGACACCCCGGCCGCGGGCGGGTTCTACGACGACCGCCCGGACGACGGTTACCCACCCGCCGAGGGCTATCCCGAAGAGGACTACGACAGCAACCGGTTCCGCGCGGCCGGGGCGGCCACCGCGGTGGCGCCGGTGCCGCCGCGGTCCTACGCCGACGACGACTACGAGCCGGAACCGCAGCGCACCCCGCCCCCCGCACCGGCCGGGAACCCCGGGGCGTGGAAGAAGCCGGCCGCGATCGGCGGCATCGTGCTGGTCGCGTTGATCGCGCTGGGGGTGTGGATCCTCCTGCCGGAGGACAAGGCCAACGGCGACGCCCCGCTCGCGCCGCCGCCGGCGCCGA
Source organism: Amycolatopsis sp. NPDC045836 (assembly GCF_056431745.1). Lineage (NCBI taxonomy): Bacteria > Bacillati > Actinomycetota > Actinomycetes > Pseudonocardiales > Pseudonocardiaceae > Amycolatopsis > Amycolatopsis sp. NPDC045836. The sequence goes on along the minus strand of NZ_JBWKKF010000001.1, from coordinate 113,964 downwards.
GTTCGAGCGCGCCGCCGAGCACGGAGAGCTCGGCGGTGGAGCCGAGCGCGGAGGAGCCCGCGGACGACCCGGCGGCGCCGACCAGGCCCACCTCTTCGGCACCGCCGAAGGGCAACGACCCGCCGCCGCCGAACAATCCGACGCCGACGTCGGAGAAGCCCACGTCGTCGAAGCCGAAGCCGTCGGATCCCCCGCCGTCGAATCCGCCGAGCGACCCGCCGCCGTCGGGCACGGAGTAGGCGAGTTCACGTTCGCGGTGACGCGGTGGCAGTCGATCAACGGTTAGTGTGGGTGGCCAGTACTCCGGATCGCTGGTGTGACAGAGGTAGTTGATTGAGTTCTCAGGGCGCGCTCGTCGGCGGCCGCTATCGGCTGGACCAGCCGATCGGCCGCGGGCGTGCGGGAATCGTCTGGATGGCGTACGACACGCGCCTGCACCGCAACGTGGCCGCGAAGCGGCTGTACCTGCCCCCAGGACTCGATCCCCAGCAGGCGGAGCACGCGCGGGCGGTCGCCGTGCAGCAGGGTCACGACGCGACCCGGATCTCGCACGCCTGCGCGATCACCGTGCACGACGTGGTCCGCGACGGCGCCGACGTGTGGCTGGCGATGGAGTACGTGCCGTCGCGCAACATGGTCGACTTCCTGTCCGAGTACGGCAGGCTCACCCCGGAGCAGGCCGCCTTCCTCGGCGTGCAGCTGGGTTCGGCGCTGATCGCCGCGCACGCCGCCGGCATCCCGCACCGCGGGCTGCAGCCGAGCAACGTGCTGCTCGCCGACGACGGCGGGGTCAAGCTCACCGACATCGGCATCTCCGGCTGGCTCGATCCGGCGTACCTCTCGCCCGAGGTGCGGCGCGGTGAGACGCCGACCACGGCTTCGGACGCCTACTCGCTCGGCGCCACGCTGTTCGCCGCGGTGGAGGGCGTGCCGCCGGCCGGGCCGGACGGCACCGGGCCGCAGGTGCAGCCGAACCACACCGGGGTGCTCTCCGGGGCGCTGTCGAAGATGCTCCGCGCGGACCCGATCACCCGGCCGACCATGTCGGACATCATCGCGTCGCTGAAGGCGATCACCGACGGCAGGCAGACCGCGTTCATCCCGCCGACCGCGACCGCGTTGCCCGAGGTCACCACGCCGCCCCCACCGCAGTACGGCGGGCAGCCGCAGCAGCAGACCCGGATCGGCGAAATGGGGCCGGTGCCCCCGCAGGCACCGCAGCCGGCGCGGTCGCGACTGCCCCGGCCCACCCGGCCGGACGGGAATCAGCTCCGCCGCTGGGTGGTGCTGGCGCTGGCGCTGTTCTTCGCCGTGGCCATGGGCATCGCCTTCACCGAACTGTTCCTGGTCTGACCGACGCCGCCCGCAGGCCGTCGACCAGGTGCCGCACCACCGGCAGCTCCCTGGCGTGCCAGGCGACCGCGGCGTGGATGCACCGCACCACCTCCGGCCGGGCCAGCGGCCGCACCACCACCCCGGGGTGCGGTGAGCCGAGGCCGAGTTCCGGGATCAGCATCACCCCGAGCCCGGCGGCGACGAAGCCCTGACCGGTGGCGTAGTCCTCCGATTCGACGGCGAACTCCGGCGTGAACCCGGCTTCGGCGCAGGCGCCGAGCAGGATGTCCAGGCAGGGGCCGAGCGGTTCGATGCCGATCCACGGCTCCGCGCCGAGATCGGCCAGGTCGAGCACCTCCTTCGAGGCCAGCGGGTGCGACTTCGGCAGCACGGCCCGGTACGGGTCGTCGAGCAGCGGGAACAGGTCGACGTTCTTCGCCTCCCGGCCCTGCTTCGGCAGCACCACGATGGCGAAGTCGGTCTCGCCGGACTCGACCGAGGGCAGCGGGTCCTCCGGCTCGGTCAGCTTCAGGCTCAGCTTGACACCGGGGAAGTCGCGGCGCACCGCGGCGACGGCGGGCGGGACCAGCGCCGCACCGGCGGTGGCGAAGTAGCGGATGGACAGGCTCCCGGTGCGGCCGTCCTTCAGCTCGGTCAAAGCTGCTTCTGCCCGCAGAAGCTGGTTGCGCAGGATTTCGGCGTGTTCGGCGAGCAGCAGGCCCGCCGGGGTGGGGCGCACACCGCGGCCGACGCGTTCCAGCAGCGCCGTGCCCGCTTCCCGTTCCAGTGTGGACAGCTGCTGGCTCAGCGCGGACGGGGTGTAACCGAGGGCGCGGGCCGCCGCGGAGATCGATCCGCTGGTGATCACCGCGTTCAGCACCTGCATGCGCCGGACGTCGAGCATGGGCTCGATCTTACAGTTTTGCTAAAAGATCACTGCAGAAGATTTCGCTTGTCCTTACCTCTCGGCCTGGCGAGGCTGGAGCCGTACGTCAAGGAGGCTGGGGTGACCGAAACGAAGACCCTGTTGCGGATGGGCGCGCTCGCCCTCATGTGGGGGTCGAGCTTCTTCTGGATCAAACTCGGGCTGCACGCGTTCTCGCCGGTGCAGCTCGTGCTGGGCAGGCTGGTGCTCGGCGCCGCCGTGCTGCTGGCGCTGTGCCTGCTCAACCGCCACCGGCTGCCGTCGGACCGGCGGCTGTGGTTCCACCTGGCCGTCGCCGGGCTGTTCCACTGCGCCCTGCCGTTCCTGCTCTTCGCCATCGGCGAGCAGACGGTGGACTCCGGCATCACCGGCGTGATCAACTCGACCACGCCGCTGTGGGCGCTGCTGGTCGCGGTCATCTGGGGTGTGGAACGGCGGCTGGGCCTGGCCAAGGGCGCCGGGCTGCTGCTGGGGCTGGCGGGCACCACGCTGATCTTCGCGCCGTGGCAGGCGTCCGGGCTGCTCAGCTGGGGCGCGTTCGCCTGCCTCGCGGCTTCGGCCAGCTACGGTTTCGTGTTCGTCTACGAGGAGCGCCACCTCTCGCGCAGCGGTTCCTCGCCGATGGTGCTCGCGGGCACGCAGATGCTGCTGGCCAGTGGGTTCCTGCTGCTGGCGGTGCCGGTCGGCGGTACCACGCCGGTGCACTTCGACCTCGGTGCGTTCGCCGCGGTGGCGGTGCTCGGCGTGTTCTCCACCGGGATCGCCTTCGCGATGAACTACCGGCTGCTGGAGACCGAGGGCGCGGTGGCGGCGTCGACCGTGGGGTACCTGCTCCCGGTGGTTTCGGTGCTGCTGGGCAGCCTGTTCCTCGGCGAGCAACTGGACCCGCGGGTGCTGGCCGGCATGGTCGTCGTGCTCGCCGGGGTCGCGCTGACCAGGGTGCGCAAGCGGGCGAACGACCTCGAACTGGAGCCGGTCCCGGTGGAACCGGCTCCCGCGAAGTAGTTCTAGACCAGGCGGCGGTCGGAGGCCCAGCGGGACAGCTCGTAGCGGTTGGACAGCTGGGTCTTCCGCAGCACGCTCGACACGTGCGTCTCCACCGTCTTCACCGAGATGAACAGCTCCGAAGCGATCTCCTTGTAGGCGTACCCCCGCGCGAGCAGGCGCAGCACGTCCCGCTCCCGCGGGGTGAGCAGGTCCAGCTCGGGGTCGCTGATCGGCGCCGAACCGGGCCGGTCGGCGAAGGCGTCGAGCACAAAACCGGCCAGGCGCGGCGAGAAGACCGCGTCCCCTTCGGCCACCCGCACCACCGCCCGGACCAGTTCCTTCGACGAGATCGTCTTGGTGACATACCCCCGGGCCCCCGCCCGGATCACCGCGATCACGTCCTCGGCCGCGTCCGACACCGACAACGCCAGGAACACCACGTCCGGCAGCTCCGGCCGGATCCGGCGCAGCACCTCGGCCCCGCCGCCGTCTGGCATGTGCACGTCGAGCAGCACCACCTGCGGGCGGGTGCGCGCGATCCCCGTCACCGCTTCGGCGACGGACCCCGCCTCGCCGACCACCCGCACCTCCTCGGTGATCGACTCCAGCTCGGCCCGCACCCCCGCGCGGAACAGGGCGTGGTCGTCCACCAGGAACACCGACACCGGCTTCTTCGCCTCGTCCGTCACGCGACCTTCCCAACCTTGATCGGCATCTCCAGTTGCACCTCGGTGCCCTCGCCAGGGGCGGTGCGGAGACGGCACTTGCCGCCGTTGCGCTCCATCCTCCCCCGGATCGAGTCCGCCAGGCCATGCCGGTCACCGGGAACCGCGTCCGGATCGAACCCCTTCCCCCGATCGCGCACGAACACGAACACCGCCGTCGGCTCCACCTCGGCGTACACGCTCACCTCGTCCACCCCGGCGTGCTTGGCCGCGTTGACGATGGCCTCCCTGGCGGCCTGCACCAGCGCGGTCAGCGGCTCGTCCAGTTCGGCTTCGCCGACCACCACCTGCTGCACCGAGATCGCGAAGCTGTCCTCCACCTCCCCGCACGCGGTCGCGATGGCTTCCGACAGCCGCCCCCCGGACGGCGCCAGCCCCTCCGACCCCGACTTCTCCTTGTCCCCGTACCCCGACGGCCCGTACAACCAGGTGCGCAGCTGCCGTTCCTGTCCCCGCGCCAGCCGCGCCACCTCCCTCGGGTCCCCCGACTGCTTCTGGATCAGCGCCAGCGTCTGCAGCACCGAGTCGTGCAGGTGCGCGGCGATCTCGGCGCGTTCCTCGGTGCGGATGCGGGCCCGGCGTTCCTCCCCGAGGTCGCGGACCAGCCGGACCCAGAACGGCACGGTCAGCACCGCCACCCCGATCAGCGTGGCCAGCACCGCGAGCAGGGCGAACTGGATCTGCTCCATGCTCCCCGAGCGCAGCAGCACCACCCCGACCCCGGTCATCACCAGCGCCGCCCCGGCCAGGATGCGGATCGCCGCCGACCAGCCGCCCGCCCCGGACAGCGTGCCGACCACACCCGTCTTGGCCCCGGTGCGCCAGCGGCGGCGCTGCGACTCGTCGGCCTCCCGCCAGACCACCGCGGCACCGATCAGCGCCACGGTCAGCGGCGCCGCCACCCAGCCGCTGAACAACCCGGTCAGCGCGCCACCGGCCACCGACAGGCCGACCCCGAGCGCGATCAGCCCGAGCGCCTGCTGGCGGTCCTTCGGCGAACCGGTCTTCTTCTCCTCCTTGGCGCTCTGCGGCACGAACACCCAGAGCAGGCCGTAGGCGAACAACCCGACCCCGCCGAGCCCGCCGAGCAGCGCGAACACCAGCCGCACCCACAGCACGCGCACGTCGAGGTGGTCGGCGAGCCCGCTGGCCACACCCGCCACCGCGCGCCCGGACCGCCGCCGGTACAGCTTCGGCGGGCCTGCTTCGGCCACCGCCGAGCGCGGAGCCGGGATCACCACGGTCTCCGCTTCCGGCGTCGTTCCGGGGGTTCGCTGGAGCTGTTCTGGCACGTGGCCCATGTTCACACGCCCGTGGCCCGGAATCATCAGGGAAACCCCGGATTCGGACCCGGGTCCGGGCACCGCCCCTGAGCAAGTTCAGGGGACATCCCGGATGTGCGCGCGGCCTCCGGGACCGCATGCTCGACGGCATGAGTGGGACATCGACGCAACCGTCGGGGACCTCGGGCTTCAACGGGTTCGAGGAGACGGTCAAGGACTTCTGGGTGAGCCGTCCGCGGCGCCCGAAGCAGGGCCGCAAGGTCGCCGGGGTGGCGGCCGCGGTCGGCAACCGCTACGGCATCGATCCCGTGGTGGTGCGCGTGGCGCTGGTCGCCGCGACCGTGTTCGGCGGCATCGGCCTCGCGCTGTACGTGGTGGGCTGGCTGCTCTTCGCCGACGAGCACGACGAGGTCTCGGCCGCCGAGGGGCTGCTCGGGCGGGGCCAGACCTCGGTGAACCCGGCGTTCACCGTGCTGCTGGGCTGCTCGCTGTTCTTCTTCGTGCCGTGGTCGTTCTCCGGCAACTGGTTCGACGGCGGCGGCTTCTTCGGCCTGGGCCTGCTCCTGCTCGCGCTCTACCTGCTGCACCGCAGCCGCGGCCAGTTCCACCGCCCCGCCGCGCCGCCGGTCCCCGGCCACGACGCGGGCTTCACCATGACCGACGGAGGTACCACCGTGTCCAGCAGTCCCGGCGCGCCCCCGCAGTGGGATCCGCTCGGTGCCGCGCCGTTCGCCTGGGATCTGCCCGATCCGAACCCGGCGCCGGTGCTCGCCGACGAGCCGGCCCCGCCCCCGGTCCGGCGGCGCCGCTCCTCCGCGGCGAGCAAGGCGACCTTCGCGGTCGCGCTGGTCACCGCCGGGGTGCTGACCGCGTTCGGCATCGCCGGGGTGCCGTGGTTCAGCCCGGCGCACATCATCGGCGTGACGCTCGGGGTGCTCGGCGTCGGCATGGTCGCCGCTTCCCTCACCGGTGGCGGGCGCGGCCTGATCGGGCTGGCCGTGCCGCTGTCCATCGCCGGGGTGGCGCTGACCGCGGTGCCGTTCCACGCGGTCGGCGGCGGGGTCGGCCGCATCGACGCCACCCCGCGGGCGGCGCACGAGGTGCTGCCGGTCTACGAGCAGACCGCGGGCGACATCGACCTGAACCTGACCGAGCTACCCGAGGACACGCCGGTCACCACCACCGTGCGCACCACGCTCGGCAGTTCGACGGTGCTGGTGCCGGAGGACGCCGACGTGCAGGTCACCTGCGCCAGCTCGGTCGGCGACATCGAGTGCCTCGGCCGCTCGCACAGCGGTCTCGGCAACGCGCCGATCACCGTGACCGATCTGGGCGACGACGGCCCTGGCGGGCCGAAGTACAACCTGTCCGTGACGACTTCGACCGGCAGCGTGGAGGTGCGCCGTGGCTGACGAAACCGAGAACGAGACCAGGCCCGCTCGCCGGCTCGACGTGTTCACCCTGCTGATCGGGCTGGCGACGGTCGGGGCGTCGGCCTACGTGCTCACCGACGGCGAGCTGCCGCTGCCCGGGTTCGACCCGCGGTGGCTGGTCGCCGGCGCCGCGGTGCTGGTCGGCCTGCTGCTGCTCGGCGCTTCGTTCAGCGGCAAGCGGCGATAACCCACTCACGAGAAAGGGCCCCGGAGTTTCCGGGGCCCTTTCTCGCTGTTCCTTCCCGCCCGTCGCCCCCTCAACGGAGCCGCTGGGCGGTGCTCATTCCCATTCGATCGTGCCCGGCGGCTTGCTCGTCACGTCCAGCACCACGCGGTTCACCTCGGCCACCTCGTTGGTGATCCGGGTGGAGATGCGCTCCAGCACCTCGTACGGCAGCCGGGTCCAGTCCGCGGTCATCGCGTCCTCGCTGGACACCGGCCGCAGCACCACCGGGTGCCCGTAGGTCCGGCCGTCGCCCTGCACGCCGACGCTGCGCACGTCGGCCAGCAGCACCACCGGGCACTGCCAGATGTCGCGGTCCATCCCGGCCGCGGTCAGCTCCTCGCGGGCGATCGCGTCGGCCGACCGCAGCGTGGCCAGCCGGTCCGCGGTGACCTCGCCGATGATCCGGATGCCCAGCCCCGGCCCGGGGAACGGCTGCCGGTGCACGATGGTCTCCGGTAGGCCCAGTTCCAGCCCGACCCGGCGCACCTCGTCCTTGAACAGCAGGCGCAGCGGCTCGACCAGCTCGAAGGCCAGGTCCTCGGGCAGCCCGCCGACGTTGTGGTGGCTCTTGATGTTCGAGGTGCCCGCGCCGCCGCCGGACTCGACCACGTCCGGGTAGAGCGTGCCCTGCACCAGGAACCGGTAGTCGCCCTCGGCCTTGAGGTCGCGCTCGGCCTGCTCGAACACCCGGATGAACTCGCGGCCGATGATCTTGCGCTTCTGCTCGGGGTCGGTCACCCCGGCCAGCGCGGTCAGGAACCGCTCGCGGGCGTCCACGGTGACCAGGTTGACCCCGGTGGCGGCGACGAAGTCCCGTTCCACCTGCGAGCGCTCACCCGCCCGCAGCAGGCCGTGGTCGACGAACACGCAGGTGAGCCGGTCGCCGATGGCGCGCTGCACCAGCGCGGCGGCCACCGCGGAGTCCACCCCGCCGGACAGCCCGCAGATCGCCCGGCCGTCCCCCACCTGCGCCCGGATCGCCGCCACCTGGTCCTCCACAATGGACGCGGTGGTCCACTGTGGACGGATACCGGCGATCTCGTGCAGGAACCGGCGCAGCACCTCCTGCCCGTGCGGGGAGTGCCCGACCTCGGGGTGGTACTGCACCCCGGCGATCCGGCGGTCGGTGTTCTCGAACCCGGCGACCGGCGCGCCCTCGGAGGTGGCGGTGACCACCGCGCCTTCGGGGGCCTTGGTCACGCTGTCGCCGTGGCTCATCCACGCGGGGTGCCGCGCGGGCAGTTCGTCGTGCAGGACGCCGCCGTCGCCGTTGACCTTGACCTCGGTGCGGCCGTACTCGCGCGCCCCGGTCGCCTCCACGGTGCCGCCCAGCGCACGGGCCAGCAGCTGGAAGCCGTAGCAGATGCCGAACACCGGCACGCCGGCCTCGACCAGCGCCGGGTCCATCGCGGGCGCGCCTTCTTCGTACACACTGGACGGTCCACCCGAAAGGATGATCGCGGCCGGGTTCTTCGCCAGCAGCTCGTCGACTGCGGCGGTGTGCGGGACCACCTCGGAGTAGACCTGCGCCTCGCGGACCCGCCGCGCGATCAGCTGCGCGTACTGCGCCCCGAAGTCCACCACGAGCACCGGCCCGGTGCTGCTGTTCACTCGCCGACCTCCTTCTCGTCGGCCACTATCGTCGCAGGTGATGACTTCGAGGAAGGGACGGGGATGCGAGCCACGCTGATCTACGGAGCGGGCGACGTGCGCGTGGAGGACGTGCCGGACCCGGTGCTCCGCACGCCGTCGGACGCGGTGGTGCGGGTGCTCCGGTCGTGCGTCTGCGGCAGCGACCTGTGGCCGTACGGCAGCCGGGAGGCCACCGAGCAGGGGCAGCGCATCGGCCACGAGTTCCTCGGCGTGGTCGCCGACACCGGTGCCGAGGTGCACACGGTCAAGGCCGGTGACCTGGTGGTGGCGCCGTTCGTCTACTCCGACGGCACCTGCGGGTTCTGCCGGGACGGGCTGCACACCTCGTGCGTGAACGGCGGCAACTGGGGTGTGCGCGACGTCGACGGCGGGCAGGGCGAGGCGGTCCGGGTGCCGCACGCCGACGGGACCCTGGTCAAGCTGCCCGTAGCCGAGGACACCGCGTTGCTGCCGTCGCTGCTGACCCTGTCCGACGTGTTCTCCACCGGCCACCACGCCGCCGTCACCGCGGGCGTGAGCGAACGCACAACGGTGACGGTGATCGGCGACGGCGCGGTCGGGTTGTGCGCGGTGCTGGCGGCGCGGCGGCTGGGTGCCGAGCGCATCGTCCTGATGGGACGGCACCGCGAGCGCACCGACCTCGGCCGCGAGTTCGGCGCCACCGACGTGGTCGCCGAACGCGGTGAAGAGGGCATCGCGAAGGTCCGCGACCTGACCGGCGGCACCGGCACGCACACCGTGCTGGAGTGCGTCGGGACCCGGCCCGCCTTCGAAACGGCCGTCGGCGTGGTCCGCCCCGGTGGCCGGGTCAGCCGGGTCGGGGTGCCGCAGTACGCCGAAGGCCCGATCGGGCGGTACGTGTTCGGCAACAACATCACCATCACCGGCGGTGTCGCCCCGGCGCGGCACTACATCGAGCAGTTGCTGCCGGACGTGCTCGAAGGCCGGGTCGAACCGGGGAAGGTCTTCGACGTGACCATGCCGCTGGAACAGATCCCGGCCGCCTACCGGGCGATGGCCGATCGGCGCGCGCTGAAGGTGCTGGTCAAGTGAGCGAGGAGACCTTCACCCCGGAACCGCGTCCCGCCTGGATCGCCGGGCTGCCCGAACCGGGCGGGAGCACGCTGGAAGTCACGCACCCGTTCGACGGCAGCGAAGTCGCCACGGTCGCCGTGCCGGGTCCGGAGCAGGTGGAACGGGCGGTGGCCAAGGCGGCGGCGGTGGCCGCGGAGTTCCGCCGCCGTCCCGCGCACCAGCACGCCGCGGTGCTCGACCACGTCTCGCGGGCGCTCGCCGAACGCGCCGAGGAGATCGCCGAGGTGATCACCGCGGAGAGCGGCAAACCGCTGAAGTGGTCGGAAGTCGAGGTGCGGCGGGCGGTTTCGGTGTTCCGGATCGCCGCCGAGGAGGCGCGCCGGTTCGGCGGCGAACTGCAGCGGCTGGACACCGACGAAGGCGGCGAAGGCCGGATGGCGCTGGTGCGGCGGGTGCCGCGCGGACCGGTGCTGGGCATCGCGCCGTTCAACTTCCCGCTGAACCTGGTGGCGCACAAGGTCGCCCCGGCGCTCGCGGTCGGCGCGCCGATCATCGTCAAACCGGCTCCGCGCACCCCGCTCTCGGCGCTGGTCCTCGGTGAGGTGCTGGCCGAGACCGACCTGCCCGACGGCGCGTTCTCCGTGCTGCCACTGGGAAACGCCGAGACCTCGGCCCTGGTGGCCGATCCCCGGCTGCCGGTGGTCTCGTTCACCGGCTCGGTCCCGGTCGGCTGGTCGATCGCCGACGCCGCGGCCCGCAAGCACGTGGTGCTCGAACTCGGCGGCAACGCGGCGGCCGTGGTGCTGGCCGACTGGCCGGACCTGGCCGGGGCCGCGCGGCGGATCGCCACCTTCGGCAACTACCAGGCCGGGCAGTCGTGCATCGCGGTGCAGCGGGTGATCGTCGAACGCGCGGTGGCCGGGGAGTTCGTGCCCGCGCTGACCGAAGCGGTGCGCGCGTTGCGCACGGGCGACCCGTACGACACCGAGGTCGACGTCGGCCCGGTGATCGACGAGGCTTCCGCTGAGCGAATCGTTACCTGGATCACGGAAGCCGTCGACGGCGGAGCCCGGGTGCTCGCCGGCGGCGGGCGCGACGGCGCCACCGTCGAGCCGACGCTGCTCATCGATGTGCCGGCTGACGCCAAAGTCTGGGCGGAGGAGGTGTTCGGGCCGGTGCTCGCGGTGTCCGTGGTGGATTCCGCCGAAGCCGCGTTCGAAGCGGTGAACGATTCGCGATACGGGCTGCAGGCAGGGGTTTTCACCCGGGACGTGCGGCAGGCCTTCCGCGCCTCGGCGGAACTGGAGGTCGGCGGGGTGATCATCGGCGACGTGCCGTCGTACCGCGCGGACCAACTGCCCTACGGCGGGGTGAAGGGTTCCGGCCGGGGCCGCGAAGGGGTGCCCGCGGCGATGGCGGACCTGACGGAGGAGAAAGTAACCGTGCTGACCGACGTCACTCTTTAGGACTAATACAGCCGATAGGCAGTGCACTAAGTAATTCCCATACCGCCATACGTGCGGTACCTTCAGCCAAGGTTCCTTGGGGGGAACCGGATCCGGACACCTAGCGTCGCACCTTGTGCAATCTCCGCAATCGGTTGCGACGCCACGGAAAAGGGTTGGCTGCGCCGGCGAGCGGCGCATTCACGAGGGAGGAAACGGATTATGAGCACGCCCACCGAGGAGCTGGTCCCGGAGTCGGAAGAGACCCCGGACGGCCCGCGCAACACCAGCGACCCGACCACGCAGGGCCCGCGCAACACCAGCACCGGTCCCACCACCCAGGGGCCGCGCAACACCAGCACCAACCCGACCACCCAGGGCCCGCGCAACACGAGCACGCCCACCTCGTAGGGCGAACGCCGTAGTCTTCCGCCGGGCGGGACCCCCCGCCCGGCGGACTTCGTCTGCGGGCCTCATGTGGTCTGATAGTCAGGTGGCCGCCCCTCACGATTCCGGAGCGACCCGCCGGCACCGGCGTTCCCGTGCCCGCGATGCGGTACTGGACCAGGTCGGCGAACTGCAAGAAACGGCCGTGCGGATCCGGCACGCGGGCCGTGAGCGCGAAGCGATGCGCCTGTTCCGGCGCGGTCTCACGCTGCTCGAGACGATCTCCGGCGAAGCCGATTCCCGCTGGCTCGCGCTGCACATCGAGCTGTGGATCCGGCTCGCCTACTCCGAAGCCGAGTTCGGCACGGTCGCCGACGGCCTCGCGCGCCTGGACGCGGTCCGCCCACGGCTGGGTGAACTGCCCGGAGGTCCGGTCCAAACCGAGCTCCGCGGCTTCCTCGACCACATCCACGGCACCCTGCTGGCCAGGGCGGGCTGGGACGAGGCCAGCCTGCCGCTGATGGAGTCGGCGATCGCCCACCGCCGGGCGCTGCTCGCCGACGCACCCGGCGACCGGGAACGGCTGACCGAGGCGCTGGTCGCGTCGGTCAGCAACCGCGGTCTGTCCTTCGTCATCCTCGGCAGGCTCGCCGAAGCCCGGCGGGACCTGGACTACGCGAGCGAACTGGCCGCGGAGTTCGACTTCCCGCAGAAGACCGCGTACCTGCAGCACATGCTCGGCGACCTGGAGAAGCGGCTCGGCCGCCTGCCGCAGGCGCTGTACCACTACGGCGAGGCCGAACGCGCTTACCTCGACCTCGGCCCGGACATGCTCCACCGGCTGCGGATCGACCAGGCGCAGGCGTTGCTCGGCGCCGGGCTGGCGATGGAGGCGGGACGGCACCTGGACGAGGTGCTGCCGCAGATGCGACGGCAGCGCGTCGGCCAGGACCTCGGTGAGGCGGAGCTGTTCCGCGCGGCGGCGGCGTTGCTCGAAGGCGATCTGCAGACCGCGCAACAGCTCGCGGGTTCCGCGCAGCGCCGGATGCGGCGGCGTGGCACGGAGGGCTGGGCGACCGTCGCCGAACTGCTCGGCCTGCGGGTCCGCACGATGCGGGCGCTGTCCAGCGGACGCGTGCCCGCGGCACTGGTGTCCACCGCGGGGCAGCTGGCCGCGCGACTGTCCGAACTGCGCCTCGGCGAGGACGCCGCACTGGCGAGAACCCTTGCCGCGCAACTGGAAGTGCGTCGCGGGCGGGTCGAGGAGGCGAGTGATCTGCTGCGCCGCGTGCCGCGCCCGAAGCCGCACACCCCGCTCGAACACCGCATGCTGCTGCGCCTGTGCAAGGCGGAACTGGCGGCCGCGCAGGGGAACCGGCGCAAGGCGTTCGCGCAGGCGCGGGCCGGGCTGACCGAACTGGGGCAGGCCCGCGACCGCATGGGCGGGCTGGAACTGCTGTCCGGCACCGCCTTGCACGGGCAGGAACTGGGCGACCTGGCGATGCGGCTGGTGCTCGACGGCGGCGAGTCGGCGACCGAGGCGCGTCAGCTGTTCAACTGGCTGGAGCGCACGCGGGCGCAGATGTACCGGTACGAGCAGTTGTCCGGGTTGGAGAACACGGAGCTGGTCGAGTCCATCGCGGAGATCCGGCACGTCGGGCACGCGTTGCGCGAGGCCAAACTGGACGGCAGGCCGGTGGCCGGGTTGCAGGCGCGGTACCAGCGGCTGCAGCACGCGGCGACCCGGCTCGGCTGGCACGCCGCGACCCGCTGGGGGCGGCCGCGGCCGGTCGCCACCGTGGAGGACGTGGTGGCCAGGCTCGGCGACCGGGTGCTGATCAGCTTCGCGGCCTCGGGCGACAGATTGCTCGCGGTGGTGGTGCACGACGGCCGGGTGCGGATCGTGTGGCTGGGCTCGGCGCGCGAGGCCGCGGAACGCACGCGGCGGCTGCACGCCGACCTGAACGCGATGGCGCCGGACCACCTGCCGGAGCCGTTGCTGCAGGCGATCTCGACGTCGGCCCGCAAGGAGGCCGACCTGCTCGACGCGCAGCTGATGCGGCCGCTGCTGGAGTTCACCGGCGACCGCGAGGTGGTGCTGGTGCCGACCGGGACGCTGTACGCGGTGCCGTGGAACGTGCTGGGCTCGATGCGGTACCGGCCGATCGTGGTGGCGCCGTCGGCGACCGCGTGGCTGGCGGCGTCCCGGCCGGCCCCGGAGTCGTCGGGCACGGTGCTGGTGCGCGGGCCGAACCTGCTGGCGGCGACCGGGGAGATCGACAAGCTGGCCGCGCACCACCGGCACGCCACCCAGTACGCGGCCGACCGCGCCGACGTGCGCACCGTCCTCGACGCCCTCGACGGCGTCGATCTGGCGCACATCGCCGCCCACGGCACGCACGAACCGGACAACGCGTTGTTCTCGCGGCTGGAACTGGCCGATGGGGCGTTGTTCGCGCACGAGGTCGCCGCCCTGCGAAGACCGCCCCGGCAGGTGGTGCTGGCCGCGTGCGAACTCGCGCTGAACCTGATCCGGCCGGGCGACGAGGCGCTCGGCTTCGCCGGTGCCCTGCTGGCCAGCGGCACCCACACCGTGGTCGCCGCGGCCAGCCGGGTCGGCGACCACCCCGCCGCCGCGGCCATGGACGACTACCACCGGGCTCTGGCCGCGCACGCCGCCCCCGCCACCGCCCTGGCGGATGCCGTCGGCGTCGACCCGCTACGCCGGCCCTTCATCTGCCTGGGCTCCGGCGATGCCCCTGACCAGGCGAACCTGCTTTAGCCCGCAAAAGACGCTTCAGACACCACGGCACAAACCGGGCATCGTTGGTCAGCCGTGGCGCAAGGCGCCCGGAGCATCCGACGGGACGGCCGGGCGAACCGGGCTCACCGGGTCCAATCGCCGGTACCCCGAGGACTGCGGCGGCCGCGGGTCCGGCTCGCCGTTGTTCGGCCAGAAGGACATGGCTCGTTCCGCCTGCGCGGTGATCGTCAGCGACGGGTTCACGCCCAGGTTCGCGGTGATCGCCGAACCGTCCACGACGGACAGCCCGGGGTGCCCGAACACCCGGTGGTACGGGTCGATCACCCCCGACGCGGCGTCCGTGCCGATCGGGGCGCCGCCGATGAAGTGCGCGGTCAGCGGGATGTCGAACACCTCGCCCCAGGTGCCGCCCGCGATGCCGTCGATGTGCTCGGCGGTGCGCAGGTTCGCCTCGTGCCCGGCCGGGATGAACGACGGGTTCGGCTCGCCGTGCCCCTGCTTCGAGGTGTACTTCCGCCGCCCGAACAGGCCGCGCTTGGTGTAGGTGGTGATCGAGTTGTCCAGGCTCTGCATCACCAGCAGGATCACCGTGCGCTCGCTCCACCGGTACCCGTTGAGCAGCTTCGCCGACTGGATCGGGTGCTTGAGCAGGAACCGCACCGCCTGCTGCCACCGCGGCACCGGCGACGCGCCGTCGGTGGCGATCGTCTGCAGCAGGCTCATCGCGTTGCTGCCCTTGCCGTACCGCACCGGCTCGATGTGCGTGGTCTCGTCCGGGTGGATCGACGACGTGATCGCCACGCCGCGGGTGAAGTCCCGCGCCGGGTCCACGGTCGGCCGCCCGGCACCGATGATCGCCTCGGAGTTCGTCCTGGTCAGCTCGCCCAGCCGCGCCGAAAGCCGCGGCAGCGCGCCGGTGTCCTTCATCCGGTGCAGCAGGTTCTGCGTGCCCCAGGTCCCGGCGGCCAGCACCACCTTGCCCGCGGTGATCGTGGTCCGGAACCGCGGCGAGACCTTGCCGGTCTTGCGCAGGTCGACCTCGAACGAGCCGTCCGCGCGCTCGCGCAGCCCGGTCACCGTGGTCAGCGGGACCACCTTCGCCCCGGCCTGCTCCGCCAGGTACAGGTAGTTCTTGACCAGCGTGTTCTTCGCGCCGACCCGGCACCCGGTCATGCACGAGCCGCACTGGGTGCAGCCGGTCCGCTCCGGGCCGGCCCCGCCGAAGTACGGGTCGGCGACCCGCTTGCCGCCCTCGCCGAAGTACACCCCGACCGGCGTCGCGTGGTACGAGTCCGCGACGCCCATGTCGACGGCGACCTTCTGCATCACCTCGTCGACCGGGGTGACCAGCGGGTTCGTCACCACGCCCAGCATCCGGCTCGCCTGGTCGTAGTGCGGCGCGAGCTCCGCCTCCCAGTCGGTGATGTGCGCCCACTGCCGGTCCTGGTAGAACGGCTTGAGCGGCCGGTACAGCGTGTTCGCGTAGACCAGCGAACCACCGCCGACCCCCGCGCCCGCCAGCACCATCACGTCCTTGAGCAGGTGGATGCGCTGGATCCCGAAGCACCCGAGCTGCGGCGCCCACAGGTAGCGCCGCAGGTCCCAGGAGGTCTTCGCGAACTCGTCGTCGGCGAAGCGGCGGCCCGCCTCGATCACCGCGACCCGGTAACCCTTTTCGGTCAGCCGGAGCGCGGCGACGCTGCCGCCGAAACCCGAGCCGACCACTACGACGTCGTAGTCCGTGGTGGTGTTACGAGCAGTCACAGGTAAAACCATAACCCGCGAGCTGCTTCCTGACTACCAGTAAGTTACCGGCGGGTTAGTTCCGGATCGTCAGGCCGACCTTCTGGAACTCCTTCAGGTCGGAGTACCCGGTCTTCGCCATCGCCCGCCGCAGCGCGCCGAAAAGGTTGATCACGCCCTCGGCGTCCGACGACGGCCCGAACAGCAGCGTCTTCAGGTCGACGGCGTAGTCCGGGCCCGCCGCCACCCGCGACCGCGGCAGCGACGGGTGCGCGGCCGCCGCCGTCCAGTACAGGCCCTGGCCGGGTGCTTCGGTGGCGGCGGCCAGCGGCGCGCCGAGCATGACCGCGTCCGCCCCGCAGGCGATCGCCTTGGCGATGTCCCCGGAGACGTTGATGCCGCCGTCGGCGAGCACGTGCACGTACCGCCCGCCGGTCTCGTCGAGGTAGTCGCGCCGCGCCGCCGCCGCGTCGATGATCGCGGTCGCCATCGGCACGCCGATGCCGAGCACGCGGTCCGTGCTGGTCACGCCCGGGCTGTAACCGTGGCCGACGATCACGCCCGCCGCGCCGGTGCGCATCAGGTGCATCGCGGTCCGGTAGTCGCCGACGCCCCCGGCGATCACCGGCACGTCGAGGTCGGCGATGAACTGCTTCAGGTTCAGCGGGTCGCCGTCGCGCACCACGTGCTCGGCGGAGACGATCGTGCCCTGCACCACCAGGATCTCCACCCCGGCGGCGAGCAGGTCCGGCGTCAGCTCGGCGGCGTGCTGCGGGCTCACCCGCGCGGCCACCGTCACGCCCGCCTCGCGCACGGTCCGGATCGCCTCGGAGATCAGGTCGAGCCGGATCGGCGCGGCGTGCAGTTCCTGCAGCACGCGGGTGAGCGCGGTCGGGTCGCCGTCGCCGTCCTCGGCCGCCCGCACGATCCGGAACACCGCCTCTTCGACGTCCGGCTGGCGCGCCCACAGCCCCTCGGCGTTGAGCACGCCGAGCCCGCCCAGCTCGCCGACCGCCACCGCCGAGCCCGGCGAGACGATCGCGTCCGTCGGGTGCGTCACCAGCGGCAGGTCGAACTGGTAGGCGTCGATCTTCCAGGCTGTGGAGACCACCTTGGACGAACGAGTGCGCCGCGACGGCACGATCTCGATGTCGTCCAGGTCGTACGCCCGCCGAGCGGTACGGCCCATTCCGATCTCGACCAGATCCCGCACGTGACGTCCCTTCTCGAACACGATGTTCCAGCGCACATTGTGTCGAGCGGGCTCGGCGGCGGCACGCGGGGGGCGTCAGTTGGGCGCACCGGCGACGTAGATGTCCCCGTCGGCCACGCTCACCTCCCGCGCGCTCGACGCCCCCGTGGCCAGGATGCGCGCCGGGTCGCGGAAACCGGTGATCACCTCGACCCGCTGCACCGGCTTCGGCGTGCGGATCACCGTCTCCGGCCGCCAGTCCAGTCCGGACAGCAGGTGGGTCTCGATGTCCGGCTGCCCGTCGCGGGTGGCGTAGACGCGCCAGGTCCCCGGTCCGGCGGGCTCGATCTCCCGGGTCCGCAGTCCCGTCGCGACCTGCCTGCGCTCCCACCCCGAGCCGGTCCACCTGGCCGCGTGGTCCAGCGGCACGCCGTTCGCGTCGAACTGGAACCACAGCACGAACGGCTTGCCGTCGGCGCCGAAGCCGACCTGCTGGATGTAGTCCGGCGACTTGAGCCCGGCGGGTCGTTCCAGCGGGGTGTCGGCGACCTTGAGGTACTGCTCCTGCTCGGCGTCGTCGACCTGGGTGCCGAGGTCACGGCCGTCGGCGGCGTGGAAGCGCAGGCTGGCCGGGTTGAACCAGGCGTGGTAGACGCCGCGGTGGAAGTAGTCGTGCACGTGCTGGTCCGGACCACCACCCGCCAAGGTGTAGACCAGGTGGATGCGCTCCGGCCTGCCGAAGGCACCCGGCTCGTACCGCAGCTGCCCGACGTAGACCTCGTCCAGGTGGTCCGCCCGCCCCTTCGAACCGAGCGCGAACTCCTTGCCGGTCAACTGCACCGAGTTCTTCCACGTCCGGCCGTTGTCCCGCGAGACCAGGTACTTCATCGGGCGGAAGTCGGTCGGCGCGCTGGGATCGATTTCGCGGGTGGTCTCCCGGTAGAACAGCACGAGCGTGCCGCGTGCGGTCTTCACCGGCATCGGGTAGCTCGCCGCGTCGCCCTCGGGCAGCTCGGTGTGCGTCCACTCGCCGTCGAGCGAATGCGGGCTCGGCGCCCGGCTCAGCACGGTCCGGCTGTTGTGCATGCCGCGGAAGACGAGCAGGTGCCCGTCGTCGGCGAGCACCAGGGTCGGGTAGTTGTGCGGATCGGCTTCGCCGTCCGCGACCAGCTTCGGCGGGGTCCAGTCACCACCGGCGTGGTCGTAGGCCTGGACGTAGGTGTCCGCGTTCACCCCGGACCACGAGATGAAGGTCAGCCCGGCCACCGGGTCGTGCACCCCGCCCGCCAGCGGGCGCCGGTCCGTGCGCGACGCCACGGTCTCCGCCGGGGTCATCAGCGCGAACTCCGGTTCCGCCCGCGCCGGTGGCGCGACGGCGAGCAGAACCGGGATCAACGAGGTGAACAGCCATCGCCGCATGAACGTGCCTCCTGGTGCGTCCCAGGCGGCGGGCACCCCATCCTGGCACCGGAACCGGTTCCGGCGCTAGCGCGTGGTGTAGTTCGGTGCCTCGACGGTCATCGTGACGTCGTGCGGGTGGCTCTCCTTCAGCCCGGCCGCGGTGATCCGGACCAGCTGCGCTTCCTGCAGCTCGGCGATGGTGCGGGCACCCGCGTACCCCATGCCCGAGCGCAGCCCGCCGACCAGCTGGTGCACCACGGTGGACAGCGGGCCGCGGAACGGGATGCGCCCCTCGATGCCCTCGGGCACCAGCTTGTCCTCCGAGAGCACGTCGTCCTGGGCGTAGCGGTCCTTCGAGTACGACTTCGCCTCGCCGCGCGACCGCATCGCTCCCAGCGAACCCATGCCGCGGTAGGTCTTGAACTGCTTGCCGTTGACCAGGATCAGCTCACCGGGTGCCTCGGCGGTGCCCGCCAGCAGGCTGCCCAGCATCACCGTGGACGCCCCGGTGGCCAGCGCCTTGACGATGTCGCCGGAGTACTGGATGCCGCCGTCGCCGATCACCGGCACGCCCGCCGGGCGGCACGCCTGGTCGGCTTCGTAGATCGCCGAGATCTGCGGTACGCCGACACCGGCGACCACGCGCGTGGTGCAGATCGAGCCGGGGCCCACCCCGACCTTCACGCCGTCCGCCCCGGCCTCGACCAGCGCCTGCGCCCCGGCCCGGGTGGCCACGTTGCCGCCGACCACGTCGACGGTGTCACCGAGTTCCTTCTTCAGCAGCGCCACCGTGTCCACCACGGCCCGCGAGTGCCCGTGCGCGGTGTCCACCATCAGCACGTCCACGCCCGCGTCGGCCAGCGCCATCGCGCGCTGGTAGCCGTCGGTGCCGACACCGACCGCGGCGCCGACGATCAGCCTGCCGTCGGTGTCCTTGGTGGCGTTCGGGAACTGCTCGGTCTTGACGAAGTCCTTCACCGTGATCAGCCCGCGCAGCTTGCCCGCGCCGTCCACGATCGGCAGCTTCTCGATCTTGTGCCGGCGCAGCAGGCCGAGCGCGGCGTCGGCGGTCACCCCGACCTGCGCGGTGATCAGCGGGGTGCGGGTCATCACCTCGCTGACCGCGCGGGTGTGGTCCACCTCGAAGCGCATGTCGCGGTTGGTGATGATGCCGACCAGCGTGCCGGCGGCGTCGGTCACCGGCACGCCGGAGATGCGGTAGCGGGCGCACAGGGCGTCCACCTCGGCCAGCGTGTCCTCCGGGGAGCAGGTCACCGGATCGGTCACCATGCCCGCCTCGGAGCGCTTGACCACCTCCACCGCGGTGGCCTGCTCGTCGATCGGCAGGTTGCGCTGCAGCACGCCCATGCCGCCCTGGCGCGCCATCGCGATGGCCATCCTGGCCTCGGTGACCGTGTCCATGGCCGCGGAGACCAGCGGGATGCGCAGGTTGACGTTGCGGGAGAGCCGGGTGGTGGTGTCGACCGAACTGGGCACCACGTCCGACTCCGCGGGCAGCAGCAACACGTCGTCGAAGGTCAACCCGAGCATGGCGAACTTGGTCGGGAAGGTGGCGGGGTGCTCGGTCATGGCTGGCTGGTGGCCTTCCTGGCGCGGGTGAGGGGTAGTGGAAGCGACTCGACGCGCTGGAAACGATGGTATCTGGACGCGACCCGGGGCCCGCCCGGTACCGTGCAGCGCGTGCCGCACGACGTGTTGCCCCCAGACCCGTTCGCCGACGACCCGGACGATCCCGCCAGGGAGGTCGCCGGGCTCGACGACGACGTGACCGAGCCGATCACCGCCGACGAGCGCACCGAGCTGCTCGCCGACCTCTCCGATCTGGCCGTGTACCAAGCCCTGCTCGCCCCGCGCGGCGTGCGGGGCATCGTCGTGGACTGCGGTGAATGCGACCAACCCCACTACCACGACTGGCAGTTGCTCCGGGCCAGCCTCGAACAGCTGCTCAACGACGGCCGCATGCGCCCGCACGAGCCCGCGTTCGACCCGAACCCGGCCGACTACGTCAGCTGGGACTACTGCCGCGGGTTCGCCGACGGGGTCACGACCACCGAAAGCGCCTACTGATCACCCGAAGAGGCGAAAGGCCCCCGGCACGTGTGCCGGGGGCCTTTCGCGTTGTCGGGCTCAGGGGGTGGCGGCGGGGGCTTCGCCCTCGACGGCGTTGCCCTGCTTGCCGCCGGTGCCGGTGTTCGGCTCCGACCCGCCGCCCGAGCTGATCTCCGAGGTGGGGGTCGGCGGCGGCGGGGTGGACGGGTCCGGCGGGTTGCTGGTGGGCAGCGAGTTGTCCGGCGGGATCGTGGTCGGGATGTCCGTCGGCGGCAGCTGCGGCTTCTCCACCGGCGGAAGGCCGGCGGTGGGTGAGGTCCCGGTCTGCGAGGTGCCCGGCGCGGTGGTGCCCGGCTGGTGCGGCACCTCGGGTGCCGGGTTCTCCAGGCGGGCGCTGAGCTGGCGGTGCTGGGCCATCAGCTGGTCGAGGTTGTCCTCGACGGACACCTGCCGCAGCGCGGCCTGCGCGTCGTCGAGCGCCTTGCGGGCGTCGTCCAGCCTGCCCTCGCTGATCGCGATGTCCGCCGCGTTCAGCTCGCTGCGCACCTGCGCGGCGGCCTCGATCGAGCGGGCGTGGTCGGCGTAGAGCACCTTGGTCAGGCCCCACAGCGTGTCGCCGGGCTGGGCGTCGCGCGCGGCGAGGCCGGTGCCGGTGAAGGCGATGGCGAGCACGGCGGCGGCCGCGGCCACCGGGACCAGCAGGCGGCGCTTGCGCCCGCGGTTGCCGTGCTTGTGCGCCAGCGCGGCGGTCTTGACGGTGACCACCGCGGCGTCGGTGTCGATCAGTTCGGGAATGGGCTGGCTGTCGATGTCCCGCCGCCAGGCGAGCAACAGCGCGTTCAGTTCCTGGTCCCCGAGTGCGTCGGCGACCTGGGGGTCCGACCCGCCCAGGGCGTCGAGCAGCGCGTCGTCCGCCTGCATCGCGGACAGGTCCGGCACGGACTGCTCGTACTCGCGCCGACCTTCGCGTTCGGTCACTCAGACCACCTCCTCAGCGGCCAGTACCTTGCGGAGCCGCGCGAGCGCGCGGTGCTGGGCCACGCGGACCGCACCCGGCGTGGACCCCACCGCTTCGGCGGTCTCCTCGGCCGAGAGCCCCACGACCACGCGCAGGACGACGATCTCACGTTGTTTGTCCGGCAGGACCTGCAGCAACTGCGCCATGCGCTCGTTCAGCTCGCCCTGCAGGGCGCGCTGCTCGGGACCGACGCCGCCTTCCACCTCGTCCGGGACCTCGGCCACCGGCTCGGCGCGGTTGCGGGCCGCCGCGCGGTGCGCGTCGGCCACCTTGTGCTGGGCGATCCCGTAAACGAACGCCAGGAAGGGGCGCCCCTGATCACGGTACGAGGGCAATGCCGTGAGCACCGCGAGACACACCTCCTGCGCGACATCGTCCGCCGACGCGAACGAACGTTCCTGCCTGCCGACCCTGGCGCGGCAGTACCGCACCACAAGGGGACGGATAGCGGCCAGCAGCCGCTCTACTGCCTGGGGGTCTCCCTCGACAGCGGCGGCGACTGGCTCGTCCAGTCCATCCCCCACATTGGCCATCGCAGACAACAGTCCCGGTGTTACGTCTAGGCGTGCAAAGAGCCCGGCGTGCGGCATTCGACATCCCTCACGCCGGTGACACCCACCGTACCGTCCGGCATCGCTGGCGCTTGCTCACGGTCGTACTCGGCGCGCCTCGCGTGGCGGGGCCGGATCCGTCCACCCGGTCCTTCAAGTTTCAACAACCTACAACGAAGGAGGGCGTGACGGCGAGACGAGCGCGCACAAAATGTCCGGCGTCCTCCACTGGGTGGCAGGAGGAGGCCGGACAGCCGGCGACCGGTGGGGTGGGGAGCGTGGCGGTTTTCGCCGGTCAGGACACCAGACCGCGGCGGAAGCCGTGGGCGACGGCCTGCGCCCGGTCACGTACGCCGAGCTTGCGGAACAGCCGGCGGGCGTGAGTCTTCACGGTGTCTTCGGACAGGTAGAGCTCGCGGCCGATCTGGCCGTTGCTCTTGCCCTGGCTCATCCCGCGCAGCACCTGCAACTCGCGCTCGGTCAGCTGGACCCCGGGGTCCGACGGCTGCCGTGGCGCGGGCACCGAGGTGCTGGCGAGGGTGTGGGCCAGTGCGGCGACGAGTTCCGGGCGGGACGCGTCCCACCGGAGGTAGCCGCGTGCCCCACCGGCGATGGCGGCGGCGATGCTGCCGGCGTCATCGGGGGCACCGAACACGATGACGTTGGCCTGGGGGTTCGCGGAGACGAGTCGACGGGTGGCCTCCACCCCGGTCGGCACCGCCCGCTGGGTGCCGACGAGCACGACGTCCACCGGCTGCCGGGAGTACCTGGCCAGCAACTCGTCACCGTGCGCTACGCAGTCGATGCGACTGACCCCTGGAACAGCAGACATCACGCGAGTGAGCCCTTCGCGGACACTGCGTCGGTCGTCGCAGATCAAGACCGTCGTCACGGGGTTTCCTTCCTGCAGCCGGGTGACATTCCATATCCCCTATCGGACGCTTTAGGCCCCACCTTGACACGATCCGGTGGCTTTTTTTGAAATGGTCTAGCCCGGATGTCGGTATGGGTGTGCGCCGTCGAGCCATCGGAGCCGTTCCCGCCTACTCCGGGGCTACACCGGCACCCAGGGTGAATCCCGTGCAAGCCGTCTCCCCCCAGGGTCTGCGCGTAGTAACACTGCGTGCAACACTGTATCCGCTCTGGATCGGTACAGTTGGCCATTCGCGGGAACCAAATCCACGGAAATGAGCGCGGCAGGCCAGATAAGTGAGCAAAGTTCATATTTTTCGGCCGCCAATCGGGCGTTTCGGACCAGATCGAGTGCTCGCTGCCGCTCAGTGGAAGCCCCGGTGGCCGCCAGAGCCGCCCCGAGCACCAGATCCGACTTGATCCCGTGCCGGACGGCACCGCGCTCCTCGGCCAGCGCGGCCGCCTCCGCCGCCGGCGCCACCGCCGCGGCGGCGTTGCCGGCGGCCAGCTCGATCTCGGCACCGACCCACCCGGCCCGAACCAGCCCCCGCCATCCGGCCGAGCCTGCTTTAGCCCGCAGAAGCTGGTCAGCCGCCTCCTCCGCCCCGGCGCCCGCCCTCCTCAGTGGCGCGCTCCCCGCCGCTCCTGCCCGCCGAGGCCCGTCGCCTGCTTTTGCCCGCAAAAGCAGGTCAGCCGCCCTCTCCGGCCCGTCGCCGGCCGCCACCTCCATCGGAGCGCCGCGCGCCGCACCCGCCCACTGAGGCCGGTCGCCTGCTTTTGCCCGCAGAAGCCGGTCACCTGCCTCCCCCGGCCCGTCCACATCCATCGGAACGCTGCGCGCCGCACCCGTCCGCGAGAGCCGGCCCCCTGCTTCTGCCCGCAGAAGCAGGTCACCTCCGCCCTCGTCCACAGCAGCGCCGGGCGCCACACCTGCCCGCCGAGACCGGTCGCCTGCTTTTGCCCGCAGAAGCCGGTCACCCGCCTTCGCCAGCAGGAGGCGCGCTGCTCCCAGGCGGCCGAGGCCGAGGTTGTCGGCGGCCAGGCCGAGCAGGCCGTCGACCAACGCGCCCTCGGCATCCAGCCCATCCGGATCCCGGGCGTCAGACCTTCCGAGTTCCGAAGCGGCATAGGCCACTGCCAGACCGTCGAAGGGCAGCGCGGCGGCGTGCCCGCCCAGCTGCCGCCGGTGCGCGGCGAAAGCCGCCGCCGCGTGTGCCGCGACCACCCGGTCCGAACCGGCCCTGAGCTGCGCGAACAACGTCGCTGCGGCGGCGTACCGCCCCTCGGCCCCGGCCACGATCCCGGCCAGCAACCGCTCCCTCGCCGACCCCGAACCTGCTTTTCCCCGCAGAAGCCGCGCGGCCGAGGGGTCGTCGCCGAAGGCGGCCTGTCTCAGGAGTTGTTCCACCCGGTCAGTCTCGCGAACCGACCAGTACGTACTCGACGCGGTCGACGGCCGTGCGCAGATCGCCGAGCAGCTCGACCTTCGCCGGGAGGCCGGTCCCGTCCCAGCCCGGCCCGCAGGCGAACAGCCGGCTCCGCTGGCGCCCGCGCGTGACCCGCGTGAACAGGCGCGGGTCGGCCGCCCCCGATCGCCGCGCCCACAGCACCACGGCCGCCGGCGCCCCGCGCCGCACGGCGACCGCGAGCACTTCCGCGGGCAGCGGCGTGGCGAACAGCTGCGTGCCGAGGCCCCGGCGGGCCAGCTCCGCCGCGAGCGCGTACAGGGCCAGCCCGTCGCGTTCCTCCGGCACGCACGAGAGCAGCACCGGCCGCTGGTTGCGCGGCACGTCGAGCACCGGCGTGGCCCGGATCAACGCGGCCAGCACCGCGCCCGCGAGCAGGTACTCGACCTCCGCGCCGGCCGTGGTGCCGCTGCTCCGCCACCGGTCACCGAGCGCGGCGAGCACCGGCTGGATCACCCCCGACCACGCCGAGGGCACCCCCGAGCCCTCGATGACGTCGGCGAGCGTGCGCTGCACCGCGCGGGCGTCCAGCGCGAGCGCCGCCGTGCTCAGCCGCCGAGCCAGCCTCGACTGGCCCGGTTCGGGCCCGGCGGCTTCTGCGGGCAAAAGCACGGGCGCCGGGCGGGGCCGCGGCTGGGCGGTCTTCGGCATGCGTTCGAGTGCGTAGCGCGCGGCTTCGGCGGTGGACGTGCCGCGCAGCAGCGCCTGCTGCATCAGTTCGAGGCGGCCGATGTCGGCGGGGCCGTAGCGCCGGTGCCGCCCGCCGACGTGGTGGCTGGGGCCGAGGCCGTACCGCCGGTCCCAGGTCCGGAGCGTGGCGGGGGCGACGCCCAGCCGCCGCGCCACCGAGGCGACCGGCAAGCTGGGTTCTCCGGGATCGGGCTCGTCCGCAGCGGGCGCCACCGGTCGGCCTGCTGCGTGACCTGAGTCTCCCTCGGATCCCACGCCGCCCAATATTCCCGCCGGTCAGAACGGCGGCAAGCCGGGGTGGAGCGGCATCTCACACTCCCGGGGGATGCCTAACGGCTGAATCACGCCGCAGCTCTTGAACAAGTATTGGCGCGCTTCTAACGTTACGCGCGTTGCACCGAATGGAGTAGCGAGCGTTGTAGGAACTGCGGATTCCGGCGGCGAAATCCCGGATAGCGGAGGCGGTCACGATGGCAGACACGCGCAGACTCCCTGGCCCCAACGCCGATGTGTGGGACTGGCAACTCGAGGGGTCGTGCCGGGGCATGGACAGCGGCTCCTTCTTCCACCCCGACGGCGAACGCGGCCCCGCGCGGGCGAGACGGGAAGCCAGGGCGAAGGCCATCTGCCAGGCGTGCCCGGTACTGGAGATGTGCCGCAGGCACGCGCTCGCGGTGCACGAGCCGTACGGCATCTGGGGTGGGCTCTCGGAGTCCGAGCGCGAGAACATCCTCAAGGCGGGAAAGCGCTCGCTGAGCCTGTCCGGCTCCTGAAACCGCTGGGCACGAGGGCGCTTCCCGGGCACGGGAGGCGCCCTCGTCAGTTCCCGCCGTCGAAGGTGGGCCAGGCGCACATCGCCGAGTCCACAACGGACTTCAGGCTCCCGGCGCCCACCCCGTCCCGCGCCTGCACCGATAGTCCATAGAGGACGGTTTCGTAGAACAGCGCCATGGCGTCGGCGTCCGCATCGGCGCTGACGTCCCCTTCGGACTGCCCACGGCGGATGCGGTCCAGGATGGACCGGTGGTTGTCGCGGCGCTGTTCCACCAGGAAGTCGTGCACGCCCTGGTTGACCACGGCGAAGTTGGTGGCCGCGTGCACCACCATGCAGCCCGACGGGTGCTCCGGCGCGGTGAACGCCCGCGCGTTGTCCCGCAGCATGCGCTCGATCGCCTGACGGGCCGTCGGCTCCTCCGCCAGCGCCCGGCCGGTCAGCCCGCCGTGCGTGCGGCCGTACAGCTCGACCGCTTCGCGGAACAGCGCCTCCTTGCAGCCGAAGGCCGCGTACAGGCTGGGCGGGTTGATGCCCATCGCGCCGGTCAGGTCGCCGATCGACGCGCCCTCGTAACCGCGTCGCCAGAACACATACATGGCCTCACGCAGCGCGGCGTCCCGGTCGAACGCACGCGGACGGCCCCGAGGTGACATGACCCACCTTCTGTAACAACCGATACAAAACCCCTTGACGCCCCATCGTACGCGCCGCTTTTATGTATCGACCGATACAGAATGGGAGTGGGCATGGGCACACTGGACGGCAGGACGGCACTGGTCACCGGGGGCAGCCGGGGCATCGGGGCGGCGATCGCCACCCGGCTGGCCGCCGAGGGCGCGAACGTGGGGGTCACCTACACCAGCGCACCCGACCGCGCCGCGTCGGTGGTCGCGGCGATCGAGGGGCACGGCCGCAAGGGCCTGGCCATCCAGGCCGACAGCGCCGACCCGGCAGCCGTCGGCACCGCCGTCGACCAGGCCGCCGAGGCGCTCGGCGGGCTGGACATCCTGGTGAACAACGCGGGCATCTTCCCGACCGCGACCATCGAGGAGGTCACCGTCGAGCAGATCGACCGGACCTTCGCCATCCACGTCCGGGCGGTCTTCGTGGCGGCGCAGGCGGCGCTGAAGCACATGGGTGAGGGCGGGCGGATCCTGACCATCGGCAGCAACCTGGCCGAGCGCGTGCCGTGGCCGGGGCTGAGCCTGTACTCGGCGAGCAAGTCGGCGCTGCTGGGGTTGACCCGGGGACTGGCGCGGGACCTGGGGCCGCGGGGCATCGCCGCGGTGCTGGTGCAGCCCGGCTCCACCGACACCGACATGAACCCGGCGGAGGGCGACCACGCCGACGGGCAGCGGGCGCTGTCGGCCTACGGCCAGTTCATGCAGGCTGGGGACATCGCCGCCACGGTGGCCCACCTGGCCGGGGACGCGGGCCGCTTCCTGACCGGCTCCACGGTCACCATCGACTCGGGAACCAACGCCTGACCTGGGGATCCTGCTTTTGCCCGCAAAAGCAGGATCGGGCGAAAACGGACAAAAGACCGGGGCGGCACCCACGTGGGAGTGCCGCCCCGGTTCACGGGTGGAACCTAGTGCGCGTGCCCGTGGCCCTGGCCGGCGCCTTCCTCTTCCTCGGCCGGCTTCTCCACCACGGAGCTTTCCGTGGTGAGCACCAGCCGGGCGATGGAGGCGGCGTTGGCCACCGCGGACCGGGTCACCTTGACCGGGTCGACGATGCCGGCGCCGAGCAGGTCGGTCAGCTCGCCGGTGGCCGCGTTGAAGCCCTGGCCCCAGCTCTGCTCCTGCACCTTGGACACGATGACCGCGCCCTCGAAGCCGGCGTTGGTGGCGATCCAGTGCAGCGGCGCGGTGAGCGCGTCGCGCACGATGCGGACGCCGGTCGCCTCGTCACCGGTCAGGCCGAGGCCGTCCTCCAGCTCCTTGACCGCGTGCACCAGCGCCGAGCCACCGCCGGGCAGGATGCCCTCCTCGACGGCCGCCTTCGTGGACGCGACCGCGTCCTCGATGCGGTGCTTGCGCTCGTTCAGCTCGGTCTCGGTGGCCGCACCGACCTTGATCACCGCGACCCCGCCGCCGAGCTTCGCGAGCCGCTCCTGCAGCTTCTCGCGGTCCCAGTCGGAGTCGGTGGTCTCGATCTCCTTGCGGATCTGGGCGATCCGCGCGTCGAGGTCGGCCTTGGTGCCCGCGCCGTCGACGATGGTGGTGTTGTCCTTGGTCACCTCGATGCGGCGGGCCTTGCCCAGCGCGCTCAGGTCGGCCTCGGACAGCTTCAGGCCCACCTCGGCGGAGATGACCTGCGCACCGGTGACGGTGGCGAGGTCGTCCAGGAAGGCCTTGCGGCGGTCACCGAAGAACGGCGCCTTCACCGCGACCGCGGTGATGGTCTTGCGCAGCGCGTTGACCACCAGGGTGGACAGCGCCTCGCCGTCGACGTCCTCGGCGATGATCAGCAGCGGCTTCTTCGCCTCGACGACCTTCTCCAGCACCGGGAGCAGGTCCGCCAGCGCGGAGATCTTCTCGCGGTGGATCAGGACGTAGGCGTCCTCGAGGACGGCGCGCTGCTCCTCGGGGTTGGTGGCGAAGTGCGCCGACAGGAAGCCCTTGTCGAACTGCACGCCCTCGGTGATCACCAGTTCGGTCGCCAGCGTGGACGACTCCTCGATGGTGATCACGCCGTCCTCGCCGACCCGCTCCACGGCCTCGCCGAGCAGGGCGCCGATGTTGGCGTCGCGCGAGGTCACGGTGCCGACCTGGGCGATGTTGTCGCGGCCCTTGACCGGGGTCGCCTTGGCCTTGAGGACCTCGACGACCTTCTCCGCGGCGGCTTCGATGCCCCGGCCGACCGCGGTCGGGTTGGCACCGGCGGCCACGTTGCGCAGGCCGACCTTCACCAGGGACTGCGCCAGCACGGTGGCCGTGGTGGTGCCGTCGCCGGCGACGTCGTTGGTCTTGGTGGCCACGTTCTTGGCCAGCTGGGCACCCAGGTTCTCGAACGGGTCGTCCAGCTCGATCTCACGGGCGACGGTGACGCCGTCGAGGGTGATCGTGGGGCCGCCGAACTTCTTGTCCAGCACCACGTGCCGCCCGCGCGGGCCGAGGGTGACCTTCACCGCGTCGGCGAGCTTGTTCACCCCGCGCTCCAGCGCGCGACGAGCGTCCTCGTCGAAACTGATCTGCTTGGGCATAGCGTTTTCCGCTTACCTTTCGAAGTGGGTGGGCGCAAGAACGCCCCGGCTCCCCGGTCGAACGGGGCCCCGGGGCGTCATGCGCTGCAGAGCGGTCGTCAGTTGATGACGGCCAGCACGTCGCGAGCGGACAGGATCAGGTAGTCCTCACCGTTGTACTTGACCTCGGTGCCGCCGTACTTGGAGTAGATGACGACGTCGCCTTCCTTGACGTCCACCGGGACGCGGTTGCCCTTGTCGTCGATGCGGCCCGGGCCAACGGCCAGAACCTTGCCCTCCTGGGGCTTCTCCTTGGCGGTGTCGGGGATGACCAGACCGGAGGCCGTCGTCTCCTCGGCCTCACTCGTCTGGACAACGATCTTGTCCTCGAGCGGTTTGATGTTCACGCTCACCGGGTTGACCTCCACGGGTCGATGAGAAAGCGTTGGCAGGTTTCAGGTTTACGACTCCTACCACCCCCGCCGTCGCGGGTGCCGGGGCGTGTGCGGTGCCGTGCAATTAGCACTCTAGCCACGTGAGTGCCAGCCGCGCAAGGAGGGTCCACCCGGCGGGTTGCCCCACCCCGGGCAGCGGTCGGCGGCGCACCGCCCAAAACGCGCCAGGCGCTCGGGCGGGCAGTCCCCCGGCTCTCCGGCCCAGGCTGGTCCCGCTCGTGGATCTGTGTTCAACACCGCAGGAACGCGAAAGGAATTCACCGGGTGGTCACCCGGGACGGTTGTCCCGTTCGGCGCGCGCGAAGTGCGATCGAGGGCGACAGCCGGTTCCCACCACCTTGTTGAGGAGTCATCGTGTCGATGAGCACCCCCTCCCGGCGTTCCGTCCTGCTCGGCGGCGCCGGCGCGCTCGGCCTCGCCGCGCTCGGCGCGTCCGGGCTCGCCCGCGCCGCCGCCTCCGCCGGCGCCGGGTCCGCCGCGCCCACCGGTGTGTTCAACCTGGGCGTCGCCTCGGGTGACCCGTATGCCGACAGCGTCGTGCTCTGGACCCGCCT
This sequence comes from Amycolatopsis sp. NPDC045836, assembly GCF_056431745.1. NCBI lineage: Bacteria > Bacillati > Actinomycetota > Actinomycetes > Pseudonocardiales > Pseudonocardiaceae > Amycolatopsis > Amycolatopsis sp. NPDC045836. The sequence continues at coordinate 83,752 of NZ_JBWKKF010000001.1, read as the reverse complement.
CGCCCGCGACCCGCTCGCCGAGAACGGTCTGGGCGGCATGCCCGCCCGCGGCCAGGTCGTCGAGTGGCAGATCGCCAAGGACGAGGAGTTCGGCGACGTCGTGCGCAGCGGGCGCACCTGGGCCAGCCCCGAATCGGCGCACAGCGTGCACGTCGAGGCCGAGGGCCTGGCGCCGGGCACCGAGTACTTCTACCGCTTCCGCACCGGCTCCGAGATCTCCCCGGTCGGCCGCACCCGCACCGCCCCGGCGCCGGGGCAGATGAGCGAGCTGACCATGTGCTTCGCCTCCTGCTCGCACTACGGCCAGGGCTACTTCACCGCCTACCGCCACCTCGCCGCCGACGAACCCGGCCTGATCCTGCACCTCGGCGACTACCAGTACGAGTACGCCGCCGGCGCGAACGAGGTCCGCAAGGTGATCGGCCCGGAAACGGTGCAGCTGGCCGACTACCGCCTGCGCCACGCCCAGTACAAGACCGACCCCGACCTGCAGCTCGCCCACGCGACCGCGCCGTGGCTGGTCGTCTGGGACGACCACGAGACGGAGAACAACTGGGCCGACGAGGTCCCCGAGGACTCCTCGCAGACCCCCGGCGCGGCCTTCCTCGCCCGCCGCAAGGCCGCCTTCCAGGCGTACTACGAGAACATGCCGCTGCGCCGCACCGCCCGCCCCAACGGCATCGACATGCGCCTCTACCGCCGCCTGGCCTGGGGCGACCTGGCCACCTTCCACATGCTCGACACCCGCCAGTACCGCGACAACCAGGCGTGCGGCGACGGGGTGAAGGCCAACTGCGCCGAGCGGCTGACCCCGACCCGCTCGATCACCGGTGACGAGCAGGAGAAGTGGATCGTCGACGGGTTCCACCGCTCACGCGCCCGCTGGGACGTGCTCGGCCAGCAGGTGTTCTTCGCCCAGATCGACCTCACCCCCGGCGCGGCCGAGGGCTACAACATGGACGCCTGGGACGGCTACAAGGTCAACCGCGACCGCATCGCCGCCGCGATGGGCGACTCGGCCGTGCGCAACGGGGTGGTGCTCACCGGGGACGTGCACCGGCACTGGGCCGCCGAGATCAAGGAAACCTACGGGCAGCCGGACTCCAAGGGCGTCGGCGTCGAGCTGGTCACCACCTCGATCACCAGCGGCCGCGACGGCAACGACGACCCGAACCAGGCGGTCCTCGACGAGAACCCGCACGTGAAGTTCCACCGCAACCGCCGCGGTTACATCCGCACCAGGTTCACCGCGGACGAGCTGCGCGCCGACTACCGCGTGCTGCCGTACGTGACCAAGCCGGACGCGCCGGTCAGCACCGCGGCCAGCTTCGTGGTGGAGGACCGGGTTCCGGCGCTCCACCCGGCCTGACCCCGAACAGCCCCTTCCTGACGGGGTCCGCGGGGTGTTAGGTAGGTGCTCACAGACCACCTAGCACTGGGGCGGTACACATGCGACGCACACCAGCAGGACTGGCGGTGTTGCTACTGGCGGCGGGTGCGGTTTCCGTGCCCGCCGCCCAGGCGGCACCGGCTGATCAGCAACGTCAACGGGACTTCGCCGCGGCGGCGGCCGAATTCGGGGTGCCGCAGGAGGTCCTGCTCGGCGTCTCGTTCCTCGAGTCCCGCTGGGACACCAACGCGGGCACGCCGAGCACGTCGGCGGGGTACGGCCCGATGCACCTCACCGACCTGCGGACCGCGGGCGTCGGCACGCACCACGACCAGGGCACCGAGGACCCGCGTGGCGACGACTCCCGCCCGCCGCTGCACCCCGAGGCCGGTCCGCCCGCCCCGCCACCGGACTCCCTGCAGTCGCTGGACACCGCCGCCGAACTGACCGGCGTGGACCCCGCGACGCTGCGCACCGATCCGGCGCAGAACATCCGCGGCGGCGCCGCGCTGCTGGCCTCCCACCACCGCGAAACCGGTGACTGGTACCTGGCCGTGGCCGAGTACAGCGGCAGCGAGGAGCCGAGCGCGGCCACCGCGTTCGCCGACGAGGTGTTCAGCACCATCGCGACCGGCGCCGAGCGGGTCACCGACGACGGGCAGCGCGTCCGCCTCGCCCCCACGCCGACCGCCGCGCCGAAGGGCGTGCCCGCCGCGGCCGGGCCGGTCGAGTGCCCACAGGGGATCTCCTGCGAGTGGATCCCCGCGCCGTACCAGGAGATCCCCGGCGGTTACGGCAACCACGACAAGGCGGACCGGCCGAACAGCCAGAAGATCGACTACATCGTCATCCACGACACCGAGGGCTATTGGGCCGGTGTGCTGGACATGGTCCAGGACCCGACCTACGTGAGCTGGCACTACTCGCTGCGCTCGGCCGACGGGCACATCGCGCAGCACGTGCCGACCAAGGACGTCGCCTGGCACGCCGGGAACTGGTACGTCAACGCGAAGTCGATCGGCCTGGAGCACGAGGGCTTCGCAGCGAAGGGCACCTGGTACACCGAGGCGATGTACCGGACCTCGTCGAAGCTGGTGCGCTACCTCGCGGCCAAGTACGGCATCCCGCTGGACCGCGACCACATCATCGGCCACGACAACGTGCCGGGCCTGGCGCCGGACAAGATCAAGGGCATGCACTGGGACCCGGGCCCCTACTGGGACTGGTCGCACTACTTCGACCTGCTCGGCGCCCCGCTCGGCCGCGGCGACGCGGGCTCGCCCGACTGGCGGCCGAACACCGGCATGGTCACCATTTCGCCGGACTTCGCCACCAACCAGCCCGCCTTCCTGGACTGCGCGGACGACGGCAAGCCGTGCCCGCTGCGCGGGTCCACGTCGGTCATCCTGCGCACGGAACCCCGCGCCGACGCCCCGCTGCTCAAGGACATCGGACTGCACCCGGAAACCGGTCAGTCCACCATGGACGTGTCCGATGTGGGCAGCCGGGTGGACAGCGGGCAGCAGTACGCGGTCGCCGAGGTCAAGGGCGACTGGACCGCGGTGTGGTACCTCGGGCAGAAGGGCTGGTTCCACAACCCGGCCTGGGCCACGGCGAAACCGGCGCAGGGCAAGGTGGTCACGCCGAAGCCGGGCGTGCAGTCGGTGCAGGTCTGGGGTGGCGCCTACCCGGAACCCGAGGCGTACCCCGAGGGCATCACCCCGCGTGCCTTCATCCCGCTGCCGTACACCATGCCCGCCGGGCAGCGGTACACCTCGGGCCTGACCACCGGTTCGGAGTACTACTACGCGGTCGACTTCGACACCGCTGACCACCAGGTGGTGCGAGGCCGGACGAAGTTCGTGCAGGTGCAGTTCGGGCACCGGATCGCCTACGTCAAGGCGGACGACGTGCGCATCACGCCCTCCTGGGCACCCTGACCGGCGGGTGGGGACCGGCTCAGACCGAGACGGTCCCCACCGGCAACGCCGGGTTCGCCGCGAAGTCCAAAGAGGACGGTTTGGCCCCGGCCGCCAGCACGTGCGCGCCGAGCGCGGCGATCATCGCGCCGTTGTCCGTGCACAACCGCGGCCGCGGCACGCGCAGCTCGATACCGGCCTGGTCGCACCGCTCCTGCGCGAGCGAGGACAGGCGTGAATTCGCCGCCACGCCACCGGAAATCACCAGCGTGCCGATCCCGGCGTCCTTCGCCGCACGGATCGCCTTCGCGGTGAGCACGTCCGCGACCGCCTCCTGGAACGAAGCCGCCACGTCGTCGACCGGGATCTCCTCACCCCGGCGCTCGGCGCCCTCGACCCAGCGCGCGACCGCGGTTTTCAGCCCTGAGAACGAGAAGTCGAACTTCGCGTCACGGGGCCCGGTCATGCCGCGCGGGAACGCGATCGCCGACGGGTTCCCGGCTTTGGCCGCCCTGTCGATCGGCGGGCCACCCGGGTAGGGCAGGCCGAGCACCCTGGCCACCTTGTCGTACGCCTCACCGGCCGCGTCGTCCACAGTGGACCCGAGTTCGACGATCGCGCTCGCCACGTCGTCCACCCGCAGCAACTGGGTGTGCCCCCCGGAAACCAGCAGCGCCAGGCACGGTTCGGGCAGCGGGCCGTGCTGCAGGGTGTCCACCGCGATGTGCCCGGCGAGGTGGTTCACCCCGAACAGCGGCACATCCAGCGCGACCGCGTACGCCTTGGCGGCGGCCACGCCGACCAGCAGCGCACCGGCCAGGCCCGGTCCGGCGGTCACCGCGATGGCGTCCACATCGGACATGCGCAGCCCGGCGTCGGCGAAGGCGCGCTCGGTGGTCGGCACCATCGCTTCGAGGTGCGCGCGGCTGGCCACCTCCGGCACCACGCCGCCGAAGCGGGCGTGCTGGTCGACGCTGGAGGCGACGGCGTCGGCGAGCAGTTCCACGGTGCCGTCGTCGTGCAGGCGGACCAGGCCGACGCCGGTCTCGTCGCACGAACTCTCGATGCCCATGACGATCCGGGCGCCCATCAGCCGGCCTCCTCCGCGACCACGCCGAGCGGCGGCCGCACCATCGTGTAAGCGTCCGCACCGGACGGCTGGTAGTAACGCTTGCGCACACCCAACTTGGTGAACCCGTGCTTCTCGTACAGCGTGAGCGCGACCTCGTTGTCCGTGCGGACCTCGAGCAGCACCCGCGCCCGCAGTTCGTCGGCCTTGTCCAGCACCGCCTCCAGCAGCGCCTTGCCGATGCCCCGGCCCTGGTGCTCCGGGGCGACGCCGATGGTGTGCAGGCTCGCCTCGAAGTCACCCGGCCGTCCGACGACGGCCAGCCCCGCATATCCGAGCAGTTCCTCGCCCTCGCAGGCGCCGAGGTAGTACGCGCCGGAGTCCAGTTCGGACCGGAAGGCGTAGGCGTTCCACGGGCTGTCACCGGGGAACAGCACCTTCTCCAGCTCCACGCAACGGCGGATGTCGCCGCGGCGCAACGGCCTGAGTTCGACGGTCACGGCGTGGTCACCCGCTTGCGCGCACCGGGTTCGACGGCGTCGGGGCGGCGCAGGTACAGCGGCGTCAGCGGGGCGGGCTCGGCACCGGAGCGCATGGCCGCCCGCGCGGCCGTGACCAGGCCCAGTGGCGACGGGTACTCCGGCTGGAGCGGGCGCAGGCCGGTCTTCTCGGCGAAGTACCCGGCCGCCGCCTTCGCCGTGGTCACCAGTTCGGCGGGGTTGCGCACGCCGGGTTCCCCCACACGGTTGCTCCCGGCGTCGTACTCGGCCCAGTACACCTCGCGGCGGCGCGCGTCGGTGACCACGAGGAACGGCTCGTCGGCGACCACCTCGGCGGCGATCGCGTCCAGGCTGCACACCGGGTGCACGGGGATGCCGAGGCCGTGTCCGAGCGCTGCGGCGGTGGCCATGCCGGCCCGCAGCCCGGTGAACGGCCCCGGGCCCGAGCCGCAAACGATTGCGCCCAGCTCACGGAGGCTGGTGCCCGCCGCCTGCACGGCGTCGAGCACGTGCGGGGTGAGCAGTTCACCGTGGGCGCGCGCGTCGATCGTCACGCGCTCGGCGGCGACCGCGAGCGAGTCGGGTTCGAGTTGCACGACCCCGGCGGTCACCGCGGGCGTGGAGGTGTCGACGGCCAGTACTAACACGGTTCCCCAGCCTACGACTCACCCGACCGGTGCCGCCGCGCAGGCAACCCCCGCCCGGCCGGGCGCGTCTTCTCTGGTGAAGAGTTGGCCAAGCACGCGAGTGATCCGGTCAACCACGAACGAAGGGGAAGTCATGTCCATCCTGCGCCGAGTCCTCGTTGTCTCCGCCGCGACCGCCGCTCTGGCCGGGGCGGCCGCCGGTACCGCCGGCGCGACGACCACCGGGGCGTTCCTGAGCCTGGACAAGGAGATCGTGCGACCCGGCGAGCAGGTCCGGGTGCTGGCCGGGTGCGGGGTGGAGGGGCTCAACCACGTCGGCTCCACCGCGTTCGCGGCGACCGGGGAGGACGGCCCGTACACCGGCAACGGCGGGGTCGCGGTGTTCACCGTGCGCTCGTCGGCGCTGTCGTGGGGCACCGCGACCGTGCGGGCCGACGCGCAGCCCGGTGTGCACCGGGTGAGCGAACGCTGCGGCGGCGGGCTGGCGGGCAGCCGGGAGCTGACGGTCGTCTCCGCCTGAGCCCCAGGCGGTCACCCCTCTTCGTCCGGGTTCCAGGCGAGCAGGCGGACCTTGGCGACCGTGCGGAGGTGGCGCTTCATCGCCGTCGCGGCGGCTCGGGGGTCGCCGTGGCTGATGCCGTCGAAGATGCTGTAGTGCTGGGTGAGCGAGCGCTTGGGGCGGCCGGGCTGCTGCAGCGACTCGGTGCGGCTCTCGGCGATCTGCTCGGCGATCGAGGTCATGAACTCGGCCAGGATGGGGTTGCGCGCGGCCGCGGTGACCGCGGCGTGGAACCGGCGGTCACCCTCGACGCCCTGACCCCCGTTGTCGATTTCCTCGGCCATGTAGCGAAGGGCTTCTTCGAGCGCGTCGAGGTCCTCTTTGGTGCGTCGCTCGGCGGCGAGTTCGGCGAGCTTGGTCTCCACGGCTTCGCGCGCCTCGAGCACGTCGGGGAGCCGGCGGCGGCGTTCCACCAGCTCGTCGACCGGTTCGAGGTCGAGGTTGGCGGTGGTCAGGTAGGTGCCGCCGCCGTGGCGCACCTCGACCAGCCCCTGCACGTCGAGCACCACGATCGCCTGCTTGACCGACGCCCGGCTGACACCGAGCCGCTGGGCCAGCTCGCGCTCGGCGGGCAACTTGTCGCCGGCGCCGAGGCCGGACTCCACCACGTACTCCCGGATGCGCTGGACCACCTGCTCGTACAGCCGTGGCCGCGTCATCGGGCGCAGTGCGTCGGACCCCATGTATCCCCTCCGGGCAACGGTCGGCCTGGACTGCCGAGCCTAACAGCCAGTGACCACCCCGGCGCCCAACCCGCGCGACGCGCCTTCAGTGGCTGAGTGGCTGAGTGGCTCAGCCACTTGGCCACTTCACTCTTGACATGTGATCGGGCACACCGCAAAGTGGACTAGCCACTGAGCCACTAGTCCAATCGAAAACGGCCTTCCCTGGTGAACTGGGTCCCTGGGGCAGCAGGAACAACGAGAAACTGACCAAAGCCGCGACCGCGGAGAGAGCGGGCCGCTCACCGCACCGCCCCGCTCCCGCCGGTTCAGTGCACCGCCCCGCTCCGCCAGTTCAATACACCGCCCCGCTCCATCAGCGCAATGCACCGCCCCGCTCCACCAACTCAACGCACCACTCGCCCACAACTCGAAGCACTGCCTGCTCCACTACCTCAAAGCACTACTCGCCCAACAACTCGAAGCACCACTTGCCCATCAACTCAACGCACCACTTGCCCACCAACTCAACGCACCACTTGCCCACCAACTCAACGCACCACTTGCCCACCAACTCGATGCACTGCCTGCTCCACCACCTCAAACCGCTACTCGCCCTCTCAAAGCACCGTCCCGCCGCCACTCAGTGTCCCGCCCCTCAGCACGCCACCTCCCAGTCTTGAAGCAGCACCGCACCGGCGAGCCTGCGCGCCGACTCCATCCCTCCAAGCGGCCGACCCGCCTCAAATTGGACTAGCCACTCAGCCACTAGACCACTCAGCCACTAAGACATCAGACCACTGAAGACTCAAGCCGTCAGCCCACCCAGCCGTCAGGCCACCCAGCCATCAGGCCACCCAGCCTGCCCACCGCCCAGCCTCCCCACCGCCCAGCCACCAGCCACCCAGCCAATCGCGGCGACCAACGACGGGAGCCATGGATGTCCGCCGAGCTCATCTCGATCCTCGTTCTCGTGGTGATCTTCGTGGTCGCCACCACCCGGTCGATCAACATGGGGGTGCTGGCCTTCGCCGGGGCGTTCGGGGTCGGCACGCTGGTGGCCGGGCTCGATGCGGACGGGATCTTCGCGGGGTTTCCCGGCGACCTGTTCGTGGTGCTGGTCGGCGTCACCTACCTGTTCGCCATCGCCAGGGCGACCGGCACCACCGACTGGCTGGTGCACGCCTCGATCCGCCTGGTCGGCGGCAGGCTCGCGCTCATCCCCTGGGTGATGTTCGCGGTCACCGCCGTGCTCACCGCGATCGGCGCGGTCAGCCCCGCCGCGGTCGCCATCGTGGCGCCCATCGCGCTCGGGTTCGCCGCCCGGTACGGCATCAGCCCCCTGCTCATGGGCGCCCTCGTCGTGCACGGCGCCCAGGCAGGCGGCTTCTCCCCGATCAGCGTCTACGGCTCCACGGTGAACAGCATCGTCGACCGCGAACAGCTGGCGGGCAGCGAAACCGTGCTGTTCCTCGCCAGCCTGGCGGTGAACCTGGTCATCGCCGCCATCCTCTTCGTCGTGCTCGGCGGGCTCAAGCTGGGCCGCACCCGGGTCACCGTCGAGGACGAGACCGAGGAGGCGCCCCGGCTCGACCCCGCCCGGATCGCCGTGCTGGTCAGCCTGGGGGCGCTGGTCGTCGGCGCGCTGGTGTTCGACCTCGACGTCGGGCTGACCGCGATCACCCTCGCCGTGCTGCTCAGCGTCTTCTGGCCGGACACCGGGCGCAAGGCCGTCGGCGAGATCACCTGGCCGACCGTCCTGCTCATCTGCGGCGTCCTGACCTACGTCGGTGTCATGCAGCAGATGGGCACGATCGACTACGCGGGCAACGCGGTGACCGGCGTCGGCGTGCCGCTGCTCGCGGCGCTGCTGCTCTGCTACATCGGCGCGATCGTGTCCGCGTTCGCCTCGTCCGTGGGCATCATGGGCGCGCTGATCCCGCTGGCCGTGCCGTTCCTGGCCCAGGGCACGGTCGGGCCGATCGGCATGGTCGCCGCGCTGGCCGTCGCGGCCACCGTGGTCGACGTCAGCCCCTTCTCCACGAACGGCGCGCTGGTGCTGGCCAACGCCAAGAACGTCGACCGCGACACGTTCTTCCGGCAGCTGATGATCTACGGCGGCATCATGGTCGTGGTGGTCCCGGCCGCCGTGTGGCTCGCCATGGTCGTGCCCGGCTGGGGTTGACCCCAGTACTACCGAGGAGGTTCCGCGTGCGTTTGTTCCCCGCCCTGGAAGAGGCTTCGGACGCCGAAGCCGTCCGGTTCGGCGACCGTGCCCTCAGCTACGCCGAGCTGTCCGCCGTCGCCGGCACGCTGGCCACCAGCCTGCGCGCGCTCCCCGGCCAGGCACGCGTGGCCGTGTGGGCGACACCGACGCTGGAAACCACGGTCGCGGTGGTCTCGGCCCTGCTGGCCGGGGTGCCGGTGGTGCCGATCAACCCCAAGATCGGGGAACGGGAACTCCAGCACATCGTCGCCGACAGCGGCCCGGCACTGGTGCTCGCCGAAGCCGGTGCCCAACTGCCCGCGGGCCTGCATGACCTGCCCCGCCGGGACATCGAGCTGACCAGCGGACCGGTCGAGCCGCTGCCCGAGCCCGACGCCGAAGCCCCGGCGATGATCGTCTACACCTCCGGCACCACCGGCCCGCCGAAGGGCGTGGTGCTCCCGCGCCGGGCCATCACCTCCACCTTGGACACGCTGGAGGACGCCTGGCAGTGGACCGCGGACGACGTGCTGGTGCACGGCCTGCCGCTGTTCCACGTGCACGGGCTGATCCTCGGCATGCTGGGGCCGCTGCGCCGCGGCGGCTCGGTGGTCCACCTCGGCAAGTTCTCCACCGCCGCGCTGGCCGCCGAACTGTCGGGCCGCGGCACGATGGTGTTCGGCGTGCCGACGATGTACCACCGCATCGCCGGTGAGCTGGAGACCGACGAGGCCCTCGCGTCGGCGTTGCGCGGCGCGCGGCTGCTGGTCTCGGGCTCGGCCGCGTTGCCGGTGCACGACCACCAGCGCATCACCGCGGCCACCGGGCAGCAGGTGATCGAGCGCTACGGCATGACCGAGACCCTGATGAACACCAGCGTCCGCGCCGACGGCGAGCGCAAACCCGGCACGGTCGGGGTGCCGCTGCCCGGGGTCGATCTGCGGCTGGTCGACGAGTCCGGCAGGACCATCGAGACCAGCGACGGCGAGACCGTCGGCGAGATCCAGGTGCGTGGCCCGAACCTGTTCACCGAGTACCTGAACCGGCCGGACGCGACCGCGGCGGTGTTCGACGACGGCTGGTTCCGCACCGGTGACATGGCCACCCGCGACGCCGACGGTTACCTCCGGATCGTCGGCCGCAAGGCGACCGACCTGATCAAGAGCGGCGGTTACAAGATCGGCGCCGGGGAGATCGAGAACGCGCTGCTGGAGCACGCCGGGGTGGCCGAAGCCGCGGTGACCGGCGAGCCCGATCCCGACCTCGGCGAGCGGATCGTCGCCTGGATCGTGCCGGACGGGCCCAAGCCCGGCGAACAGGAACTGGTCGACCACGTGGCCCGGCTGCTTTCGCCGCACAAGCGGCCGCGGGTGGTCCGGTACGTGGAATCGTTGCCGCGCAACGATATGGGCAAGGTGATGAAGCGAGCGCTCGGTGCCTGAGCGGTGGTCGGCGCGCACCGTCATCGACGCGGTCTCCACCGGCTTCACCGAATTCGACACCGGCTCGGCAGATCACTCCGAAGTGGACGGTCCGATCGGCTGGCCCGGATACGGTGACGCCCGGGAAACGGCCGAGAAGCGCACCGGCGAAAGCGAATCCGTGGTGTGCGGCCGCGGGCGGGTCGGCGAAACCGACGCGGTGCTGATCGCCTTCGAGTTCGGTTTCCTCGGCGGCTCGATGGGCGGCCGGACCGGTGACCGGGTGGAAGCCGCCTTCGTCCGCGCCCGGGAATCGCGGCTGCCGCTGGTATTCCTCATCGCGACCGGCGGGAGCCGGATGCAGGAGGGCATGCGCGCGCTGTCGCAGTTGCAGCGGGTCGCCCGGCAGATCGCGTTGACCAGGGCCGCCGGGCTGCCGCAAGTAGCGGTGCTGCGCGACCCGGCGACCGGCGGCGGCTGGGCCACCCTCGGTGCGGGCGCCGACGTCACACTGGCGCTTCCCGAGGCACAGGTGGGTTTTGCCGGATCACGCGTGCGCCCACCCGGCGACGCGCACGCGTACACCGCGGAATCGCAGTACGAATCGGGGCACCTCGACGCCGTGGTCGCACCCGACGACCTTCCCGGTGTGCTCGCGTCCTGGCTGGCTCTGCTGAGCGGTCCGGCTGCCGCCGAGGTCCCGGTTCCGCCCGCGTTGGGTCAGAAGGACCTGCCGGAGACCGGCTGGGAGGCGGTCCGGCGAGCCCGTGCGGCCCAACGCCCGCGTGCTCAATCCTATTTGGACCATTACTTCGACTCGCGCGCGGAGATCAGCGGCGACCTCTGCGGTGGGCGCGACCCCGGGGTGCTCTGCGGATTCGGCCGCCGGAACGGGGAAACCATCGCCTATGCGGCACAGGCGGGCACCCCCACGCTGCCGTCCGGTTTCCGCACCGCCGCCAGGCTGGTCTCGCTGGCGGACCGGCTCGGCCTGCCGATCCTGACCGTCGTGGACACCTTGGGGGCGGCCAACGACGCCGCCGCCGAGCGGGCGGGTGCCGGTCCGGCGATCGCGCAGTTGTTCCTCGCGGTGGCGAGCGCGACCGTGCCGATCACGTCGCTGGTGATCGGCGAAGGCGGTTCCGGTGGCGCGCTGGCGTTCGCCGCACCCGGCCGGACGTGGATGACGCCGGACAGCTACTTCTCCGTCACCTCACCGGAAGCCGCGGCGTCCATCCTCAAGCGCGACCCGGCCGAGGTGCCCGACACGGCGAACCGGCTGCGCGTGCGACCGCAGGACGTGGTCGCGCTCGGGGTCGCCGAAGGCATCGCACCCCACGTGGAGGACAACCGATGAGCCTGGTCGAACTCGACGCGGTGGAGCTGGCGGAGCGGATCCGGCTCCGCGAGGTCTCCTGCACCGAGGTGATGGCGGCCTACCTCGACCGGATCGAGGAGCACAACCCCCGGGTGAACGCCATCGTCGCGCTGCGGGACCGCGACGAGCTGATGCGGGAGGCCGCCGAGCGGGACCGGGAGCCGCACCGCGGCTGGCTGCACGGGTTCCCGCTGGCGGTGAAGGACCTCTCGGCCGCGGCCGGGTTGCCGTGGACCTGCGGCTCGCCGCTCTTCGCCGACCAGGTCGCCCAGCACGACGACCTGTTCGTGCGGCGGATGCGCGAGGCGGGCGCGATCTTGATCGGCAAGACGAACGTCCCCGAGTTCGGGCTGGGCTCGCAGACCTACAACCCGGTGTACGGGGCGACGCGGAACCCGTACGACCTGTCGCGCACGCCGGGCGGCAGCAGCGGTGGTGCCGCGGCGGCGGTCGCGCTGCGGATGCTGCCGGTGGCCGACGGCAGCGACTACCTCGGCTCGCTGCGCAACCCGGCGGCGTTCACGAACACCTACGGGTTCCGGCCGTCACTCGGCCGCGTGCCGTCGACCTCGTTCGTGGCGCAGCTGGACACGGCCGGGCCGATGGGGCGGACGGTGGCCGACGTCGCGGCGTTGCTGTCGGTGCAGGCCGGACCGGATCCGGGGGCACCGCTGGCGATCACCGAGGACCCGTCGGTGTTCCGGCCGCCGCTGCCGGAACGCGACTTCACCGGCACGCGGATCGCGTGGGTCGGGGACTTCGACGGGTACCTGCCGGTGGAACCGGGGGTGCTGGACGTTTGCCGGGAGGCGTTCGCCGGGTTCACCGAGCTGGGTTGCGAAGTGGTGCCCGCGGTGCCGGACTTCCCGATGGACCGGGTGTGGCGGACCGTGCTGACGTGGCGGGGCTGGAACGTCGCGGCGAACCTCGGCGGGCTGTACCGGACGCCGTCGACGCGGGCGCGGCTGAAGCCGGAACTGGTGTGGGAGCTGGAGCGGGGGCTGGCGCTGTCGGCCGCCGACCTGGGTCCGGCCGCGCTGGAGCGGACGCGGTGGCTCGAGGCGCTGCTGCGGTTCTTCGAGGACTTCGACTTCATCCTGGCGCCGAGCGCGCAGGTGTTCCCGTTCGACGTGGAGGTGCCGTGGCCGTCGACGGTGGGCGGGCGGGAGATGGACAGCTACCACCGGTGGATGGAGACCGTCGCGCCGTGGTCGCTGGCCGGGGTGCCGGTGCTGGGCATGCCGGCCGGGTTCAACGCCGACGGCCTGCCGATGGGTGTGCAGCTGATCGGGAAACCACGCGCCGACCTGGCCGTCCTCACCCTCGCCGCCGCCTGCGAAACCCGCACCAAGCTTTTGCGGGCAAAAGCATGATGCCCAGGTCAGGGCGCCCTTTTAGGATGGCGGTCAGCGTCTGAACCGAGGGAGCCCGTCCGCATGCCGTTGAACTTCGACCTGTCGCCGGAGCAGCTCCGGAGCTACCAGGGCACCAATCCGCGTCCCGCCGATTTCGACGGTTACTGGGACAAGGCGCTCGCCGAGCTGGACGCGACCGAACCGCGGGTCGAGATCACGCCGGCCGAGTTCTCCGCCCCGTTCGCGCGCTGCGAGGACCTGGAGTTCACCGGCGTCGGCGGCACCCGCGTGCACGCCAAGCTGGCGCGGCCGCTGGAGGACACCGAGGGGCCGGCCGTCCTCTTCTTCCACGGCTACAACGGCAGGTCAACGCCCTGGACGGAGTTGCTCGCCTACGTCGCGCGCGGGCAGACCGCCGTCGCGATGGACGTGCGCGGCCAGGGCTGGGGTGCACCCGCGACCGGCTGGGCGGTGAGCACCCAGCTGCTGCTCGGCCTCGAAGAGGGGGCCGACCGGCTGCACATGCGGCACGTGTTCCTCGACACCGTCCGCCTCGCCCGCACGGTGATGGACCTGCCGGGCGTCGACCCGGCCAGGGTGGCGACCACCGGGCACAGCCAGGGCGGGGCGCTGAGCCTGGCGTGCGCCGCGCTCGAACCGCGGATCGCGCTGGTCGCGGCGGTGTTCCCGTTCCTGTCGGATTACCAGCGGGCCTGGGAACTGGCGCTCGACGAGGCGCCGTACAACGAGCTGACCAACTGGTTCCGCAAGCGTGACCCGCTGCACCGGCAGCACGAGGAGGTCTTCACCCGACTCGGTTACATCGACATCCAGCACCTCGCTCCGCGTGTGCGGGCGCGGGTGGACTGGACGGTGGCGCTGGAGGACCGGGTGTGCCCGCCGTCGACCCAGTACGCGGCCTACAACAAGCTCACCGGCACCAAGTCGATGCGGACCTACCCGGACTTCGGCCACGAGGACCTCCCGGGCATCGAAGACGCCCTCTACACCGCCCTGCACACCCTCTGACCTGGGCGACATGCTTCTGCGGGCAAAAGCAGGAACGGGCAAACCGGACAGGGTTACCAGGAGGTCGGCAAGGGGGTGCGGGCGGTCCAGCCGCCGTGGGGTTCCAGGGTGATCCGGCGGACGTCGTCTTCTCCCCGCGAAAGCCGCACCACGAGGTGGTCGGCGGAGAGGCGGTCGGCGGAGCCTTCACCCCATTCGACCACCACGGCCGAGGCTTCCAGATCGGTGTCCAGGTCGAGGTCGTCCAGCTGAGCGAGGTCCCCGCCCAGCCGGTACGCGTCGACGTGCACCAGCGGAACCGGGCCCGGGTGCACCCGCGCCAGCACGAACGTCGGCGAGCTGACCCGCCCCGACACCCCGAGCCCCTCGGCGATACCCCTGGTCAGCGTGGTTTTCCCGGCCCCGAGCGGACCGGCAAGCAACACCAGGTCACCCGCCCGCAGTTCACGGCCGAGCGACCGGCCGAACGCGATCGTGTCCTCCGGGGTCGTGCACTCGAAATTCACCGGTTCAGCCACCGCCACATCCGTCGTGAGGAATCCGCGCCGTCCACGCCGGCGCACCGTTGCAAGAGGTCGATCAGGTGGCTGTTCACCAGCTCCGGCTGTTCCAGCTGCACCATGTGCCCGGCACCGCGCACCCGCACCAGCTCCGCGTCCGGCAGTTCGGCGGCGATCCGCTCGGCGTGCGAATAGGGCGTCACGCGGTCCGAATCGGCGCCGATCACCAGCACGTGCGCGTGCTTCAACCCGGCCAGCGCCGCGTACCGGTTGTGGCTGCCGAGCGTGTCGGCGAAGTTCACCAGCCCCAGCACCGGCGTCACCTCCAGCATCTGCAGCATGAAGTCGACGATCCGCGGGCTGACGTCCCGCGCCCCGAACGCCAGCCGCCGCACCGCCTGCCGCGTGAGCTGACCACCGGCCGCCCGCACGAACTCCACCAGCCCCGGCTGCCAGCCCGCCAGTTCGCTGACCCCGCGCGTGAGCGGGTTGTACTTCGACAGCAGCCCACGCGGGATGCCGCGCGTGCCGACCTCACCGGCGGCGGTGGCGATCAACGCCACCCCCCGGACGCGCTCCTCGAACAGCTCCGGGTGGCGTTGCGCCAGCTCCATCACCACCATGCCGCCCATCGAATGGGCCATCAGCACCAGCGGCCCGTCCGGCGCGACCGCGCGAATCACCGCGTGCAGGTCCTCGGCGAGCTGCTCGATCGTGCTGGTCTCCTGCGTCGCCGCGCCGGAGAGCCCGTGGCTGCGGTGGTCGTAGTACACCTGCCGCACGCGCGGCAGCGTCAGCGACGCCAGGTCACGCCGCTGGAAGTGCCAGCTGAGCTGCGAAAGCGCGAAGCCGTGCACCCCGACCAGCGTCAGCGCGGGCTCACCACCGTCAGCCGGATCGACCTCCGCGACGGCCAGCGGCGTGCCGTCGTCGGCGGCCACCGTCGACGTGCGGTCGGGCTTCAGCTCACCGAGCGGCTCGTCGCCGAACGGGTCCACCCGGTGCCGCCGCTGCTGCGTGGCGACGGTGATCGCGGCGGCGGCCGACCCGGTCAGCACCGCGCCGATGCCACCGGCGATCGCGAGGAGCCGCCGTGACGGAGCCGCCATCAGCGCTGCCCCGGATAGCTGCGGACGACCCGCGGCCGGTACATGCCGGTGACGATCTCGTAGTCGATCGTGCCGATCTTGTCGGCCCATTCGCGTGCGGTCGGCGCCCCGCCCTCGCCGGGGCCGAACAACACCACCTCGGCACCCGGTTCCGGCTGGTAGTCGCCGCAGTCGACGACGATCTGGTCCATGCAGACGCGCCCGACCACCGGGCGCCGCCGCCCGCCGAGCCAGACGTCCAGCCTGCCGGACAGCGTGCGCGGCACACCGTCGGCGTAACCGACCGGCACCAGGGCCAGCGTGGTGTCGGCGTCGGCGGTCCAGGTCAGCCCGTAGGAAACGGATTCCCCGGCGGCGATCCGCTTGGTCGAGACCACCGTCGACCGGAAGGTCATCACCGGGCGCAGGTCCTCCGGCTGCGGCACGGGGTTGAGCCCGTACATCGCGATGCCGACGCGCACCAGGTCGAAGTGCAGGTCCGGCCGGGTCAGCGTGGCCGCCGAATTCGCCAGGTGCCGCAACGGGTTCAGCCCCGCTTCGAGGGTGACCTCGTACGCCTGCTGGAAACGCGACGCCTGCAGGTCGATCGAGGGGTCCCCGGGTTCGTCCGCGCTCGCCAGGTGCGACCAGATCGCCACCACCTCGACGGCCGGGTCACCGGCGGCCGCCTTGACCAGCGCGGGCCAGTCGTGCGGCGGGCAGCCGTTGCGGGACAGACCGGTGTCGATCTTCAGGTGCACCCGCGCCCGGCCACCGGCCCGCCGCGCCGCACCGGCCGCGCGCTCCAGCTCACCGGCGTTGCTCAGGCCGAGGTCCACCCCCGCCTCGACGGCGGGGGCGTAGTCGGTGTCCACGGGGTCGAGCCAAGCCAGCATCGGCGCCTGGACACCCGCCTCGCGCAGGGTCAACGCCTCGGCCAGCGAGCAGGTGCCGAGCCAGGTCGCGCCCGCCTGCAGTGCGGCGCGCGCGACCGGCACCGCGCCGTGCCCGTAGGCATCCGCCTTCACCACCGCCATCGTCGCGGCGCCCGAGGCGGCCGCACGGCCGGCGAGCAACGCGACGTTGTGGCGGAGGTGGTCGAGGTCGACGCGGACTTCAGCGCGGGAAAACGGGTTCATGACCAGCCCATTTTCCCACAGGGGTCAGTCCAGGCGGGCTCCGGTGGTGGCGGAGAACACGTGCAGCTCGTCCGGCCGGACGCGGAAGTGCAGCGTGTCACCCATCGACGGCGGCGTGCGCGGTTCGACCCCCGCGACCACCGTGGTGCCGGCCTCCGGGTCGTCCCCGGCCAGCTTGCCGTAGCAGTAGGCGTCCGAGCCGAGTTCCTCGACGAGGTCCACCTTGACCGGGATGGTGCCCGCCCCGGCCTGCGCGACCTCGAGCGACTCCGGCCGGAAGCCGACGGTCACGCCGTCGCCGCCCGCCTGGGCGATGATTTCGCGCGGCAGCGCCACCTTCGCCCCGCCGACGTTCGCGCCGTCCTCGGTGAGCGAAGCGGCCACGAGGTTCATCGCGGGCGAGCCGATGAACCCGGCGACGAAGGCGTTCGCGGGGCGTTCGTACAGCGCCCGCGGGGTGTCGCACTGCTGCAGCACCCCGTCGGACAGCACGGCCACGCGGTCACCCATGGTCATCGCCTCGACCTGGTCGTGCGTGACGTAAACGGTGGTGACGCCGAGGCGGCGCTGCAGGGCGGCGATCTGCGTGCGGGTGGACACGCGCAGCTTGGCGTCCAGGTTCGACAGCGGCTCGTCCATCAGGAAGACCTGCGGTTCACGCACGATCGCGCGGCCCATCGCCACGCGCTGGCGCTGGCCACCGGAGAGCGCCTTCGGCTTGCGGTCGAGGTACTGCTCGATGTCGAGCAGCTTGGCCGCGTCGCGCACGCGCTCCTTGATCTCCGAGGCCGGCTTGCCGGCGATCTTGAGCGCGAAGCCCATGTTCTGGCCGACCGTCATGTGCGGGTACAGCGCGTAGTTCTGGAACACCATGGCGATGTCCCGCGACCGCGGCGGCAGCTGGGTGACGTCCCGGTCGCCGATCCACACCGCACCGTCGTCGATGTCCTCCAGGCCGGCCAGCATGCGCAGGCTGGTCGACTTGCCGCAGCCGGACGGGCCGACCAGCACCAGGAATTCGCCGTCGGCGATCTCCAGGTCGAGCGCGTCCACCGCGGGCCGGTCGGCTCCGGAGTAGTGCCTGGACGCCTTGTCGTAGGTAATCGTCGCCATTCAGCTATCCCTTTCTAGCGCTCGCGCGTGCACGAGTTCTCGGGCGGCGTGGTGCCGCAGCCGGAGTTCCTGGCCCGCGTCGGTGTCTGGCCCACCGAGTCGCAGCACGTCCGAGCTCCGCCAGGTCGGCGGCGCGGTGGTCCCGGCCAGCGCCCAGGCCGCCTGGCGGGCGGCACCGAGCGCCACGTACTCGGCCGGCGCGGGCAACTCGACCGGCAGGCCGAAGATCACCGGCGCGGCCGCGCGCACGCTGGCCGACTGCGCGGCACCGCCGATCAGGAGCACCCGGCGCGGCTCGACCCCGTGCCCGGCGATCGCCTCCAGACCGGCGGCCAGTCCGCACAGCATGCCTTCCACGGCGGCTCTCGCCAAGTTCTCCGGCTTCATGTTGGACCTGGTCAGGCCGAGCAGGGTGCCGTTGGCGTCCGGCAGGTTGGGGGTGCGCTCGCCGTCGAGGTAGGGCAGCAGGGTCAGGCCGCCGGCGCCGGGTTCGGCCGCGAGCGCGAGCCGGTCGAGGCCGGCCAGGTCGACGCCGAGCAGGGCGGCGGTGGCGGTGAGCACCCTGGCCGCGTTGAGCGTGCAGGCCAGCGGGAGGAAGCGGCCGGTGGCGTCGGCGAAGCCGGCGACCGTGCCGGAGGCGTCGGCGGGCGGGGTCTCGGAGACTGCGAACACCGTGCCGCTGGTGCCGAGCGAGACGACGACGTCACCCGGCCCCAGTTCGAGCGCGAGGGCCGCCGCCATGTTGTCACCGGTGCCCGCCGACACCAGCACCCCGTCCCCCGTGTGCCCGCAAGCTTCTGCGGGCAAAAGCAGGTCCGGCAGTTCGGGGATTCGACCGAAGGCGCGTTTCAGCAGGTCAGTGCGGTACTCGCCGGTGGCCGTGGAGAAGTAGCCGGTACCCGACGCGTCCCCGCGGTCGGTCGAGATCCGCTCCGGGCGGCCGAGGATGCGCCAGGTGAGCCAGTCGTGCGGCAGCACCACGCGCGCCACCCGGTCGGCCAGTTCCGGCTCGTGCTCGGCCAGCCACCGCAGCTTGGTGATGGTGAAACTGGCCACCGGCACCGAGCCGACCGCCTCCGCCCACGCCCCCGGCCCGCCGAGCTCGGCGACCAGGTCCTGTGCCTGCGGCCCCGACCGCGTGTCGTTCCACAGCAGCGCGGGCCGCACCACCTCGCCCTCGGCGTCCAGCGCCACCATGCCGTGCTGCTGCCCGCCGACGCCGATGGCGGACACCCCGTCGAGCAGGCCCTTCGACGCCTCGGTGAACGCCGTCCACCAGTGCTTGGGGTCCACCTCGGTGCCGTCCGGGTGCGCCGCGCGCCCCTCCCGGACCACCGCACCGGTGGCGGCGTCGCAGACCACCACCTTCGCCGACTGCGTCGAGGTGTCGACCCCGGCGACCAGAGTGGGCGTGTGCATGGTCACGAGCCTGGCCGGATTCGGGGCTTCCGTCCAGTACTTGCGCGGAACACGTCCAGCGCGCGCAAGTACTCGTCCGGCAGCGATCGGCTGTTCACCGTTCTCGGGTCCACCGCACCTCGTTCCCTCCACTCGACCGACACCGCACGCATGTTCAGTTCCTCTCCTCGCCGTGCACCAGCTCGACCGCCACACCCAGATCCCGCATCGCCGCCACCTCGTCCGCCGGGGTGCCGTCGTCGGTGATCACCAGGTCGTACGCCGAGACGTCACCGTGGGCGTAGGTGGCCGTCCGGCCGAACTTCGAGTGGTCCGCGACCACCACGTTCCGGTTGGCCATGCCGAGCGCGGCCCGCTTCAGCTCGGCGCAGTCCTGCACCGGGTGGTACAGCCGCCCGCCCGCCGCCGCGGTCACCGAGACGAAGCCGAGGTCGGCTCGCATCCGGTCGAGCGCGGCGAGCGTGTCCGGCCCGAGGCACGAGTCGAACTCGGCGTTGTACCGGCCGCCGAGCACGATCAGCTCGATGCCCTCGGCGGGCCCGAAGACGCCGATCGCGCTGATCGAGTTGGTGATCACCACCAGCGGCGCGAGCTCCGCCATCCGGCGCATCAGCGGGAACAACGTGGTCGAGTCGTCGACGAAAACGGTCTGGCCGGGGCGGACCTCGGCGATCGCGGCTTCGGCGAGCCGTTCCTTGAGGCCGGTGTTGAGCCCTTCGCGGAACCGGGCCGCGGTTTCCATGGTCAGCGCCGGGTACGCCTCGACCTTGCCCCGCAGCTTGCGCAGCAGGCGGCGGTCGGCGAGGTCGTCGAGGTCGCGGTGCATGGTCATCAGGCTCACGCCGAACGACTCGGTCAGGTCGTCGATGCGCACCTCGCCGAGTTCGATCACGCGGCGCAGGACGTCCTGGCGGCGCTGCTCGACGGCGGCGTCCGGGGGCCGGGTCCTAGGCATGCGCCACCTGGGGCAGCACCACGGGCTTGATCACGCCGGGATCGGTCTTCGCGATGGTGAGCGCCTGTTCGACCTCCGCCAGGCCGAACCGGTGGGTGACCAGCCGGTCGAGGTCGACGTCGCCGCCGGCGGCCAGCGCGATCGCCGCCGGCCAGGTGTTGGCGTACCGGAAGGTGCCGGTGACCTCCAGTTCGAAGCCCTGGACGTGGGCCAGCGGCAACGGGACCTCGTCGCCGCCCATGCCGATCAGCACCACGCGCCCGGCCCGGCCCACCTTGCGGATGGCGGCGCCGATCGCGCTGGGCGCGCCGGAGCACTCCAGCAGCACGTCCGGCTCGAAGGCGGAGTCGGCCAGGTCCGCTTCGGACACGTCGATGGTCGCCGTGGCCCCGAGTTCCGCGGCCAGCGCGAGGCGGGTGGGGTTGACGTCGGTGACCACGATCTCCGTGGCCCCGAACGCCCGCGCGGTCTGCGTGGCGACCAGCCCGATCGGGCCGGCACCCGTGATCAGCACGCGTGCCCCCGGCCCGACCGACGCCTTGCGGCACGACCAGACGCCCACCGACAGCGGTTCGAGCAGGCCCGCGGCCTCGTCCGACAACTCGTCCGGCACGGCGTAGGCGAAGTCCTCGCGGAGCACGACGTACTCGGCGAACGCGCCGTCGACCGGTGGGGTACCGAAGAACCGCATCTGCGGGCACAGGTTGTACTGGCCGACCGTGCACTGCTCGCAGTGCGAACACGGCACGCCGGGCTCGATCGCGACCCGCTGGCCGATCTCGTGCGCCCGCGCCTCCGATCCCCTGGCGACCACCACGCCCGCCGGTTCGTGGCCGAGGACCAGCGGTTCCCGCACCACGAAGTCGCCGATGCGGCCGTGCTCGTAGTAGTGCACGTCCGAACCGCAGGTGCCGACGGCGGTGACCCGGATCAGCACCTCGCGCGGTCCGGGTTGGGGAACCGGGCGCTCCTCGACCACCACGTCGCCGACCCCGCGCAACACGGAGACCTTCATGGTGCGGGGGACCTTCTTCATGCCCGTTCTCCCGTCACGGCGCCCAGCGTCAGCCCGATCGGCGCCGTTCGACGCGCACCGGACGAGCCCATTCTTACCAGGAATTCACCCCACCGTTAACACAAAACTCGATAACTCCACCCCACCCACCCCCGACATGCTTCTGCGGGCAAAAGCAGGTTCGGGCAAAACGGACACCGAAGGGCGCAGGCTGCTTTTGCCCGCAGAAGACGAACGCGCTGGTCAGCGAGGGCGGTACGCGAGGATGGCGCGGATGGCGGCCGGAATCGCCGCCTGGATCTTCGAAGCGGGCACCGGGACCCCGTCGGCGGCCAGGTACGCGGCCAGCCCGTGCACGTGCGCCGCCGCGCCGGCCGCCAGCCACGGGTCCAGGCCCGCCGCGAGCAACGCACCGATCAGCCCCGACAGCACATCCCCGGACCCGGCCGTCGCCAGCCACGAACCGCGTGCCACGTTCACCAGCGCCCGCCCGTCCGGCGCGGCGACGATCGTGCTGTGCCCCTTGAGCAGGATCACGGCGCCGAACCGCCGCGCCGCCGCCCGCGCGGCCGCCGCCCGGTCCGCACCCGGCGCCTTCCCGGTCAGCCGCTCGAACTCACCGGCGTGCGGCGTCAGCACCAGCGGCGTGTCCGGGTCCCGCGCGTCCAGCAACTCCGGGAACTTCGCCAGCAGCGTGATCGCGTCGGCGTCCGCGCACACCGGAACGCCCTGGTCGAGCACCTGCCGCAGGGTCGCGCGGCCCTCGTTCCCGGTGCCCATGCCCGGCCCCGCCACCCACGCCTGCACGCGCCCGGCGTCGGTCACCGAACCGGTGCCGATCACCTCCGGCCAGTCCGCCCGCACGACGTCGGCCGCCGACCCCGCGTAGCGGACCATGCCCGAGGTCGCCAGCACCGCCGCCCCGGTGGCCAGCACCGCGGCTCCCGGGTAGGTCGCCGAACCGGCGGCCACCCCGGTCACGCCCTGCGTGTACTTGTTGTCCTCCGGTCCCGGCACCGGCCAGGCCGCCGCGACCTCGGCCACGCCGAGCTGCACCAGGTCCGGCTCACCCAGCTGACCGGCCAGCCCGATGTCGACGAGCTGCGTTTGCCCGCAAAAGCCTGGGTTGAGCACGTGCACCGGTTTCCGCGCGCCGAAGGTGACCGTGCGCGTGGCGCGGACCGCCGGACCGTCGACGGCGCCGGTGTCCGGATCGACGCCGCTCGGCAGGTCGACCGCCAGCACCGGCGCGCGCACGTGCTCCACCAGCGCCGCGGCGTCCGGACGCAACGGCCCGCGTGCCGACAACCCCACGATCCCGTCGATCACCAGGTCCGCCTGCTCGACCGACGGCCTGCCGCCCGCAGCCGTGACGACCCGGCCCCGAGCCCGCCGCAACGCGGCGAGACCGGCGGCGTGCGCCTTCTCCGGTTTCAACAGCACCGCGGTCACCGAGACCCCGCGCTTGCGCAGGAAGGCACCCGCCCACAGGGCGTCGCCACCGTTGTTCCCGGCGCCGACCAGCAGCGCCACCCGCGCCCCGGCCACCCGCCCGGCGTGCTCGGCGAGCATTTCCGCCGCGTGCACCGCGACGCCGAACGCCGCCTTGTGCATCAACGCACCCTCGCGGGTGACGGCCAGCAGCTTCTCCTCGGCCGCCCGAATCCGGTCGGTGGTCCAGATTCCCAGCACGCGGTGGCCTCCCGCTTTACTCCACGGTGACGGACTTGGCCAGGTTACGCGGCTTGTCCACGTCGTACCCGCGGCTGCGTGCGATCTCCGCGGCCAGCACCTGCAGCGGCACGGTCGACACCAGCGGCTGGAGCAGCGTCGGCACCGCCGGGATCTCCACCAGCTCGTCGGCGAACGGGCGCACCGTCTCGTCACCCTCTTCGGCGATCACGATCGTGCGCGCACCCCGCGCCTGGATCTCGCTGATGTTCGACACCAGCTTGGCGTGCAGCACCGCGCGTCCCTTGGGCGACGGCATCACCACGACCACCGGGAGGCCCTCTTCGATCAACGCGATCGGACCGTGCTTCAGCTCACCCGCCGCGAAGCCCTCGGCGTGCATGTACGCCAGTTCCTTCAGTTTGAGCGCGCCTTCCAGCGCCACCGGGAACCCGACGTGCCTGCCGAGGAACAGCACCGCCTTCGAGTCGGCGATCTGCCTGCCCAGCGCCTTGACCTGGTCCACAGTGGACAGGACCTTCTGCACCGCGGCGGGCATCGCCTCCAGCTCGGCGAACTCACGGGCCACCTCGTCCGGGTACTTGGTCCCGCGCGCCTGCGCCAGGGCCAGGCCGACCAGGTAGTTCGCGGCGATCTGGGCGAGGAACGCCTTCGTCGACGCGACGCCGATCTCCGGACCGGCGTGCGTGTAGAGCACCGCGTCGGACTCGCGCGGGATCTGCGCACCGTTGGTGTTGCAGACCGCCAGCACCCTGGCCTTCTGCTCACGCGCGTGGCGGACGGCTTCGAGCGTGTCGGCCGTCTCACCGGACTGGGAGACCGCGACGACCAGGGTGTCGCGGTCGAGCACCGGGTCGCGGTAGCGGAACTCGCTGGCCAGCTCGACCTCGACCGGCAGGCGGGTCCAGTGCTCGATGGCGTACTTGGCGACCAGGCCGGAGTGGTACGCCGAGCCGCAGGCGATCACGAAGACCTTGTCGACGTCGCGGAGGTCCTGATCGGACAGCCGCTGCTCGTCGAGGATGACGCGGCCGTTGTCGAAGTGCCCGCGCAGCGTGTTCGCCAGCGCTTCCGGCTGCTCCTCGATCTCCTTGAGCATGAAGTACTCGTGGCCGCCCTTTTCCGCGGCCGAGAGGTCCCAGTCCACGGTGAACGGCTTGGCCTGGGCGGGTTCGCCGCGGAAGTCGGTGACCTCGTAACCGTCGCGGGTGATCACCACGACCTGGTCCTGGCCCAGCTCGACGGCCTCGCGGGTGTGCTCGATGAACGCGGCGACGTCGGATGCGACGAAGGTCTCACCTTCGCCGACACCCACCACCAGCGGCGAGGACCGGCGCGCGGCGACGATGGTGTCTGGCTCGTCGGCGTGCGTGACCACGAGGGTGAAGGCACCTTCGAGGCGGCGGCAGACCGAGCGGACGCTGGCCGCGAAATCACCGGCGGTCTCGCCGTCGGTGAAGGCGCGGGAGATGAGGTGCGCGGCGGACTCGGTGTCGGTGTCGCTGGTCAGCTCGACGTCGTCGGCCTCGAGTTCGGCGCGCAGGGCGGCGAAGTTCTCGATGATGCCGTTGTGCACGACGGCGACCTTGCCGCTGACGTCGCGGTGCGGGTGGGAGTTGCGGTCGACCGGCGGGCCGTGGGTGGCCCAGCGGGTGTGGCCCATGCCCGCGGTGCCCGCGAACCGCTCGCGCCCGGAGGTGTCGAGCTGGGCTTCCAGGTTGGCCAGGCGACCGGCCTTGCGCTCGACGTGCAACGCGCCGGCTCCGTCGAGCACGGCGACGCCCGCCGAGTCGTACCCCCGGTATTCCATCCGCCGGAGCCCGCCGAGCACTACGTCCAGCGCCTGCCGATGACCGACATATCCCACGATTCCGCACACGCCCCTCAGGGTAACCAGGCACGCGCAGCCCCCTCCCCCGGCACAGCCCCAACCACCCCCGCCCCTGCTTCTGCGGGCAAAAGCAGGGGCGGCGGCTTCTGCGGGGAAAAGCAGGGTGGCCAGGCTTTCGCGGGCAGAGGCAGGGGCGGCGCCTTCCGCAGGCAGAAGCAGGGGGCAGCGCGCTTTGCGGGCAGAAGCGGGATGGACGGCTTTCGCGGGCTAAAGCAGCCCGGCGGCTTCTGCGGGGTAAAGCAGCGTCGCTGCCTTCTGCTGGCTGAAGCAGAATCGGGTGGCACCGCGGGCAGCGGCAAGGTTCAGCCGCCTCCGCAGGTGGAGCAGGCTGCACGGCTTCTGCGGGCAAAAGCAGGGCCGACGCCTTCCGCAGGCTGAAGCAGGCCGAGGGATACTGCGGGCAGACCGGACGCCTTCGCGCGCGCAGAGTCAGGGCCGCTTCTGCGGACTAAAGCAGGGCGGGCGGCTTTCGCGGCCTAAAGCAGGGGTGGTCGACCTCAGCCGCCTGCGGGCTTCCGCGGGCAGAAGCAGAGCCGGGCGACTTCTGCGGGCAAAGGCAGCCCACCGGCTTCTGCGGGCAAAAGCAGCCCCGGGCGACTTCTGCGGGCTGAAGCAGGCCGGGGCGGCTTTCGCGGGGAAAAGCAGGAGACCGTCGCCGGGCTGGGGGTGGCTGCGGGCAGTAGGCTCCCGGCATGGCTCCCAAGCCCAAGCACCTGCTCGAAGAGCTGTCCCACCCAGGCCCGCACGAAGTGCTGCGCGGCAATCTGGGGCTGGTCGGCGTGCCCGGCGTGGTCTTCACCCCGCGTGCCGGGCTCGGTCTGCCCGCGATCGCCTTCGGGCACGGCTGGCTCCAGCCGCCGACCCGCTACCGCGAGCTGCTCCGCCACCTCGCGAGCTGGGGCATCGTCGCCGCGGCGCCCGCCACGCAGCGGGGGCCGCTGCCTTCGCACCGGCTGTTCGCCACCGACCTGCGCACCACGCTCGAACTGGTCACCAAGGTCCGCCTCGGCCCCGACGGCATCAGCGTCGACCCCGCCAAGCTCGGCCTGGCCGGTCACTCGACCGGTGGCGGGGCCGCCGTGCTTTCGGCCGCAGAAGCCGACGTCAAGGCGGTGGTCACGGTGAACGCGGCCCAGACGATCCCGCCCGCCACCGAGGTCGCGCGCCGGCTGGACGTGCCCTCGCTGCACCTCGCCGCGGACGGTGACCTCGTCGCGCCACCGGTCGGGCACGCGGAGGCCATCGCGAAAGCCTGGCAGGGTCCTGCCCAGCTGCGTTACCTCGGCAAGTCGTCCCACCTCGGCATCACCGAGGGCAAGCACTGGAGCGGCCTGCTGCTGCACGGCAAACCCCACCGCGGCACCCAGCGTGTGGTCCGCGCCCTGCTCGCGGCCTTCTTCCTGACCCACCTCACCGGCACCGACAAGTACCGGCCGCTGCTCGAAGCCGACGTGAAGAACGCCACCATCGCGCTCGACGACTCGCTCGAACTCGCCGACGCCTGACCCCCGGCGCAAAGAAGCATCCGACCCCGGAAAGGGGGCCGGATGCTTCTGCGGGCAAAAGCAGGTTCGGGCTACTTCATCCAGCTGTTGTTCGAGAAATCGTCGTCGTCGAAGGATTCTTCGCGGCGGGCGTGCCTGCCTGCCCGGCGCGGCGCGGGCGCCGGTTCGGCCACCGCGACCGGTTCGGGAACGGGCGGCGCCACCGGCGGCGCCTGCCAGCCACCGGCCTGCGGCGGCTCCGCCCTGGTCACCGGCGGCGCGGTCGCCAGGTTGTGCCCGGTGAAGCCGGGCCCGTCCTCGTCGTCCTCGACGCCGAAGCCCATGACGTTGCTCTTGTCGGCGAGCGTCTTCTCCGTCGCCCAGCCGCCGGCTTCCTTCTCCCGGCGCCCCAGCTCACGCCGGTGGTCGACGTACCGCTCGGCCGCCTGGATCTGCTTGGTCATGTACTCCTGGGCCTTCGCCTTGGCTTCCTCCGCCTGGCGGTCACGCAGCGCGCGACGATCGGCCTGCTCCCGGACGAGGCCCTCGAGCCTCTCCCGCATCCGCTGCACTTCGTCAGTGATGCTCATCCGCTCTCCTCACGCGCGCCCGCTCACCGGTCGTACCGGATGGAGCGGTCGCCTTCCTCGTCCAGGGAACCACTGATCCGCCCGCCGGCACCACTGGTCTCGAAGATGTTGCCCGCGACGCGGTACTGGCTCGGCTGCCGCTCCTGGTCACCCTGCTGACCACCACCGGCGCCACCGCCCATGGCCCCCATGCCGCCCATCATGCCCATGCCGCCCATGCCCCCGGCACCCGCCGCGGCACCCGCGACGGCCGGTGCGGCCGCGACCCCGGCACCACCCGGCGTCGAACCGAGACCGGCGGCCACCGGCTCCTGCGCCGCGGCACCGACCTGCGCACCCGCGGACAGCGAACCCGTGTCACCGAGGTCACCACCGGCGCTGCCGCCGACCGCGCCCACGCTGCCACCACTGCCACCGCTGCCCCCGGCACCACCGGCGGAACCACCGCCGTCGCCCCCGGCACCACCACCACCGGCGCCCGCACCACCATCGGCGGCAGGCATCGTTTCGACGTCTTCCGGCAGGTCGAGACCACCGGGCGAGCTGAAGCCCTCGTCACCCTGGCTCTGCGGGGTGCCGATCATCGAGGACAGCTGGTCGGGCTTGCCCGCGCCGCCGCTCGGGTCGGTGTCGTCGAGGCCGTTGAGCGCACCCTTCTCGCCCGGCTTGTTGTCCGCGCCGAGCGTGTAGGTGACCGGCTCGCCCTTGCCGTCGTCCACCGTGACCACCGTCGGGCCCTTCGGCCCCTGCGGCTGTTCGGCGGTGATCTTGAGACCACCGTCCTCGATGTGGATCTTGCCGTCCGGGCCCGGCTTGTAGACCT
Source organism: Amycolatopsis sp. NPDC045836 (assembly GCF_056431745.1). Lineage (NCBI taxonomy): Bacteria > Bacillati > Actinomycetota > Actinomycetes > Pseudonocardiales > Pseudonocardiaceae > Amycolatopsis > Amycolatopsis sp. NPDC045836. Next base: position 55,908 of record NZ_JBWKKF010000001.1, on the reverse strand, counting down.
GCTCGCCGTCCTTGCCCGCCGCACCGGCCTGGCTGTCCTCGATCGGCTTGCCGTCCGCGCCGACCTCGCCGTTGCCGAAGTCCAGCTTGTAGTCCTTCGGCGGCGGGGTGCCGTCGTCGATCGAGATGTCCATCTTGCCGTCCTTGCCCGGCTCGGACATCTTGATCTCGTTGTCGCCCTGCTTGACGGTCATCGTGTCGTCGTCGTCACCGGCGTCCTTGATCGCCTCACCGGTTTCCGGGTCGATCGGGTACGGCTTGCCGGTCTCCGGGTCCATCTCGAGCGGCTTGCCGGTGATCGGGTTGGTGCCCTTGTCCTCGGCGGCCGGCGGCTCCACCGCGCCCGGCGTGCCGCCGCCACCGGTCCCGCCACCACCGGTGCCACCGCCACCGCTGCCCGAACCACCGCCGCCGGTACCACCGCCACCGCCGCCGGTGTCCCCACCACCGCCGGTGTCCTCCTTCTTCGGCGGGGGCGGCGGCGGGTTCTCCTTGGCCGCGTTGGCGAACTCGTTCTCGGCCTTGCCCATGACCTGGTTCAGCTGGGTGTAGGCGTCGTCGACGAAGCCCTTGGTGTCGGTGCACAGCTTGTCGAACTTGGTCCAGAGCCCGTCCCACATCTCGACGTTGAACTGGTTCTGGATCCACTGCTTGGCGAGGCGGATGCCCTCTTTTCTGATGTCGTCGTCGTCGCAGCAGCCGTCGTCGTTCAACTTCTCACGCATGTTCGTGCCGAAGTTGACGTCCATCCAGCCGGCGACCTTCTCCATCTCGTCCTTGCCGGCGGCGGAGCCGTTCGCGATGTTGACCACGGAGGTCGCCATGTCCAGGTCGGCCTTGCCGACCTGGGTGGTGTACATGTCGATGACCGCGTCGACCTTGCCCTTGACCAGGCGGTAGACCGCGTCCACGGCGGTCGAGGTGGCGGCCGAGGAACCCTCGAGGAAGCCGACCAGCGCGTCACCGGGCGTGTTGATCTTCTCGTTGTAGTGCTCGTTCGCCTTGTCGGCGGCGGGGCCGGTCCAGCTGTCGGACAGGCCGTCGAGCTGGCCGCGGGTGTCCTTGAGCGCCTGGCGGACCTGGCCGGCGGCGGTGCTGAAGTCCGAGGCGTCGGTCAGGAACTCCGCGAAGTTGATGCCCTTCTGCTCCTCGTACCGCTTCTTGATGTCGGTGTTGTAGTCGAGGGGGCGCGTGCGGCCGCGGCAGTCGTCCGGGATCTTGCCGAGCAGCGGGCCGAAGTCCTGGAACACCTTCAGCGCGGCTTCACCGTGCTTGAGCAGCTCGTCCGAGGTCTTGGTACCGCCACCACCGGTGGTCGGCGGGCGGGACCCGTCGAGCCCGGTCCGGCCGGCGTCGACGCTCTTCTGGTGCTCGCGCTCGTTGTAGGTGTTCTCCGAGCCTTCCTTCTTGGCGTCGTCGTACAGCTCGTCGGTGCGCTTTTCGCTGCCGTAGAGACCGGGCTGGCCGTAACCGGGGTTCGCGTACGGGTAGGCGTTGTACGCCTCCTGGTACTTCTTGATCTCGTCGCGCTTGGCGTCGTCGTCCGGCCACGCCTCTTCGCTGCTGTTGGTCCAGGACTGGAGCAGCGCCTGCTTCTTCTCCGGGGAGACCGCCGGGTCGTCGAGGACGGCCTTGACTTCGTTCCACGTCTTGGCCATCAGTTGCTCCCGGCCTTGTTCATCGCGCCCGACTGGGACTGGTCGTTGGCGGTGTAGGCCTGGCCACCGGCGGCGACGTTCGCGGCGAACCCGGTCAGCGCCGTGGTGTACCCCTTCACCGCGGCCGACAACGTGGCGATGGAGGTGGTGTAGGTCTCCGCGTGGCTGGCGTGCGCCTCGCCGAACTGCTTCGCGGTGATCTTGGACTTCTCCAGTTCCTTGGTGCCGTCGGTCACGTCTTCCGCGAACTCGGTCATCTTCTTCGAGGCGGACGCCATCGCGTCGGCATCGACCTTGTGCCCACCCACCGGTCAGCTCCCCCTTGTTGAGGTCTCCTGTCAGGAACTGTGACGCACCCGAACGGCGAACGGTGCCGTCGCAGATGCACACAGAATGTACTCATGCGCCCGAGTGGACGCACAGAGTTCGCCTGTTTGCATACCCGAACGCGTCACTGGCCGGAACCAGTGGTGCCAGCCTTGGCACGGAGCGCGTCCGAAAGCACTTCGGCCGCGCCGGCGACGTCGGTCAGGCGCTCGCGTTCGTCGAGGTCGATGGTCACCTCGAAGAAGACCTCGAGGGTGGCGAGCAGCTGGACCCGCTGCTTCGAATCGAGGCCGAGTTCGTCGAACGGCGTGGTCACGTCGAGCGCGTCCGGGGACAGGTGGAACGAGTCGCAGACCAGCTGCTTGACCTGCGCGTGGTACTGGCTGGCGTCTTCGGTGGTCACCAGTTCATCGTGCCTCATACCGCGCTTTCGCAGCCGAACGCGCCACCTTCCCGCTCGAGGTCCGCGGCACCCCGCCGTCTTCTGCGGGCAAAAGCAGGAAGTCGCGGAGGGCGATCTCGTGCTGGGCGGTCACGGCGGCGCGCACGGCCTTGCTCACCTCGGCGAAGTCCACCGGCTGGTCGCGCACCGGCTCGGCCAGCACGACCACGCCCTCGCCCCGCTCATCGGCGCTGCCGAACGCGGCGACGCGGTCGCGGCGGATGGCGGGGTGCGCGTCGGCGACGGTCTCCTCGATGTCCTGCGGGTAGAGGTTGCGGCCGTCGACGATGATCAGGTCCTTGATCCGGCCGGTGATGTAGAGCTGCCCGTCGTGGATCACACCGAGGTCGCCGGTGCGCAGCCAGCCGCCGGCGAAGGTCTCGGCGGTGCGCTCCGGCTGCCGCCAGTAACCCTGCGCGAGGTGCGGGCCGCGCACCTGGATCTCGCCCATGTGACCGTCGGGACAGGCGTCGCCGGATCCGGTGTCGACGATCCTGATCTCCTGGCCGAAGGGGCGGCCGACGGACACCAGCTCGGTGCCGGTCTCGGCGGGCACGGCGATGCCGGTGGCCAGGGCCTCCCGGTCGAAGGTGGTGATGGTGGGACCTTCGTCACCCGCGCTGGAGACGTAGACCGTCGCCTCGGCGAGCCCGTACGACGGCCGGTGCGCCTCGGGCCGGAAGCCGTGGGGCGCGAACGCCTCGGCGAACGCGCGGACGGTGGCCGGCCGGACCGGCTCGCTCCCGTTGAGCGCCACCCGCACTTCCCGCAGGTCGAAGCTTTTGCGGGCAAAAGCAGGTACGGCGTCGAGCACGTGGTCGAAGGCGAAGTTCGGGGCCGCGGTGAAGACCGCCGGGTAGTCGGACAGCTGGCGCAGCCAGCGGACCGGGCGGCGGATGAACTCCAGCGGCTGCAGGAACACCGACCGGGCGCCGGTGAACACCGGCACGCACAGCAGCTGGATGAGGCCCATGTCGTGGAAGAACGGGATCCAGCCGGCGCAGGTGGTGCGGTGGTCGACCCGGTAGGCGCCGGCCACCTGCCAGGCGCTCGCGGTCAGCGCCCGGTGCGTGATCACCGCTCCGGCGGGCTCCCGCGTCGACCCGGACGTGTACTGCAGGTACGCCACCCGCTCCCCGGCTTCTGCGGGCAAAAGCAGGTCGCCGGCTTCTGCGGGCAAAAGCAGGTCGTCGACGCAGAGGAGGTGGGTGGGTGGGGTGACGGGGGTGTCGGTGGTGAAGTCGGTGACCTTGTCCAGTGCGGCGCGCGAGGTCAGCCAGACCCGGGCCTGGCAGTCGTCGAGGGCCCCGATCAGCCGTCGCCGGTGCGACCGGATTTCGGGGGCGAAAAGCGGTACGGCGACCACACCGGCGTACAGGGCGGCCAGGAAGCCGACCACGTAGTTCAAGTCCTGCGGGGTGACCAGCGCCACCCGATCACCGGGCGCGGCGACCCGCCGCAGCCGCGACGCGACCGCCCGCACCCGCCGCACCAGTTCGGCCCAGGTCAGGTCCCGCGGCTCCGCGTCACGCCCACCCGTGCAGTCGAGGTAGGTGAACGCGACCTCCGTCGACTCGCTCCGGTCCAGCAGGTACTCGATCAGCGGCCGCTCCGGCACACCGCTCAACCCGCCCACCACTTGTGCTCGGCGAAGTCCTCGTCCTCCTCCGCGGCCGCCGCCCGCCGCCGGGGCGCGGCAGCGGGCGGAGGCGGCGGCGGGGGTGGTGGTGCCGCGGGCGGCGGCGTCCAGGTCTGCGCGGGCGCCTTCGGCTCGTCGAACTGCAGGAACTCGTAGTTCTCGTCCTTCTCACTGCCGCCGGCGAGCGTCGACGACGTCGCCCAGCCGCCCGCCTTGTCCTCCCGGCGCTTGAGTTCGACCTGCTCGCGCACGCTTTCGTTGAGCTCGCTCATCCGCGAACCCAGTGCCGCCGCGGCCTTCGCCTGCGCGGTCACCAGCCGCTGCTCACGCAGCGCCCGCTGTTCCTCCCGCTCCCGCGACAAGGCCGCCAGTGCCGCCCGGCCGGCGCGGAGCCGGTCTTCGACGCTCATCGGGTCCTCCCGCTCAACGCCCGAATCCGAGCAGGCCGTCTTCGCCGTCGTCCAGCGAACCGCTGATGCGGTTCGCCGGAGCCGGTGTGTCGAAGAGGTTGCCGGACTGGCGGTACTGGTTCGGCGGGCGTTCGGTGTCGCCGGAGTTCCCGCCACCGGCACCACCGCCCATACCACCCATGCCGCCCATCATGCCCATGCCGGCGGCGGCCGCCGGGTCCGCCGACGGCTGGCTGGGCTGGGGCGCGGCCCCTCCCGGCGCCGAGCCGAGGCCGATGCCGGCGGGCGCGGCCCCCGGCACGGAGGTGGTGTCGCCGAGCCCGTCGTCCGGCACCGGCTGGCCGAGGCCGACCGCGGCGGCACCGCTGGACAGGAAGTCGCCCCCGCCCGCCGACTGCGGTGCGGTCGACTGACCGGTGTCCGCTTCGGGCTCGGTCCACTGCGAGGTCGCCTGCTGCGCACCGAGCACGTACTTGGTCGGCTCGCCGGAACCGTCGTCGACCTCGACCAGCGTCGGACCGCCGGGGCCGTCCGGCCGCTCGGCGGTGATCTTCAGCGGGCCGTCCTCGATCAGGATCCTGCCGTCCTCGTCCGGCCGCAGGATCTGCTCCTCGATTTCGTCACCGTCGAAAGCGAGCTGGAAGTCCTTCGGTTCACCCGACGGTCCCTCAACCGTGATCGTCATCTTCCCGTCGGCGTCCGGCTCGGAGAACGAAAGCTTGTTGTCGCCGTTCTCCACGGTCAGCGCGGGAGCAGCCGGTTCCTTCACCGCCTCGCCGGTGAGCGGGTCGATCGGGTACGCCTCGCCGGTCTCCGGGTCCAGTTCGAGTTCGCCCCCGGTGACCGGGTTCTTCTCCAGCGCCTCCGAGGTTTCCGGTGTGGCTGCCGTTTCCGGGGCGGTGGGCATCGACGGGACAGCAGGCATCGGCGGGGCGGCGGGTGGTGGCGATGCGGGCATCGGCGGCGCGCCACCCGTGCCGCCCGCGGGCATCGACGGTGCGCCGCCCATCCCACCGGCGGGCATGGCCGGCGGCCCGCCACCGGTCATCGCCGGTCCGGCGCCGCCCGGGAGCGGGGCGCTCTGCTGCGGCGCGGTCTGCTGGGCGGGCGGAGCGGCGGCGTCGGTGAACTCGTTGGTGTAGTCGCTCATGAATTCCACGAGCGCGTACCACTGGCCGTCCACCGTTTTGTTCGTCTGGTCGCAAAGATCGTTGAACGCCTGGAGCAGCGCGCCGAATTCTTCTTTGAACGCGGTCAGCCAGACTTCACAGTATTTGAGCAGCGCCTCGAGGAGCATCGCATTGGTGACGCTCAGGACGTTCATGCCGGATTCGAATTCGCTGCCCCACTGCCGGTCGAAGAACCGGGCGGCCGCCATCATGTCGTCTTCGTTGCTGTCCGACCCGCCCGGCGCCACCCTGGCGATTCTGACGGCGGTCTCGAAATCCGCTCCGGCGATGGCCGGTTTGTTCAGCAACAGCACCTCGTCGACCTGCTGCTTCAGCGTTTCGTAGATCGCGGTGACGGTCTCGCCGGTCAGCCGTGCCGCACCTTCGAGTTGATCGAGCAGTTTCTGCGAATCGGGGACGATGCCCTGTTCGTACTTGGTCCGCGCGGCCGCCGCACCGGCGCCTTCCCAGTCGCCGAACAGCGTGTTCAGCTCGGCTTTGGCGCCTTCCATGGTCTGCTCGACCACTTCTCGCGCTTTGGTGAACTCCTCCGCCTCGTCGGTGAACCGGCGGAAGTCGATGCCGCGGTTGGCGTGGAACCGGTCCCAGACGTCGCGCGTGTACTCCAGCCTGCTGGCCCCGGGCACGTTGTTCCACACCTGGTCGATCCAGCTGGAGAAGAAGTCGAGCGCGGGCTTGGCCAGGTCCAGCACCTCATCGGACTTCGCCACCCCGGAACCATTGGCGCCGGGGGGTTGCTGCGCGGACAGTTCACCGTGGTGCTTGGCCGTCGTTTCCTCGGTCTTCAACCCGTTGTTCATTTCGCTCAACGCCCGGTTGCGCACGGTTTCGTAGTCGTCCCCGCCGACCACCCCGTTCAGCGGATTGGTCGCGGCCTGCACCAATTGCTGCTTGGTGGCCTCGGAAACGTACGGGCTGGCCAGCAGCTGACCGTCTTCCCCGGCCATCAGTACGCGGCCTGCTGGTCGACCTGCGTGGCATTCGCCTGGTCCGCGGTGGCGTAACTCTGCCCGGCCGCACCGATCCCCCCGGCGAGTGCGGTCAATTCACCCGACAGCCCTTTCAACGCGGCCTGCAGTTGCGTCAATCCCGCGTTGTAGGCCTCGAGGTGGTGCCCGTGGACGACGCCGAACTGCTCCGGTTTGAGCTTCGGCGCGATCCGCTCGGCCTGCGCGGCCGGTTTGCCGACCTGCTCCGTCAACCGCGCCCGCGCGACCGCCATCGCGTCCGGATCAGCCCGGTAACCACCCTCTGGCACAGCTCCCCCTCATTCGTCCGAGCACCGCGTACCCGCACACGGAATGTACCGGGCCGGTGACCGTGGTGCAGCAAGTTGACGCTTTTGCGGGGAGAAGCATCAGGAGGCGGTGGAGACGACCCCGGCGAGGCGGTCGGCGGCGGCCTGGGCGGTTTCCTGGGCGGCGGCCTCGACCATCACGCGCACCAGCTGCTCGGTGCCCGACGGGCGCAGCAGAACGCGACCTTCGTCACCCAGCTCGGCTTCGACGGCGGCGACGGCCTTGCGCACCGCGTCGGATTCGGCGACGGCGGTCTTGTCCGCCACCCGCACGTTGATCAGCACCTGCGGCAGCCGCCGCATCACGCCGGCGAGATCGGCCAGCGACTTGCCGGTGGCCGCCATCCGGCTCATCAGCCGCAGCGCGGTCAGCAGGCCGTCACCGGTGGTGGCGTGCGCGGGCAGCACGACGTGCCCGGACTGCTCGCCGCCGAGCGCGAACCCGCCGGCACGCAGCTCCTCGAGCACGTACCGGTCGCCGACGCCGGTGGTGCGCAGGGTCACGCCGTGCTCGCGCATGGCCAGGTGCAGGCCGAGGTTGCTCATCACGGTGGCGACCAGGGTCCGGTCGGTCAGCTCCCCGGACTCGGCCATGGCCAGCGCGAGCACCGCCATGATCTGGTCGCCGTCGACCAGCTCGCCGGTGGCGTCCACGGCGAGGCAGCGGTCGGCGTCCCCGTCGTGGGCGATGCCGAGGTCGGCGCCGTGCTCGCGCACCGCGGCGCTGACCCGGTCCATGTGGGTGGAGCCGCAGCCGTCGTTGATGTTGACGCCGTCCGGCTCGGCGTGCAGCGCGATGACCTCGGCGCCCGCCTTGCGGTAGACCTCGGGAGCGGCGGCCGAGGCGGCACCGTTGGCGCAGTCGACGACCACGCGGACACCCGCGAGCGAGTGCGGCGTCGAGGTCAGGAGGTGCTGGACGTAGCGGTTGAGCGCGTCGTCGACGTCGGTGACCCGGCCGACCTGGGCGCCGGTGGGACGCGCGGCCTTGGCGTCGAGGCCGGCCTCGATCTCGTCCTCGATGCCGTCGGGGAGCTTGTGGCCGCCCGCGGCGAAGAGCTTGATGCCGTTGTCCGGCATGGGGTTGTGCGAGGCGGAGATCATCACGCCGAGGTCCGCGCCCAGCGCGCCGACCAGGTAGGCGACCGCGGGCGTGGGCAGCACCCCGACGCGGCGCACGTCGGCGCCGGCGGAGGCGAGGCCGGCCACGACGGCGGCCTCCAGCATCTCGCCGCTGGCGCGGGGGTCACGGCCGACCACGGCGACCGGGCGGTGCGAGTGATCGTGCGCGGCGAGCACCCGGGCGGCGCTGGCCGCGATCGACATCGCGAGTTCGGGAGTGAGCTCGGCGTTGGCGAGACCACGAACCCCGTCGGTGCCGAAAAGGCGAGCCATCGATCCTCCTTGAACGAACAACCCCGACACCGTACTGGAGCTGGGGATTCACCCCCCGCGCGGCCCGCGACCTGCTTTTGCCCGCAAAAGCCGCGACCTGCTTCTGCCCGCAGAAGACGGCGGGCGGGGGCGGGCAAGACGAAAGCGCCCACCCGGATGAGACGGATGAGCGCTTCCGTGGGTTGCCTGCTGCCCGAGGGGCAGATCAGCGCTTGCTGTACTGCGGCGCCTTGCGGGCCTTCTTCAGGCCGTACTTCTTCCGCTCCGTGGCGCGCGCGTCACGGGTCAGGAAGCCGGCCTTCTTCAGCGCGGGACGGTCGTCCGCGTCGACCTCGACCAGGGCACGGGCGATCGCCAGGCGCAGCGCGCCCGCCTGACCGGAGATGCCACCACCGTGCAGGTTGCCGAAGATGTCGAACGAGTCCGGCTTCTCGACGGTCACCAGCGGCTCGCGGATGAGCTGCTGGTGCACCTTGTTCGGGAAGTACTCCTCGAGGGTGCGGCCGTTCAGCTTGAACTCACCGGTGCCGGGCACCAGGCGGACGCGGACGACGGCCTCCTTGCGGCGGCCGACGGTCTGCGCGTTGCCGCCGGCGGCACGCGAGGGCTTCGGGGCGGCCGGGGTCTCGCTGGTCGCGAAGGCCTCGGTGGTCGCCTCGTCGGCGACGACGTCGGTCTCGGGGCTGGTCACAGACTGTTCCTCACTCACTTGGCGACCTGCGCGATCTTGGTGATCTCGCGCGTCTGGGGCTGCTGCGCCGAGTGCGGGTGCTCCGGGCCTGCGTAGACCTTGAGCTTCTTCGCCTGGGCGCGGCCGAGCTTGTTCTTCGGCAGCATGCCCTTGACGACCTTCTCGAGCAGGCGCTCCGGCCTGGTGTCGAGCAGCTCGCCGAAGGACCGCTTCCGCAGGCCACCGGGGTAGCCACTGTGGCGGTACGCGAACTTCTGCTCGCGCTTGTTACCGGTGAGCGCGACCTTCTCGGCGTTGACGATGATGACGAAGTCACCGGTGTCCACGTGCGGGGCGTAGGTCGGCTTGTGCTTGCCGCGCAGCAGCGTGGCGACCTCGGTCGCGAGCCGGCCGAGCACGACATCCTCGGCGTCGATCACGTGCCAGGCACGAGTGACGTCGCCGGGCTTGGGGCTGTACGTGGGCAAGGGTCTACCTCGTCGTCAACATTGCGTGTGGGTTCTGTGCGGGCCTAGCGCTTACGCGCCGCAGCGCACAACGACATATGAAGATACCCGCCGCCTTCGGAGAGGGTCAAAGCGGGGGTGTCCGGCCGTGCTCGATACTAGGGTCTCGACGAGCAGTCCGCACCGATACCCGGGGGTGAGCGAGGTGAGCGGCTCGATCAGGGGCACCCGCCCGCACCGCCTGGCCGCCCTGCTGACCGCCTGCGCGCTGGCGCTCACCGCGTGCGGTCAGGGCAAGGCGGGCACCGCGATCGCCGACGGCGACGACGCCGCCACCTACGTCAGCGAGAAGTTCGCCGAGCAGCTCGGCAAGCTCGGCGACCAGTTCACCGGCGACCTCCCCCGCAAGAGCACCCTCGACCGGTACGCCAGGGTCGACGACAAGGACTCCGAGTCGACCATCACCGGCGTCCAGCTCGGCAAGCCACCCGCCCGGCTGTCCACGAACCGGTCGAAGGAGGACCCGGACGAGTACCTGGACTCCTTCCACCCGGCCGGCAGCACCGTCGAGTACCTGCGGCTCGGCCCGGTCTACGCCAGCCTGGCGCCGACGCCGTGGGTGTCCATGCCCTACAACGGCGACCAGTACGACGAGTGCTTCTGGGGCGGCCAGCAGGACGTCTGCAAGATGGTCAGCGCGGTGACCGAGGCCACCCAGAGCCCGAAGGCCAGGGCCGCGAAGAGCGCCAAGCGCCTCGACGACGGCACCGTGGAGCTCAACGCCGACATCACCCTGCGCCTGTTCCTCAAGCACCGCGTCATCGTTTTCCCGCAGAACCTGATCGACCTGATGAGCGAGTCGATGCAGGACGAACCCATCCCGACCAAGATCACCATCGACGCGCAGGGCACGATCAAGGCGATCGAGATGAACGCCAAGATCAACAAGGACGGCCACGAGGTCGAGATCCGCATGCACTACCAGCACCTCGGCGAGCCGAGCGAGCGCGACCTGCCCGACGTGCCCGCCGAGGGGGAGATCACCGCGCTCAAGACGGACGCCGAGGTCGACGACTTCTACGACCGGATGGGCGAGATCCAGGGCAACTGAGAGAGGACATCGATGCAGGGAACGGCGCGGAGGGCCACGGCACTGGCCGCGAGCCTGCTGCTGCTCGCCGGCTGCGCGCAGGGGCGCGCGGGCACGGCCATTCCCGACGGGGACGAGGCGGCGGGCTACGTCAGCGCGAAGTTCGCCGAGACCCTGGACAAGCTGCACGAGGACTTCCAGGCGTTGAAGCCGCGCAAGGCCACCCTGGACAAGCGCTTCCACGTCAACGGCGAGGGCATCGACGTGCAGATCAGCACGGTCCAGGTGGGCAAGCCGCCCGCCGAGCTCGTGCGCAACCACTCGACGGTGGACCTCAACGACTACACCGACGCCCTCTACCCGGCGAACGGTACGACGAACTACACGCTGCTCGGGCCGATGTACGCCGGGCTCGCGCCGACGCCGTGGGTCTCGATGCCGCGCAACTTCGCCGTCGGCGAGATCGGCGCGTGCGCGACCGGCATGTACCTCACGCCGTGCAAGATGGTCAACGCGATGGTCAAGTCGACCAAGGAGAACAAGGCGGCGAAATCGGCGAAACGACTGCCGGACGGCAGCGTCGAACTCGCCGTGGACATCACCCTGCGCACCTTCGTCGAATTCAAGATCGAGCTCTTCCCGGACGATCTGATCGCGAAGTTCACCGACGAGATGATGAACACGATCATCGCCACCAAGATCACCCTGACCCCGCAGAACACCGCCTCGAAGATCGAGATGAACGGCAGTTTCTCGGGCAAGTCGAAAAGCGGCAACGACGCGAAGATCGACATCGGCTACCTCTTCCAGATCACCGAGGGCGCGACGGAGCGGGACATCCCGGCGGTCCCCGACCCTTCGCAGGTGACCGTGCTGCCGGACCAGAACGCGGTCGACGACTTCAACCGCAGGCGCGCGGAACTCCAGGGCCGATGAAGCCGAGAGCCCTGGCGACGCTCGCCGCCACCGCGCTGCTGCTCGCGGGCTGCGCGCAGGGCCGCGCAGGCACCGCCATCCCCGACGGCGACGACGCCGCGGCCTACGTGAGCACCAAGTTCGCCGACACCCTGGACAAACTCCACGAAGACTTCCAGGCCATGAAACCGCGCAAGTCGACTTTGGACGAGGTGTTCCTGGTCAACGGCGAGGGCATCAACTCGACGATCAGCACGGTGCAGGCGGGCAAGCCGATCGGCGAACTCGTGCGCAACCACTCGAACACCGACCTGAACGACTTCATCGACAACCTCTACCCCGCCGGCACCACGACCAAGTACTCCCTGCTCGGGCCGACCTACGCCAGCCTGGCGCCCACCCCGTGGGTCGGCCTTCCGTCGAGCGCGGCCACCGGGGAATTCGGGGCGTGCTCGACCGGCACCTACATCGTCGCCTGCAAGATGCTCAACGCGGTGGTCAAGGCCACCAAGGACGACCGCGCCGCGCGCTCGGCCAAGCGCACCGAAGACGGCAGCGTGATCATCGAGGTCGACCTGACGCTGCGCAGGTTCACCGAATTCAAGGTCGAGGACTTCTCGGCTCAGATCATCGAAGGATTCACCGAAGAAATGATGAACACGCCCATTTCCACCCGGGTGGAAGTGAGCCCGCAGCAGACCATGCGCCGGATCGACATGACGGGCGCGTTCGCCGGGAAATCGCGGAGCGGCAGCGACATCAAGATCGATATCCGGTACAACTACCAGATCACCGAAGGCGCGACGGAAAAGGACCTGCCGCCGATCCCCGAAGCGAGCCAGGTGACCATGCTCCCGGACGAAGCCGCGGTCGCGGACTTCAATCGCCGCAAAGACGAGATCCAGGGCCGATGACCAGCAACAGGACGACCACCGCGCGAGGTGACCGCTCATGACCCAGCCGCCGAACCAGCCGGGACAGTGGTGGCAGCCCGGTGCGCCGCAACAGCAGCCGGACCCGGCAGGCACCCAGCAGTGGGGGCCGCCGCAGCCGGACCCCCAGCAACAGCAGTGGGCGCAGCAGGGGCAGTGGCCCCAGCAGCAGTACGGCGGCGGCTACCAGCAGCAGCCGTATCCGCAGATCGGGCCGCAACCGGCTCAGCCGCAGTGGCAGCAGCCGTACCCGCAGCAACAGCAGCCCGCGCCGGAACAGCAGCCCCAGTACGGCGGCGGTTTCCAGCCCTCGTCCAGCCAGTACGGCGGCCTGGGCGCCTTCGGTGACGACGCCGCGAAGCCGAAGAAGTCGAAGAAGAAGCCGCTGATCATCGGTGGCGTGGCGGTGCTGGTGCTGGCCGCGGGTGGCGCGGCGGCCTGGTTCGCCGGCGTGTTCAGCGGTGACGTGCTCGACCCGACCTCGGTCCAGAGCGGCATCACCACCGTGCTGAAGGACAGCTACGGCGAGCAGGACGTGCAGAACGCGCAGTGCCCGGACGGGCAGGAGATCAAGACGGGGCACACCTTCGACTGCGACGTGAGCGTGGCGGGGCAGCCGAAGAAGGTGACCATCCGGGTCCTCAACGACAAGCCCGAATTCGAGGTCGGCGCCCCCAAGTAGGGCTCTGGCAACGGCAAAGGGCCCCGACCGGAGTCGGGGCCCTTTGCCACGGGAGCATGCTCAGGCGAACATGTTCCCGACACCCTTGTCGGTCGCCTGGTAGCCGTCGGCGATCTGCGGCAGCGCGGTGGCGATGCGGGCCAGCAGGGCCTTCATCTCCTCGAGGGACTTGTTCCACTCGTCCTGACGCTGGTTCCACGCCTCCATGGCGTCACCGGTCCAGCTGTCGACCAGCGGAGCCAGCTGCGACTTGAGCTCCTCGAAGCGCGCCTCGAGCTCGCCACCGGTCTTGTTGCAGTCCTCGGCCGCCTTGTGGATCGTCTCGTAATTAACGACAATCGACATTTCTTACCCTCCGTTTGAAAGTCTGTGGATTTCCGGGAACGAGATCAGCCGTTGAGGATGGCGCCGAGCGCGGAGACCTGCTCCTTGACCTCGGTGTCCTGGGTGTCGTACTTGACACCGGACTGCTGCAGCATGTCGGCGATGTTCTGCAGCGCCTCGTTGATCTTGCGGGACTTCTCGTCGAAGGCTTCCATGACCTGGTTGAAGACCGTGGCGGCCTCGCCCTGCCAGCCCGCGCGGGTCTCCTCGATGTTCGCCTTCAGCGTGGCGAGGTTGGAGTCCATGTCGGCCTTGGTCTGCGAGACGTTCTTGTGCGCCTCAGCGAACAGAGCCGGATCTCCCGTGTAACCGCTGCCAGCCATGCTAGTGGCCCCCTTCGTTAGTGGATGTCCGTGCCAAGCTTGTTTGTTTGTACGGACCTACGACGCAGACCTTGCCATGGTTGGTTCCCCCTTGTCGCCACCTGTTCCCAAGTAGTTGCTTGCGTTAACGCGAGACCGGGGAACCGGGTGGAACCAGCCGATTCCACTGCCCGGCACAGCCGGGTGGAACCGTTGTGACACAAGGGTTTTAGCTCACTTGCGGGGGTCTCCGGGACGGGTTCCGTCCACCCTTCGCATGATTCGCTCTTGCGAAAAGTCCTCGTCTTCATCCCTCACCCGAGGGGACTTCGGCCGTTCCCTCTTGCGAATTGGAACCAATTCCGCGGGCGAAGGCAGATTCTCCACCGGAAGACCGTTGCGAACGCGAAAGCCGTTGGCCGCGGCGCGCAGGGCCGGACTGGTCGGCGTGGGGTCGGACCCGGCCATCCGGCGGGCCCGGAACTGCTGGGCGAGGGCCGCGTTCTCGGCCCGCTGCCGGTCGCTGCGGGCCTTCGCCTCCCCGGCGACCCGCTCCGAATGGGTGACGGCGTGCTGCACGGTGGCCCGGAACCGCGCCGCGGCGTTGTCCTCCACGGTTCAGCGCCCCGGGAGCGGGTTGGTCAGCACCAGGGTGCGCACGATCTGCTCACAAGCCGGCCCGACGCGGTCCTGGAAGCCACCGGCGTACTGGCAGCCGACGTGGATGCGAACGTCCCCCTTCGCCTCCACGTACCAGTCGACGTACCAGGTACTCACCCCGTCCGTCTTCAGCTGGCGGTAGTGGATGAGGCTTTTGCCCGCAAAAGCATGTCGGGGGTCGAAGGTGGGGTATTCCGCGGAGCGGGCGCGCACGGCGGACTCGATGTCCCGGATCAGCCGGTTGGGGTCGGCCGAGGCGTCGTAGTTGTTCGAGTACTCCTGGACGACGACGAGGTCCAGGCCGGACAGCGCCTCGGCGGGGTGCAGCTCGACCTTGCGCTCCTCCACCACCCCACCGGTCTGCGTCCAGTCCGACGGCGCCACGAACCGGTAGTTGTACTGCGCAATCGTCCGGCCGTCCTCACCTTGGTCGACCAGCAGGAGCGTGGTCACCAGCGCCGCGACGAGCAGCACGACCCCGCCGATCAGCCACGGCAGCCGACGCTTCCACCCGCCACCCTTCGACGGCTCGCTCGGCGGCACCACCGGCTGCCCGTACGGCGGCGACGGCGGCGGCTGGTGCACCGGCTGCAGCACCCGCACCGGCGGTGGATGCCCAGGTCCAGGGCCAGGCAACCTGCTTTTGCCCGCAGAAGCATGCGGGCGGGTGGGGTCGGGGGGGCGGACTATTTCGGTGCGTTGTTCGCCGAGGGGGCGCAGCGCGGGGGCGCGCATCGGGGTGGCGCCCGGCAGGGCACCGGTGCGGTCCGGGTCGATCAGCACCGCCCGCAGCGCCCCCCGCGCGACCACGGTCTCCGGCTGGTCCAGCGTGGTCGGCACCACCCCGGTCCGCTCGTGCACCAGCCGCGAGACCATCGGGATCCGACTCGACCCGCCCACCAGGAAGATCGCGGTCAGCTGCTTCGGCCGCAGGCCCGCCTCGTCGATCGCCGCCGCGGTGAGTTCGACCGCCCGCCCCAGCGGCGCGGCGATCAGCTTCTCCAGGTCCTCGCGCGTGACGTGCGCATCGGCGAAGGGCGGCGGCATCGGCACGTCGGTGTACGTGTGCCGCGAGAGCGTCTCCTTCGCGCCACGCACATCTTGCCGCAGAACCCGCCGCCGACGCCGGTCCGCCAGCTCTCGGCCTTCCACCAGCTGCCGCCACGCAGCCGGGTCCGAGCTGGACACCAGCCCGCCGACGTGCTCCAGCAGCGCCTGGTCGACGTCGGCACCACCGAAGCTCGGGTCGCCGCGCGTCGCCAGCACCTGGAACCCACCGCGCCGATCGGCGGGTCCCCGCGGCATCCGCCGCACCACGCTGACGTCGACGGTGCCGCCACCGAGGTCGAGCACGGCGATCGTCTCGCCGGGCTTCCCGCTGAACTCGACCGTCCGCTCCTGGTTGACCTCCGTCGCGGCGAAGGTCGCGGCGTGGAAGACCGCGGCCGCCACCGGCTCCGGCACCAGCGCCACCTCGTGCGCCAGCCGGCCTGCTGCTTGCCGCAGAAGCCGCGTGCGGATCGCGCCCCAGTCCGCGGGGTGCGTCAGCACCAGCAGGCCGACCTCGGCGCCACCCGCCACCCGCCGGGCCTCGTCGACCGCCCGGCGGAGCACCGCGTTGACCGCGTCCAGCACGCGCAGCACGGTGTCGCCGAGCAGCAGCTCACCCTCGTCGACGCGCCGCTTCGGGTTGGGCTCGAACCGGGACGGGTCGACGGCCGCCTGCCGCTCGGCCTCCTGGCCGACGAACAGCGTGCCGTCCGGCGCCGCGTAGACCGCCGAGGACATCAACGGCTGCCCGTCGACCACCACGACCTGCGGTTCGCGGCCGTTGATCGACGCCACGACACAGGTGCTCGATGTCCCGAAGTCCACCGCGACCCGCAAGGTCACAAACCGCTCCCGTGTTCATTCCGCCCAGCCGCACTCACTCGCCCGGCAGGAAGGCGACGTGCATCAGTTGCTTGCCGACCTTACGGCTGACCAGCGTGCCCCGGCCCGGCGGCATCTGCGACGGCTTGACGTTGCCGAGCAGCTGCCCCTCGTCCTTGGAGCCGTTCATGATGATGCCCGGCATCGCGATTTCCTTGAGCTTCCCGATCACCGGGTCGTAGGTCGACTTCGCGGCACCACCGCTGCGGCGCGCCACGACCAGGTGCAGGCCGACGTCCTTCGCCTGGGCCAGGAACTCCGACAGCGGCTTGAGCGGGTTGTTCGTCTGCGTCACCACCAGGTCGTAGTCGTCGACCAGGACGAACAGCTCCGGCCCGCTCCACCACGACCGGTTGCGCAGCTGGTCCGGTGTGACGTCCGGACCGGGCAGCCGCTTCTTCATCGACCCCGCGACGTCCTTCATCATGCCGTCCAGCTGGTTCGACGAGACCGCGTAACCGGCCAGCTGGCTGCCCTCGATGAAGCCGAGCATGGTGCGCCGGTAGTCGACCAGGATGACCACGGCCTCCTTGGCCGTGTACCGGTCGGTGATGCCCCTGGCGATGGTGCGCAGCAGGTTCGTCTTGCCCGACTCGCCGTCGGCGAACGCCATGAAGTGCGGGTCGGCGTCGAAGTCGAGGTAGACCGGCGAGAGGTCCTCCTCGTTGAGGCCGATCGGCACCAGCTTGGTGTTCCGCTTCGAGTCCTGGGCCAGCAGCTGGTCGTACGGGAACATCTCCGGCAGCAGCCGCACCTGCGGGGCCGGGCGCCCCTTCCACGCGGCCTTGATCTTCGCCACCGCGTCGGCCACCCCGGCACCGACGTTCTCCGGGTCGCTCGACCCGTCGACGCGCGGCAGGCCGGTGAGCATGTGCAGCTTCTCGCGGGTGAGCCCGCGGCCGGGGCGGCCGGCGGGCACGTTCACCGCGACGCGGCGGTCGATGTCGGACTCGCTCGGGTCACCGAGGCGGAGTTCGAACCGAGTGCCGAGCATGTCCTTGATCGCCGGGCGGATGTCCGCCCAGCGGTTCGAGGCGATGATCACGTGCACGCCGTAGGACAGGCCCTGGGTGGCGAGCTTGGTGATCTGCGGTTCCAGCTCGTCGAAGTCGTCGCGCAGGGCCTTCCAGCCGTCGACGATCAGGAAGGCGTCGCCGAACGGGTCCTGCTCCGGCTTGATCTCGCCGCGGCGCTGCCGGTTGCGGAACTCGTTCATCGAGTCGATGCCCATCGCGCCGAACCGGCCTTCGCGCTCGCTGACCAGCGTGGTCAGCTCGGCGACGATGCGGCGGGCCTTGTCCGGCTCGCGCCGGGCCACCGCGACCCCGCCGACGTGCGGCAGGTCGGCGAGCCCGGCGAGCGTGCCACCACCGAGGTCGACGCAGTAGAACTGCACTTCCTCGGGGGTGTGGGTGAGCGCCATGGACATGATCAGCGTGCGGAGCATGGTCGACTTGCCCGACTGCGGACCGCCGACCAGCACGCCGTGCCCGGCGGCGCCGGAGAAGTCGGCCCAGAGCGGGTCGCGGCGCTGCTCGTACGGGCGGTCGACGATGCCGAGCGGCACCTGAAGGCGGCCGTTGCCGAAGAAGCCGACCGGCGAGAGGCCGCGGTCCTCGGTCGGGTTGAGGTTCGGCAGCAGCGTGTCGAGGGAGCTGGGCTCCTTCAGCGGGGGGAGCCACACCTCGTGGGCGGGCGGGCCCTGCCCGATCAACCGGTTGACGATGACGTCGAGCTCACTCGGCTCGACCGCTTCGTCCGGTTCTGCTTTTGCCTGCTGAAGCACCGGCTCCGGTTCGGGCTCGGGTTCCTTCGGCAGTTCCACGAAGTCGGGCACGAAGAGCTGGGGTCGCTTGTCCGCCCGGACCACGGTCGCGCCGGGGGCGGCCATCTTGATGCCTGCCGGGCGGTAGGGCCCGGAGACGTAGGACGCCTTGAACCGGACCATCGTCGAGGTGTCGTACTTGAGGTACCCGCCACCGGGCACCGACGGCAGCTCGAACGCGTCCGGCACCCCGATCGCCGCACGCGATTCCGCGGCCGAAAACGTCTTCAGGCCGATCCGGTAGGACAGGTGCGAGTCGAGGCCGCGCAGCTTGCCCTCTTCGAGGCGCTGCGAGGCGAGCAGCATGTGCATCTGGAGCGAACGGCCCAGCCGGCCGATCGCCACGAACAGATCGATGAAGTCGGGTTTTGCGGACAAAAGCTCGGAGAACTCGTCGACCACGATGAACAGGGCGGGGAGCGGGTCGAGGTCGGCACCGTTCTCCCGGGCCTTCTCGTACTCCCAGACGTTCTTGAAGTTGCCGCCGTTCTTCAGCGCCTCCTGCCGCCGGTTCATCTCCCCGGCCAGCGCGTCCTTCATGCGGTCGACCAGCGTGACCTCGTCCGCGAGGTTGGTGATGACCGCGGAAACGTGCGGCGCGCCGTCGAGCCCGAGGAAGGTCGCACCACCCTTGAAGTCGACCAGCACGAAGTTCAGCGTGGTGGACGAGTGCGTGGCCAGCATGCCGAGCACCAGCGTGCGCAGGAACTCGGACTTACCGGAACCGGTCGCCCCGATGCACAGGCCGTGCGGGCCCATGCCCTCCATCGCGGCTTCCTTGATGTCCAGCTCGACCGGCTGGCCGTACTCACCGACGCCGAACGGCACGCGGTAGCGGTCGCGGATCGGCCGCGGGCGCCACGCCTGCTGCACGTCGAAGGTCATCGGGTCGCCGGGGATGCCGAGCAGTTCGAGCAGCGACGGGTTGGACAGCAGCGGCTCGTCCTCGTCGGCCTCCTGAGCCGCGGTCCCGATCCGGTACGGCGAGAGTTTGCGGGCTAAAGCTTCCGCCTCCACCAGGCTGAGGGTGTCGGGGCGGCCGAACCACTCGACGCCGCCGGCGCTGCGCGCCCCCAGCCGCTCCTCCTCGACGACCAGCCGGAGCCCGCGCCGGGCGGCCAGGTTGCCGATGGAGTCGCTCAGGTCGATCAGCGTCACGCCGACCAGACCCTCTTCCAGGATGATCTGCTCTTCCCTGGTCACGTCGGCGTCGTCGATGACGATCACCACGTGCGGCTGGTCCGGCGGCGGCGTCGCGTTCCGCGAGAACCGCTGCCGGTCCCGCAGCTCCTCGTCGAGCCAGGCTTCGATCTGGGCCAGCGAACCGGCCATCATGCGCAGCTGGCCGATGCCGTCGGACAGCGCCGGGTGCTGGACGTGGGGCAGCCACTTGGCCCACTCCCACTCCTCCTTCGCCCGCCCGGCGGTGGCGATCGCGATCAGCACGTCGTCCGGGCTGTGGAAGGTGACCATCTGCGCCAGCGCCGCCCGGGTCAGGCCACGGGTCAGCTCCTTGTCCCCCTGCATGCTTACGGCCGCGAAACCTCGCAGGGTGATCTGCGTGGGCAGGTCGGGGACGATCGAGTGCGCGCGCACGAACCGGCGCAGCGCGAGGGTGGCGATCGGCTCCAGTTCGTCGACCGGGCCGGTCTGCGGCGGCACCAGTCGCGTGGCGAGCCGGTGCGAGCTGCGGCCGACGCGCAGGTGCAGGAAGTCCTGGTCGTTCTGCCGCCGCTCCCACATCCGGCGGCTGGTGGCCAGCGACCACAGCGCCTGCGGGTCCGGGTGCACCCACTCCAGCGCGGCCCGCTGGTCGACCATCGCCTCGCGGGCCCGCTCCCGCATCTGCCCGAGGTACCGCAGGTAGTCCTTGCGGTCCTCGTTCATCTCGGCCTTCTTCTGACCGCCCCCGCGACCGCCACCGCCCGCCATCATGCCGACGGTGCCCATCACCATCATGGCGCCCATCATCAGCATCATCGGGTTGCGTCCACCGAGGGTGAACATGAAGATCATCATGCCGATGGAGGCCACGATCATGACCACCGGCAGCAGCTTCATCACGATGTTGCCGGGGATCGTCCGAGGCACCTCGGGCGGCGGCTCCAGGTGAACCTCGCCACCGGGTGGGCGCGGCGCGGCCAGCCGCGGCGACCGTTTGAACTGCAGCGTGCTCACCGAAGGACCCCTCTTCAACTCGGCGATTCCGGCCGCGAGGCAGACACGACCGGTCCACACGGTAGCGAACCGGACGGCCCCGGGGGTGCAGACCGCCCAACCTCGTCGCGGTTCGCGCGAACTACCCCCACGGGCACCGGAAGTGCGTTAATACTAGAGCCGCTCGCCGGCCGGGCCGGTCGTTCGGCCACGGGCGGGCGACGACGTGACGCGGGCGTTGGGTATAAGTAGCCCGCAGCATTCTCTTCCAGGCAGGGGGCACCAGTGGCGACGGGCACGACGGTTTTCAGCAGGGTGACGGTGGTCGCGCCGCGCACCCGCATCGACGTGGCACTGCCTGCCGACGTGGCGGTGGCCGACCTGCTGCCGATGCTGCTCGACATGGCCAAGGAGACCACCCCGGACGGCGGCGCCCGTCACGGCGGCTGGGCGCTGGCCAAGCTGGGTGACGCCCCGCTGGACCCCAGCCGCACGCTGGCGTCACTCGGCGTGATCGACGGTGAGCTGCTGCAGCTGCGCAAGCGCAACGAGAACCCGCCGCCGCCGCTGTACGACGACGTGGTCGACGCGATCGCCGAGTCGGACCCGGACAGCTTCCGGCCGTGGACCAAGGAGACCGCCCAGCGCATCGGCCACATCGCCGGCGGCCTGGCCCTGTTCTTCGCGGCGGTCGCGCTTTTTGCGGGCGGAAGCCTGTTCGGCGGCAGCGCGCTGGCGGCCGCGATCGCCGGTGGGGTCGGCTCGATCGCGTGCATCGCGCTCGGCGCCACCCTGGTCAAGGCGTACCAGGCGGAGTCGACCGGCGTGCTGATCGCCGCGGCGGGCGGGCTCCCGCTCGCCTTCGTCAGCGGGTTCTACATCGTGCCCGGTCTCGGGATCCGGGCGAACCTGCTGCTCGCCTCGGCGCTGGTGCTGATCGTCGCGTCGGTGGCGATCATGGTGATCGGCGCGGGCATCACCACCTTCATCGCCGCGGCCACCGCCGCCGCGCTGTGGTCGGTCGCCTTCCTGGTGGCGACCTTCGTCGCGCACCCGATGCCCGGCATCGCCGCCGGCACCGCGGCGGTCTCGCTGGCCTTCATCTCGATGCTGCCGAGGATCACCCTCCAACTGGCGAAACTGCCGCTGCCGCACGTCCCGGGCAGCGCGGAGGAGCTGAAGGAGGACTCGGGCTTCCCCGACTACACCGCCATCGAGCGGCGCACCGCGGTCGCGCACAACTACATGACCGGCCTGCTGATCGGCTGCGGTGCCACCGCCGCGCTGGCGTCGATCATCACCGCCACCGCGCCGAGCATCTTCGGCGTGATCATGGCCGTGGTCGCCACCCTGGTGCTGCTTCTGCGGGGAAGGGCATACGCCAACGGCAGCCAGGCCGTCGCCCTGCTGGCCACCGGCATAGTTTCCGCGGGCGGAATCCTGCTCGGCTGGCTCTGGACCGAGGACGGCATGGGCAGGCTGATCTTCGTGGCGGGCACCCTGGTGCTGGTCGCGGCGGGCGCCCTGGTGGTCGGCGTGATCTTCCCCGGCCAGCGCTTCTCACCGCCGCTTCGCCGCACGGTCGAGATCATCGAGGCGATCTGCATCGCCACCGTGCTGCCGCTCGCGCTGGCGGTGATGGACCTGTACTCGACGCTGCGCCACATCGACTTCCCGCGCTGAGCGGGAACCTTTAGGGGGAAGAAGTGCGTTCGTTCGGAACACCGGCGCGGGTGGCGACGGTGCTGCTCACCGCGACGATCGGAGTGCTGGCGCCCGGCCTGAGCCCGCTGACCGCGAGGGCGCAGCAGGGTTCCCCGCCCCCCGGCACCACTCCGGGAACCGCGCCGCTGACCCCGCCGCCGGTGGACGAATCCAAGGTCCCGGCCGCGACGAACCGGCCCGACAAGGCGTACGTGAAGAAGATCGAGTGCGTCTCGCGCGACCTCAACAACGACATCCCGCTGCCCGACATCCCCTGGGCGCAGAAGTACCTGCAGCTGGACAAGGTCCACGACCACATGCGGGCGGCGACCAACGGCCACGTCGGCATGACCCCCACCGGGGAGACCATCCGGGTCGCGGTGATCGACACCGGCGTGACGCCGCACCCCGCGTTCGGCAGGCCGGTGCAGGGCGGCGGCGACTACGTCAGCGACAAGAAGGGCCTCGAGGACTGCGACGGCCACGGCACCGAGGTCGCGGGCATCATCGGCGCCCGCAAGCAGGACGACATCGGGTTCATGGGCGTGGCCCCGGACGCGGAGATCGTGTCCATCCGGCAGTCCAGCCAGAACTACCAGGTCGACGACAAGACCACACCCCCGGCGGCACCGCCGCCCAGCGGGTCGCCGCCGCCGTCCGGGTCGCAGCCGCCGCCCTCGTCGGAAGAAGGCTCCGAGGAGCCCGGCACCGAGGAACCCGCCGAGTCGAGTGGCACCGCGGGCGCGTCGGCCTCGGACACCGTGCCGGGCCAGGGCAACCAGGGCCGGTCGCAGGGGCAGGGCGCGGGCAACCTGAGCACGCTGGCGCAGGCGGTCCGGACCGCCGCCGACACCTCCGGCGTCCGGGTCATCAACATGTCCGTGGACAACTGCCGACCTGCTTCTGGCGGCGGAATCACGCCGGACGAGCAGACCCTGCAGGCGGCGATCCGGTACGCGGTGAAGAAGGACATCGTCGTGGTCGCGGCGGCCGGCAACACCTCCGAGGCGTGCAAGCAGAACAACCAGCCGGACCCGAGCAAGCCGATCAACATCGTCAGCCCGCCGTGGTTCACCGAGGACGTCATCTCGGTGGCGGCGATCGACGAGACCGGCGGGGTGGCGGAGTTCAGCGTGAACGGGCCGTGGGTGACCGTGGCCGCGCCGGGTACGAAGATCATCTCGCTGGACCCGTCGGCGGGCGCGCAGATGGACGACTTCGCGAACCAGACGATGGAAGGCGACCAGGTCCAGGCGATCCAGGGGACGAGCTTCGCGTCGCCGTACGTGGCCGGGCTGGCGACGCTGATCAGGGCGAAGTTCCCGAACCTGAACGCGCGGCAGGTGATGAACCGGATCACCAGCACGGCGCAGCACCCGGGTTCACGCACCGGCCGGGACCAGTTCGTCGGCTACGGCGTCATCAACCCGATGGCGGCGCTGACCGCGGTCATCCCGGGCGAGGACAGGATCGCCCTGTCGACCCCGCACGTACAGCAGGTCCCGGCCCCGGTCGCCCTCCCGTCGGATCTTCCGCCCGCAAATGACGGAAACCGGACCCCGATGATCGTCGCCCTCTCAGGCGCCGCCGGCGGCGTGGTCGCCCTGCTGATCACCCTGTTCGTGGTGCACACCGTGCGCCGCAACCGCCCCACCCCCCAAAAACCCGCCTGACCCCACTCACAGGCTTCTGCGGGCAAAAGCAGGTCTCTAGGGGTCTCCTGGGAACCTGCTTTTGCCCGCAGAAGTCGTCAGGCGCCCTTCTCGGGCGGCTTCTTGCCCGGGTCCTCGCCGAGCACCGGGGGCGCGACCTGCTCCGGCTTGCCGAACAACTCGGCCGGGTCGGTGTTCACCCGGGTCTTCACCCGGTGCTCCTGGTTCCCGCCCTGACCGCCGGCCATGCCGCCCATCCCCATCGGCATCATGCCCCCCATCATCGGAGACCCGGTCGTCGCCGCGGCTCCCCTCGATGCGGCAGCGACACCCGGATTCGCGGCTACCGGCTCGGCCGGCGGCGCCCCCGCGGCCGTCTGGTTCCCACCAGACGGCGGTAGCGGCGGCACCGCCGTATCCGTTCCCACCGATCCCGCCCCAGCTCCACCACTCGCCGCCTGCTCCTGGCTCCCGCCCCCCGCCTTCTCGGCTGGCGGAGCCTCTGCCGCCTCACCGACCGGGGCCGCTGTCACAGCTGCTTCGGGCGGGTCTTGCAGCGCGAACTTCTCGCCAGGGAACTGGCTCTCCATCGCCACGCTGCGCTCGTCGGCGTCCTGACCCTGGACTCCGTCGCACAATCGGGCGAATTCCGCGAGCACCTCCCGCACCGAGTCGTGGAGGGCTTGCGTGGACTGCTGCACGTCGAGCAGGTGAGTCCTCGCCCGCTCCGTTCCCCCAACCGGCAGCATCGCGGCCTCGGACGCGACTTCTGCGGCATCAAGCACGACGTCGATCATCGTGCCGGTGATGCGCTCGATGGCGTCGGCTGTGTCGTCGAGCGCGTCGGCCATGGTGTTCATGGCTTCCTGCGCGGCTTCCCCCGCTGAGTTGATCTTGCCCATGTAGGCGACGAAGGCGTCGGCGTTCTCGCCCTCCCACCCCGCGTCCACCTTGCCGAGCGGCTCCGCCAACTCGTCCGTGATTCTGCCCGCAGAAGCCGCAGCCGCACGCCAACTCTCGGCTTCTGCCCGCATTTCCGTCCACTGACCGACGACGGGCACCAGATGCGCCTCGACGACGTCGGTAACGCCCAACTGCCTCGCCAGCTCGGACAGGAACTCGAGGTGCCCGCCCGGCCCCTCGCTCGCTGTCGGCGCCACCGCAGAAGCCTGCTCAACCCGCTGCGACACGCCCTCCACCTGCACCGACTCCACGGCGACCTGCTTTTGCCCGCTAAAGCCTGCGGCTGCGGCAGGTGGGGTGGCGGTGGCTCGTAGGCCCTGGAAGACGTCGGGTTCGGGGTCCGGGATGCCCATCAGGACTCCACCGCCTTCTTCAGCATCGACGCCGCGTCTTCCTCGCCGCCACCGTGCTGCCCGGCGACCTCCCGCAACGCTTCTGCGGCCGAAAGCAGGGCGTCTCGGCCGGTGGTGAGTTGGGTGTGCAGGGTGGCGGCGGCTCGTGCGTAGGCATCGGCCGCACCCACTTCCCGGCCCAGGACGCCGAAGTCCTCACCGGTCAGCGAATGCTCGGTCAGCGCCCCGTGCGCGGTGTCCAGGCCCGCCGCGGCATCTTCCACCGATCTCGCGTAATCGGCGACCACCTCGGCATCGACCCTGAACCCCGACACGACCACACCTCCGGACTCGACTGCCCAAAATTACTGCGGTGTGACGACGAGCCCCCACCTACGGTTCCGTCAGCCCCCCGCGCCACCGGCCTGCGGCGTCCCGCTCGGGAACGACCCCGCGGCCGGGTCCACCGGCACCGAGTCGTACGTCCGCTTCGCGTCGTTCACGTTCAACGTGGTCGCCGCCGCCGGCAGCAGCTTGAGGATGTTCTCCGGCGCCGGAGCCTGCGGATCCGTCCCGAACAACGCCTGCGCCGTCGCCAGGTCCGGCACGCCGTACCGCAGCCCGAGGTCCGAGACCAGCGAGATCGGCCCCGACGTGAACGAGTCCTTCGACTGCGCCGCCCGCACCACCGCGGCCCGCCCCGGCTGCATGTAGAAGCTGTCGATCTTCGTACCGTCCGGCGTCGCCTGGCCGACGGCGACCGGGGTCTGCCGCGCACCGTTGGCGTCCTTGGGGAACGGCACCTCGTTGCTCACGTACACCGCGGTGCGCTCGTCCTTGGCCGCGCCGTCACCCTCGGTCCGCCAGCCGAGGCACGTCGCCGGCGTGCCGCTCTTGATCGGGTCCAGGATCTGCGGCTTGAGCTTCGGGTAGGTGTCCACCTTCAGCGCTTCCGGCATGGACGGGGTGATCTGCTTGACGTTGGCGATCCGGTCCATGTTGACCGTGCGGACCTCTTTGTTCTGCTGGACCGAGGCGTTCGTGGTCCGGATGATGTCGCCGGCGACCTCGGAGATCTCCTGGATGCCGGTCGACTGGATCACCCAGAACTGGGTGTCGCCGCCAGAGGGCTGCGTCTTGAACACCGCGCCGACGGGCAGGCCGTCGATGTTGAACCCGGTGGTCGGCGTGCCCGCTCCCTGGATCCGCTGCTCGTTCAGCTGGTCGACCTCGGGAATGGCGTTGAGCAGACCGGTCGAGATCTTGCGGCCGTTGACCGTCACGCCCAGCGCCGCCTTGACCACGTTGCCCGGCGCGATCCGTGCCTTCACCACGCTGGCGTTGGGCTGGTTCGCGTGGTTGGCGAGCCGGTAGACGAGGTAGGTGGCCGCGTTGTCCCCGGTGACGAGCAGCGCCTCGCGGTCACCGAGTTCGCGGCCCATGCCGTCGGTCCCGAGGTTCGAAACACCGGCGAGCACGCTGGTTTCGCGGGTCGCCTGCTGCAGGCCGACGCTCTCCGGCTGGTTCGGGTCGATCCGCAGGAAGTCGCAGACCGCCCAGTGGTCGGAGATGCGCTGGTTCTTGTTCGGGAGGAGCTGGGGTGCGTTGACGATCCCCTGTTGCCGTCCGCGGGGGATGTCCTTCAGCTGTTCGTCGGGCACGACGGCGGCTTCGTAGAGCTTGGGGGCCGACGCCGCCTGCTGCTGGCCGGCCTGCTGACCGTCCTGGGGTGCCTGCTGCTGTTGACCGAGCAGCATCAGGCGGGCGGAGGTGAGGTTGAAGGTCGGGATGAGGCGGGTCGGGTTCTCCGTCTTCACGTAGATCTGCCCGGACTGCTCGCCGATGACTATGCCCGCAGAAGGTGGTTTCGGGGCCGGCTTGATGAAGCCGAAGATGATGAACCCGAGCATGCCGATGACGGCCAGCACCACCCCCACGATGGTGGCGCGCGAGTGCGTCCGCATGGGGTCGTGCAGCATCACGGCGTCCTTGCGGACCAACGCGGACTGCATCCTGCGCAGCACGAACTGATATGCCTGGACCTGAGACTTTGTTGTCGGTGTTGACGGCATTCTCGACCTACAGCTCTCCCACTCGCGGTACGGTTCCGCAGGATAGCCGCACGGGGACGGCTGGTGGTTGGTTTCTACCAACTCCAGCTAGTGTTCGACACTCCGGACTGGCTTTCCGGCGCAGTTGCAAGCACGAGGGGAAGAGAACGAGCGGATGTCGGTCACCACTCCTCCACGTCCACCTGGACCTCCGGGGCCGCCTCCGGGTTCGCCACCACCCCCGCCCGGCGGCCGTCCGCCCGGCCCGCCGCCGAGGCGTCCGGGAGGCCCAGCCGGTGGTCCTGGTGGTCCTGGTGGCCCCGCCGGGCCGCGGGGTCCGGGCGGACCCGGTGGCCCTGGTGGTCCGGGTGGTCCGGGTGGTCCCGGCGGACCTGGTGGCCCGCGGGGTCCGGGTGGTCCTGGCGGACCCGGTGGCCCCGGCGGTCCTGGTGGCGGTCCCCCGCCCGGCCCTCCGCCGCGTCCGCCCGCCGGTGGTCCCCCGCCGGCCGCGCCGGTTCGGATCGGTGCGGCACGCCGCCGCGCCATGGGCATCAACCTCGGTCCGTTGCCGGTGATGAACCTGGTCGTGGTCGAAGTCGGCCTCGCGATCGGGCTGGTGTTGCTGGCGATCAACGAAAGGCTGCTGTACGTCGCAATTGGTGTGACGGCCGTCGCTCTGGTGATCGCTTTCCTGCGCTGGGGCGGGCAGTGGTTCACCCAATGGGTGGGCCTGAGCCTGCGGTATTCGATGCGGTCGCACAGCCGTGTGGCGAACCCGACACCGCCGAGCAGCATCGAATCGATCGCGGCCGCCGAGGACGCGGTGACCGGTCCGGACGACCCGCGGGTGAACCTGCTGCGGTTGGTCGTGCCGGACCTCGTGGTGGCGCACGGGATGGACCACGAACGGCAGCAGGTCGGGCTGGCCTGGAACGACGGGACGTGGACCGCGGTGCTGCTGGTCGAGCCGGCGCCCGCGTTGATCAGCCAGGCCGGCGGGGCGCCGAGCCTGCCGCTGTCGGCGCTCGCGCCGTGCCTGGAGGACCGCGGTGTGGTGCTCGACTCGATCCAGGTGATCTGGCACTGCTACCCGGGGAGCGCGGCCCTGCCGTCGGACTCGCCCGCGTTGAGCTCGTACATGGAGGTCCTGGGTCCGCTGCAGGCGGCCGCACGGCGGACCACCTGGGTGGCGATCCGGCTGGACCCGCGGCGCTGCCCCACCGCGGTGCGCGAACGGGGTGGCGGCGTCGTCGGCGCCCACCGCGCCCTGATCGGTGCGCTTTCGCGGGTAAAAAACGCTCTCGAGTCCCAAGGCGTCCCCACCCGCCCCCTGGACCCCGACGAACTGCTCCGCGCCGGGCTTTCGGCCGCAGAATTGACCGCCGTCGCCGGCTCGGGCACCCGCGTCGCCCTGCAGGAGCGCAAGGACAGCGTGACTTCTGCGGGCATAGGCCACGCGAGCTACGCGATCAGCGGCTGGCCGAAGGGCAAGATCACCGGTACGCTCAACGCCCTGAGCAGCGTGCGCGCCCTCTCCTCCACCATCGCCATGTCGATCTCGCCTTCTGCGGACGAAGGCAGGATCGGCCTCCGCGGCGTGGTGCGCTTGAGCGCGCGGAATCCGCGCGAACTCGACGTCGCGTCCGACCGGATGAAGGCCATCTCGGATCGGCTCAACATCGACCTGACACTGCTGCGCGGTCGCCAGGTGGCCGGCCTGGCCGCCACGATGCCGATGGGAGGCACGGCATGAGCACGCGGATGCGCGACGCCGGCCAGAACATCGGCGTGGCCCCCGAGTTCTCCGTGGACCCGGCGATGCTCGACGCGGTCAGCCCGTCCGGTGATCGCGGCGGCATCGTGCTGGGCTCCGGCCTCAAGGACGAACCGCTGACCATCTCGGCGCTCCGCTCCACCCCGACCAGGATCGTGCTGGTGGGCGGGCTCTACCTGGCCCGGCAGGTCGCCCTGCGGGCGATGGCCGTCGGCGCCTGGGTCGTGGTCGCCACCGGACGCCCCACGGCCTGGCAATTGCTGGCAAAAGCAGCCGGCAACCAGCCCAACGGACGCCCGTCCCCGCTGGTGCAGATTCGCCGGCTCTCGCCGGTCGAGCTGCCCCGTCCCTCGGAAGACGCCCCGCTGCTGGTGATCACGGACGGCGGCCCGACGCCGCAGGACCTCTTTCCGCCGCGTTCGCCGTGGCAGACGACGGTCTACGTGCTGCCTTACCTGCACCCGCAGGCCGGGGCCACAGCCAACGCCGCCGATCTGGTCCTCATGCAGCGACTCCCGATCGGCCAGGCCGAACTCGCCGCGCGGATCTGGAACCTGCCGCCGCAGATGATGCGGCAGCTGACCACGCTGAAGGACGACCAGGTGGTGGCCCTGGGCCGCAACCTGTGGCGCCCCCTACGCCTGGTCACCACTCCAAAGGAACAACAACTCCTCGGCCCAGTCCGCCGAGGCGACTAACCCCACCCCGGGCGGGCATGCTTCTGCGGGCAGAAGCATGCCCGCCCGGCTTTTGCCCGCAGAAGACGTCCGGGGTGTGGCATAGCAAAGGGAGCGCTGGGGTGTGGATGCGCCGGGACGTTGTGGATAACTCGCGTGCGTTTGCCGCCACCGAGGTGGCTGTGTCGGTGTCGCTTTCCAGGATGCGGGCATGGTTACCAACACCGTCGCGCTCGATCGCGACCTGAAGGATGTCTTCCGCGGCTCGGTCGCGATCGCAGCCGGCCTCCTCACAAAGGCGCAGCTGCAAGGTCCCCAGTTCAGGCGGTTGTTCCAGGACGTCTACGTGCGCGCAGACGTCGAGGTCACACACGCCCTGAGATGCCGCGGCGCGACCTTGCGAGTACCTCCTGAGGCCGTACTCACCGGCCGCTCCGCAGCGACCGTCAAAGGTGTCAACCTCGCCAATCCCTACGATCCCGTCGAGTTCGTCGTTCCCGAGGCTGCTCGATTCGGGCCAGTGGCAGGAATGCGCATCCGACGGACGAACATCAAGCGAGCCGAGTCAGTGCCATGGGCAAACGCCCGAATCGCCCACCCGCTCCGTATTGCCCTTGACCTGGTCTTCCGCCATGCGCCCCGCGTTCGTGGCACCGTGCGCCGTCTGCGCACAGCCGTTCCTGACCTGGACATGTTCCTCCGGGAGTTCGAGGTTCGAGTCGAGAAACTCAAGGACGAGTGCCGGCGCCGACGAAACTGGGGTGTTCGCCTTGGCCGTCTGGCCCTGGAGCTCGTCGACAAGAAGGCGGAGTCACATCCGGAGTCCGAGCTGCGGGTTGTCTTACGAGCCGGCGGCTTCCGCCCCACGGTCCAATTGAACGTGCACGACGATGGAGAATTCCTCGCCCGCCTGGACCTCGCTATCGAGGAAGAGAAGATAGCCGTCGAATACGACGGCAAATACCATAACAGTCCGTTGCAACAACGACATGACGAGAAGCGGCGGCGGAAGTTACTGAAAGCTGGTTGGCGATTCGTCATCGTGAGAGCAGAGGATCTCGCCGGCAACCACCAAGCCATTCTGGAGCGCATTCAACTCGCACGGCGCGGCGTGGCCTGAGCTATGAGATAGAGTCCTTTGTTCGAACGTTGCGGGTCTGTTCAGCACGCGTGGCAAGTTCGTCGTCCGGCGGATAATCGACCCCGACGAGGGTCAGTCCGTGTGCAGGCGCGACGGCACTGTCTCGCACACCCAAGCCCAGTTGCTGACGAGGCCAGTCAGGGTTCTTGCGTCCGTCACCTACCAGCAGGAGGGCGCCGACGAGGCTGCGGACCATCGAATGGCAGAACGCGTCCGCCGAAACCTCAACCTCAACTGAATACTCCGCCACACGGCGCCAGACCAGCCGCTGCAACTCGCGGATGGTGGTGCCGCCCTCGCGCTGTTTGCAGAAAGCAGCGAAGTCGTGGAGACCGAGCAGTTCGGCAGACGCCTCGTTGAGCCGATCCACATCCAGTGGGCGGCCCCAGGCGAGCGTGTCGTACCGCCGCAAGGGATCGACACCCCAAGGGGCGTCTGAGACCCGGTAGAGGTAGTGCCTGCGAACCGCGGAGAAGCGGGCGTCGAAGCCGGTCGGGGCGACCGTCGCGGCGAGCACACGCACGTCCGGCGGCAGGTGCCTGTTCCAGCGATGGCGCATCCGCTCAAGATCAGGCACACCACGCTCATCCACCGGAATCCGAGTCGGCATGCTTTTGCCCGCAAAAGGCTGGGCGTCGAGGTGGAGGACTTGGGCGGCGGCGTGGACGCCGGCGTCGGTGCGGCCGGCGACGACTACGGAACGTGGGACGGCTACACCTGGGGGTTGCTTGGCGAGGGTGTCTTCGAGCACGCCCTGAACTGTGCGCCGACCTGGTTGTTTGGCCCAGCCGGAGAAGTTTGTGCCGTCATAAGACACTTCCAGGCGCAGACGGACGAGCCCGCCCTCCCCGGGGGGAGTGGCGGGCTCGTCCGGGACGTCTGCAGCCGTCAGGACTGGTCCTTCTTCTCTGCGCTTTCGCCCGCAGAAGCCGCGGTGTCGTCGGCGCCTTCGGCGGGGGCGGGGGTGGCGTCCTTGGTGGCCGACTCGGGCGCTTCGGCGTCCTGGTCGGTCTCCGCGGCCTCGGCGTCGGCCTTGGTCTCCTCGGCCGGGGCCTCCGCGGTCTTCGGGGCCTCGTCCTTGGCGAACTTGGTCTTGCGCGCGGCCTGGGCCTCCGCGGTCACGGTCTTCTCCGCCACCAGCTCGATGACCGCCATCGGGGCGTTGTCGCCCTTGCGCGGCATCGTCTTGGTGATGCGGGTGTAACCACCGGCGCGGTCCTCGAACCCGGGGCCGATCTCGGCGATCAGCTTGTGCACGACCGACTTGTCGCGGATGATCTTCTGGATCTGCCGCCGGTTGTGCAGGTCACCGACCTTGGCCTTGGTGATCAGCCGCTCGGCCAGCGGGCGCACCCGGCGCGCCTTGGCCTCGGTCGTGGTGATCCGGCCGTGCTCGAACAGCGAGGTGGCCAGGTTGGCCAGCAGGTGCCGCTGGTGCGCGGCCGACCCGCCGAGACGGGCTCCCTTGGTGGGGGTGGGCATCGGTTCTCCTAGTTCAGCTTCTCAGCCACGGAACCAGGTCGCTCCGATGCGTCACCACATCGGAGCGACCACCGGTCCTACAGCTGCTCCGTCTCTGCGTAGTCCTGGCCATCGTCGTGGCCGTTGTCCGAAATACCGTCGGTGATCCCGCCAACGCCCTCGGACCAGCCCTCGCCGTCGTAGCTGGTCGCGGCCGCGGTCGGGTCGAACCCGGGCGGGCTGTCCTTGAGCGCGAGGCCCAGGCCGACGAGCTTCAGCTTGACCTCGTCGATGGACTTCGCACCGAAGTTGCGGATGTCGAGCAGGTCTGCTTCTGACCGCGAAACCAGCTCGCCGACCGTGTGGATCCCCTCGCGCTTGAGGCAGTTGTAGGACCGCACGGTCAGGTCGAGGTCCTCGATCGGCATCGCGTAGGCGGCGATGGTGTCCGCTTCCTGCGGCGACGGGCCGATCTCGATGCCCTCGGCGTCGACGTTGAGCTCGCGGGCCAGGCCGAACAGCTCGACCAGTGTTTTGCCCGCAGAAGCCACGGCGTCGCGGGGGGTGATGGACGGCTTGGTTTCGACGTCCAGGATGAGCTTGTCGAAGTCGGTGCGCTGCTCGACACGGGTGGCCTCGACCTTGTAGGTCACCTTGAGCACCGGCGAGTAGATCGAGTCGACCGGAATCCGGCCGATCTCGGCGCCGGCCTGCTTGTTCTGCAGGGCGGGCACGTAACCCCGGCCGCGCTCGACGACCAGTTCGATCTCCAGCTTGCCCTTGCCGTTCAGCGAGGCGATGTGCAGATCCGGGTTGTGCACGGTGACCCCGGCCGGCGGCACGATGTCCGCGGCGGTGACCTCACCAGGGCCCTGCTTGCGCAGGTACATGGTGACCGGCTCGTCCTCCTCGGAGCTGACGACCAGCTCCTTCAGGTTCAGGATGATGTCGGTGACATCCTCCTTCACCCCGGGAACGGTGGTGAACTCGTGCAGCACCCCGTCGATGCGGATGCTGGTGACCGCCGCGCCCGGGATGGACGACAGCAGCGTGCGCCGCAGCGAGTTGCCGAGCGTGTAGCCGAAACCGGGCTCGAGCGGCTCGATGGTGAACCGGGACCTGGTTTCGTTGACCGTCTCTTCGCCGAGAGCCGGCCGCTGGGAAATCAGCACTTTCCTTCTCCTTGTCCTGCCGGCGCCCGCCATATGACGCCGAAAGGGGTGGCGTGGCGGCGGCGCACTCCGGGCGCCGCCGCCCGATCACCGCCGGGCTCCAGCCCGGCCGGGATCACTTCGAGTAGAGCTCGACGATCAGCTGTTCCTGAACCGGAACGTCGATCTGGGCGCGCTCGGGCAGCTGGTGCACCAGCACCCGCAGGTTCGACTGGACGACCTGCAGCCACGCCGGGACGGGGCGCTCGCCGAAGGACTCCTTCGCCGCCACGAACGGCAAGGTGCCCATCGACTTCGGCTTGACGTCGATGATGTCGAACTTCGAGACCTGGAAGCTCGGCACGTTGACCTTCTTGCCGTTGACCAGGAAGTGGCCGTGGCTCACCAGCTGGCGGGCCTGACGGCGCGTCCGGGCGATGCCGGCGCGGTAGATCACGTTGTCGAGCCGGGACTCCAGGATCTGGAGCAGGTTCTCACCGGTCTTGCCGGTGCGGCGCACGGCGTCCTTGTAGTAGCGGACGAACTGGCGCTCGAGCACGCCGTAGGTGTAGCGAGCCTTCTGCTTCTCCTGCAGCTGGAGCAGGTACTCGCTCTCCTTGATGCGCCCGCGGCCGTGCTGGCCGGGCGGGTACGGGCGACGCTCGAAAGCCTGGTCGCCGCCGATGAGGTCAACCTTGAGGCGACGGGAAATACGCGTCGCCGGGCCGGTGTAACGAGCCATTTCTGCTTACTCCTCCCCGTTCCTCAGACCCGGCGCCGCTTGGGCGGGCGGCAGCCGTTGTGGGGCTGCGGGGTCACGTCCTGGATGGTGCCGACCTCGAGACCCGCGGCCTGCAGCGAGCGGATCGCGGTCTCGCGGCCCGAACCCGGGCCCTTCACGAACACGTCGACCTTCTTCATGCCGTGCTCGGCGGCCTTGCGGGCCGCGTTCTCGGCGGCCATCTGCGCGGCGAACGGGGTCGACTTGCGGGAACCCTTGAAACCGACGTGGCCGGAGGAGGCCCAGGAGATCACCGCGCCGGTCGGGTCGGTGATCGAGACGATGGTGTTGTTGAAGGTGCTCTTGATGTGCGCGTGGCCGTGGGCCACGTTCTTCTTTTCCTTGCGCCGGACCTTCTTGGCCCCGGCGGTACGAGACTTCGGTGGCATGTCTGGGTGATTCTCCTCGGTTAGCGCGAGTTCTCTTGGTGAGCGGCGGCCGCTTCACGCTGCCCGCGCCGGATCACGGAACCGGCGTCGGTGTACAGCTGGCGGAGCGCCATCGGGCGGGCGTAGAGAGCAGACGGTGAAACGCACGAAACCGTGCCGCGGCGCCGGGCGCCGCCGATGTGCACGACCTTCTTGCCCCGAATGCTCACTTCTTGCCAGCCTTCTTCTTGCCGGCGACCGTCTTCTTCGGACCCTTGCGGGTGCGGGCGTTGGTCTTGGTCCGCTGCCCACGGACGGGAAGCCCGCGGCGCCACCGCAGACCCTCGTAGCACCCGATCTCGATCTTCCGACGGATGTCGGCGTTCACCTCGCGGCGAAGGTCACCCTCGACCTTGAAGTTCTCGTCCAGGTAGTCCCGCAGCTTGAGCAGGTCGTCGTCGCTGAGGTCCTTCACGCGGGTGTCCGCGTTCAGCTCGGCGGCGGCGATCATCTGCTTGGAGCGGGTACGGCCGATGCCGTAGATGTAGGTCAGCGCGATCTCCAGCCGCTTTTCGCGGGGGAGGTCTACGCCAGCGAGTCGTGCCATTGGCGCTGGTGCTCCTTGTCTGGTTTCGTCTCTTCAGGTCTGCTCCCCGCCCGGTCCCGGGACCGACTCGCTGTCGATCCGGCGGCTTGCGCCTCCGGTGTCCCGGCCCCGGCCTGAAGTCCGGGGGTGAACCGGGCCGCTGGGCGGCCCGGCAGGTGCGGGGAGAGTTGGTTTGCCGTCAATCCACTCTTCGACGAGCGGGTGATCAGCCCTGCCGCTGCTTGTGCCGCAGGTTCTCGCAGATCACCATGATCCGGCCGTGGCGGCGGATCACCTTGCACTTGTCGCAGATCTTCTTGACGCTCGGCTGGACCTTCACGTCTCCTGCTTTCCTGCTTGTACTCGTTGCGCCGTGATCACTTGTAGCGGTAGACGATGCGACCACGGGACAAGTCGTAGGGCGAGAGCTCCACGACAACCCTGTCCTCGGGCAGGATGCGGATGTAGTGCTGCCGCATCTTGCCGCTGATGTGTGCAAGGACCTTGTGGCCGTTCTCCAACTCGACGCGGAACATCGCGTTGGGAAGCGGCTCGATTACGCGGCCTTCGACCTCGATGGCCCCGTCCTTCTTGCCCATGTCCTCCGCGTTTCGTGATTGGTTGAGCGGTGAGTGCTTGCGTTGGTGCCCGGCGCACGCGCCGCCCCGACTCCGATGCCGCAAGAATTCACGCGCGCTGGAACCGGCGAGATGAGTACGCCGACTTGACAGTGTACGCAAGCCGTGTCGCGACACCCAACCGGGGGTTGACCGTGTTAGGTCACATCGCGGCCGGGCGCTTCCGGCTGGCCGAGGCCGCCGGGCTCCTTCCAGGGTAGACGGCTGGGCCGGACCGCGCCAGCGGCGGAAAACACCAGGTCAGGTGACCAGGGACAACCCGATCGAGGCACCGGCCGGGGTCGATGAGCTTCTGCGGGGAAAAGCAGGGGCGGGCATGCTTCTGCCCGCAGAAGTCGGTGGCGGGGGGGGTCAGGCGGGGGCGGTGAGGACCCAGGGGCCGTCGTCGGTGATGGCGACGGTGTGCTCCCAGTGGGCGGCTCGCGACCCGTCAGCGGTGACCACGGTCCAGCCGTCGTCCAGTTCGAGGGTCTCCCCGCCGCCACCGGTCAGCATCGGCTCGACCGCCAGCGCCATGCCCGGCTTCAGCCGCGGGCCCTTCCCCGGCTTCCCGACGTTCGGCAGGAACGGCTCCATGTGCATCTCCGTGCCGATGCCGTGGCCCCCGTACTCCAGGATCATCCCGTACTCGACGCCGTCGGCCTCGCCGGCGCGTTCCGCGGCGGACTGCACGGCGTACGAGATGTCGGTCAGCCGGGCCCCCGGCTGCACGGCCTTGACGCCCGCCCACATCGCCACCCGCGTGGCGTCCGAGAGCGCGAGGTCCTTCGCCGAGACGGACGGGCCGACGGCGATGGTCACCGCGGAGTCGCCGTGCCAGCCGTCGAGGATCGCACCGCAGTCGACGGAGATCAGGTCCCCGTCGGCCAGCACCTGCGAAACCGCCGGGATGCCGTGCACGATCTGCTCGTTCACCGACGCGCAGATCGACGCCGGGAACCCGTGGTAGCCCTTGAACGAGGGCACCGCGCCGGCGTCCCGGATGGTTTGCTCGGCGAGTTCGTCGAGTTCCTTCGTCGAGACACCCGGCTTCGCGGCCTCGGTGACCAGCTCGAGCGTGCGCGCCACGACCAGCCCGGCGGCTCGCATCGCTTCCAGCTCGCCCCGGGACTTCAACTCGATCATGCGACCTCGGCGCAGGAACTTCGGTACACGCAGTCCGCCCACAGTCATTCGCGGTCGGGCAGCGCGGCCAGCACCCTGGCCGAGACCTCGTCGACCTCGCCGACGCCGTCCACGGTCACCAGGATGTTGCCGTAGTACTCCAGCAGCGGCGCGGTCTCCGACCGGTACACCTGCTGGCGGCGCCGGACGACCTCCTCGGTGTCGTCGGAACGACCCCGCGAAAGCAGCCGGGCGACCACGACGTCCTCGGGCACCTCGAGCTGGATGACCGCGTCCAGGGTGGTGTCGGTGTCGGCCAGCATCTGGCCGAGCACGTCCGCCTGCTTGGTGGTGCGCGGGAACCCGTCGAGCAGGAAGCCCGCCTTGGCGTCCGGCTCGGCCAGCCGCTCGCGGACCATCTCGTTGGTGACGGTGTCGGGCACCAGTTCACCCGAGTCCATGTAGCGCTGCGCCTCACGGCCCAGCGGGGTCTGCTCACCCACGTGCGCGCGGAACAGGTCGCCGGTGGAGATGTGCGGGACCCTGAGCTTCTCGGACAACGCGATCGCTTGCGTCCCCTTACCCGCTCCGGGAGGCCCGACCAGAACCAGCCTCGTCATCGGAGGAACCCTTCGTAGTTGCGCTGCATGAGCTGGCTTTCGATCTGCTTCACGGTGTCGAGGCCGACACCGACCATGATCAGCACGGCGGTACCACCGAACGGGAAGTTCTGGTTGTTGCCGTCACCGGTGATGGACAGGAAGAAGTTCGGCAGGATCGCCACCAGGCCCAGGTAGATCGACCCCGGCAGGGTGATCCGGCCGAGCACGAAGCTCAGGTATTCGGCGGTCGGCCGCCCCGGGCGGATGCCCGGGATGAACCCGCCGAACTTCTTCATCTCCTCCGCACGCTCGTCCACGTTGAACGTGATCGTGATGTAGAAGTAGGTGAAGAAGATGATCAGCGCGAAGTACAGCAGGATGTGCACCCAGCTGGACTGGTTCACCACGTAGTTCTGCAGGAAGACCTGCCAGCCCGAGCTGCTGTTCGGGTCGCCGATCAGGCGGCTGATCAGGTCCGGCAGGTACAGCAGCGAGGAACCGAAGATGACCGGGATGACACCGGCCTGGTTCACCTTGATCGGCAGGTAGGTCGAGGTGCCGCCGTACATCCGGCGGCCGACCATGCGCTTGGCGTACTGCACCGGGATCCGGCGCTGACCCTGCTCGACGAAGATGACCGAGGCGATGATCGCCAGGCCGAGCACGCAGACGAAGGTGAACACCACGGCGTTGTTGCGCTCGAGGATGTTGGCGCCCTCGGTCGGCAGCTGGGCGGCGATGTTCAGGAAGATCAGCACCGACATGCCGTTGCCGACGCCGCGCTCGGTGATCAGCTCGCCCAGCCACATCATCACCGCGGTGCCCGCGGTCATGGTGATCACGATCAGGGCGAGCGAGTAGACGCTGTTGTCCGGGATGACCGGCTGGTCGCAGTCCTGGAACAGCTGACCGCGGTCGGCCAGCGCGATCACGCCGGTCGCCTGCAGGATCGCCAGCGCGATCGTCAGGTAGCGGGTGTACTGGGTCAGCTTGCCCTGGCCGGACTGGCCTTCCTTCTTCAGCTCCTCGAACCGCGGGATGACCACGGTGAGCAGCTGGACGATGATGCTCGCCGTGATGTAGGGCATGATGCCCGTCGAGAAGATCGACAACTGCAGGAGAGCCCCACCGCTGAAGAGGTTCAGCAGCGAGTAAATGCCCTCTTGATCGGTCTGCGCCTGACATGCCTGGACGTTGGGGTAGGAAACCCCAGGAGCTGGGGTGATCGCGCCGAGCCGGTACACGGCCACGATCATCAGCGTGAACAGGATCTTCTTGCGCAGGTCCGGCGTCGCGAGAGCCGAGCGGAAGGCGCTGAGCACGCGGGGGACCTCCTCGACGTCATCGGCCATCGAACCGATGAACGGCTTGGCCGGCACGGTGACCGGCGGGAACACTACTCACTGGCAGGCAAGCCAGGAACGCATCAGGGCACACTTGCCCCAAAGCGTGTCGCCGACTCTAACAGCACCCTGATCGCGAGCGGCAGCGTGTACGGCCTATTCGTCCGTGGGTGAACCCGGCGGCGGCTCGGCGGAGGTGCTGGTCACCCGTTCGTGGAGGGTGATCTTCACCGGTGAGGGCGGTCACAACGGGCGGGAGGCGGTGGGGTGAGGGAGATTCTGTCCGCTGTGAGCGGACAGCCGAGATTGGCGGAACCACCCGGGTGGCCTAGTACTCAGGTCCTGGAGCCCGCCAGCAGCCCCGCCATGCCGAGCAGCACGACGCCGGTGCCGCGGTCGAGGTTGCGGCGGGCGCGCAGGCTCATGCGGGCGGCGCTCACCAGCGTGCCCGCGACGATGTAGACGGTGCCGGCGAGGAACTCGGCGAGCAGGTAGACCGCGCCGAGCAGGGCGACCTGCGCGGGCACGGGCCCGTGGGCCGCGTCGATGAACTGGGGCACGAAGGCGGTGAAGATCAGCACCGCCTTCGGGTTGGTGATGGCGACCAGGAACTCCTTGCGCGCGATCGCCGCGGCACCGCGCCCGCCGGCCGGTGCGGCTTCTGCGGGCAAAAGACGGCGGGTCTCGATGAGGATGCGTGCACCGAGGTAGACGAGGTAGGCGACGCCGACCCACTTGACGATGGTGAGCGCGGGTTCCCAGGCGGCGAGCAGCTGGCCAAGCCCGGCGGCGACGGCCGCGATGAGCAGGACGAATGCCGCGAGCCTGCCGAGGAGGCCGATGAGCGCGCGGCCGAGTCCGTGGCCCATGCCGTGGTGCAGGCCGAGCAGGTTGTTGGCGCCCGGGGTCAGCGCGATGAGGGTCGAAGCCCCGAAGAAGACGACCAGCCAGCCCATTCCACCCACCTCCCGATCACGGCGACCCTACCGGCGCTCCCCCTCCCCGCGCGCGCCAATTCCGGCGCCAAGCTTCTGCGGGCAAAAGCCGGTTCGGGTTACGTTTGTGCTGGTGGGGTGGGGTCTTCGGGAACGGGGAAGCCGTAGCGCGGGGTCGAGACATCGGGGGTGGCGCGGGGCCGCCGCCGCGGGTCCAGGTTGAGCAGGACGGCGGCGACGATGGCGAAAACGGCGCCCGCGGCGACCAGCCAGTAACCGAAGCCGGGGCCGGCTGGGGCGCCGGTCGCGGAGAACAGGTCGGTCCAGCCGACGGCCTGCATGCCGATCGAGCCCGCGATCGCGAGCGCGAAGGCGGCGGCCGCGGCGGAGACGGACCGGGCAGGCGAGGCCGTCCTGTGGGACCGGGCGGTGAGCACGGCTGCGACGCCGAGGGCCAGGGCGGCCGCGATCAGCATGGCGCCATTGCGGGCGAACGGAGCGAGAACGTTGCCGTCCTCCAGGCCCGGCAGCCGGCGGAGTCGGACTCGGCCGACCAGCCGGTCACCTTGATGCCGACGCCCTCGGCCCCATCGAGGCCGGGGACGACGCTGACGAACAGCGGGAGGAACGAACCGGTGGCGGTGAGCAGGAGCGCGACCAGGGTGAGGAGGACGCTCAGGCCGCGACGCTGGTCCAGGACAGTGGCCGGTTCAGGTGGCGGCGGCTGATCCGTCATGGCGCGATCCTGGCACCGACCAGCTTCTGCGGGCAAAAGCAGGCCGGGACGCTTCTGCGGGGTAAAGCAGGTTCGCTCGGCTGCGGCGTGCATCGGACTGGGACGGTGCGGCTTCTGCGGGCAGAAGCAGGGTCGTCGGCTTCTGCGGGCTGAAGCAGCTTCGATCCGGCCGTGGAGGGGCGGGTGCAGCTGCGGAGAGAGCTGAGCGGGCTGCGGCTTCTGCGGGCAGTAGCAGGGGGCGACCGATTCTGCGGGCTGAAGCAGGATGCCGGGTGGGGCGGCAGCGGCGCTGTGCGGCTTCTGCGGGCAAAAGCATGCACGTCGGCTTTGCCGGGCTGAAGCGGGAGTGGCTGCGGGTGGAGGCAGGCGCCGGGGTGGGTGGGAGCGGCGCGTGCGGCTTCTGCGGGCTAAAGCAGGCGCGTCGGCTTTTGCGGGCAAAAGCAGGAGGGTGTGAAAAGGCCCGCCGGGTCTTGGGGGACCTGGCGGGCCTTTTGCGGGGAAAAGCCGGTTCAGTTGGTGGTGGCGGAGCCACCGGCGGCTTCGAGCTTTTCCTTGGCGGAGCCGGAGAAGGCGTCGGCGGTGACGTCGAGCTTGACGCCGTTGACGTCGCCGTTGCCGAGGACCTTGACCAGCTTGCCCTTGCGGACCAGGCCGCGGGCCGCCAGCTCCTCCGGGCCGACCTTGCCACCGTCGGCGAAGACGCGGGCGATGTCGCCCACGTTCACCGGCTGGTACTCGGTGCGGAACCGGTTCTTGAAGCCGCGCAGCTTCGGCAGGCGCATGTGGATGGGCATCTGCCCACCCTCGAAGCGCACGGGCACGTTCTTCCGCGCCTTCGTACCCTTCGTACCGCGACCGGCCGTCTTGCCCTTCGAACCCTCACCGCGGCCGACCCGGATCTTGTCCGTCTTGGCGCCGGGCGCGGGCCGCAGGTGGTGGATCTTGATGGCCGTCATGACTTGACCTCCTCGACCTCCACCAGGTGGCGGACCGTGTGGATCAGGCCACGCACCTGGGGGGTGTCCTCACGCACCACCGACTGCCGGATCTTGCGCAGCCCGAGGGTGCGCAGCGATTCGCGGTGGTTGTGCTTCGTGCCGATCTTGCTCTTGACCTGGGTCACCTTGAGCTGAGCCACGTCAGACCCCCTGACCGGCGCGCTGGCGCAGCATCCGGGCCGGGGCGACGTCCTCGAGCGGCAGGCCGCGGCGGGCCGCCACCTCCTCCGGACGCTGCAGGCCCTTCAGAGCCGCGACGGTGGCGTGCACGATGTTGATCGCGTTGTCGCTGCCGAGCGACTTGGAGAGCACGTCGTGCACCCCGGCGCACTCCAGCACCGCACGCACCGAGCCACCGGCGATGACACCGGTACCGGCGCTCGCCGGGCGCAGCAGCACCACACCGGCGGCGTCCTCACCCTGGATCGGGTGGGGGATGGTGCCGGCGATCCGAGGCACGCGGAAGAAGTTCTTCTTCGCCTCCTCGACGCCCTTGGCGATGGCCGCGGGAACTTCCTTGGCCTTGCCGTAGCCGACGCCGACCTGACCGTCACCGTCACCGACCACGACGAGGGCGGTGAAGCTGAAGCGACGACCACCCTTCACGACCTTGGCGACGCGGTTGATGGCCACCACGCGCTCGAGGTGCGGGGTCTTCTCCTGGGCCGCCCCGCCACGGCCGCCGTCGCGGCGATCCCGGCGCTCGCGGCGGTCATTGCGGTCGTTGCCGCCCTGCCCGCCGGGACCGCCCTGGCCGCCGCCGAATTGCCGTGTACGTCCCGGCATCAGGCTTTCCTTCCATTCACAGCCATGTACTGCATCGTCATCAGAACTCCAGGCCCGCTTCGCGGGCGGCGTCCGCGAGCGCGGCGATGCGGCCGTG
The DNA here is from genome assembly GCF_056431745.1 of Amycolatopsis sp. NPDC045836. Taxonomy (NCBI): domain Bacteria; kingdom Bacillati; phylum Actinomycetota; class Actinomycetes; order Pseudonocardiales; family Pseudonocardiaceae; genus Amycolatopsis; species Amycolatopsis sp. NPDC045836. Next base: position 13,655 of record NZ_JBWKKF010000001.1, on the reverse strand, counting down.
GTAGGCGTTGCCACCCCGGTCGAACACCACGCTGGTCACCCCGGCGTTCTTGGCGCGGGCCGCCAGCAGCTCGCCGACCTTGGCGGCCTTGGCCTTCTTGTCGCCGTCGGCCGCGCGCACGTCCGCCTCCATGGTCGACGCCGCGGCCAGGGTGTGCCCGGCCAGGTCGTCGATCAGCTGGACGGACAGGTGCCGCGAGGACTTCTTCACGGCCAGCCGCGGCCGCTGCGGAGTCCCGTTGATCTTCTTGCGGAGCCGGAAGTGGCGACGGGTCTTCGCCACGCGACGGCGGGTCGAGACGTCCTTGCCGACCGGCTTGCGCTTCGTCGTAGTCGTGTCGCTCATGATCACTTACCCGTCTTCCCGACCTTGCGGCGGATTCGCTCACCCTCGTACCGCAGGCCCTTGCCCTTGTACGGGTCCGGGCGGCGCAGCTTGCGGATGACCGCGGCCGTCTGGCCGACCTTCTGCTTGTCGATGCCGGACACCGAGAACCGGGTGGGGGTCTCCACCTTGAAGGTGATGCCCTCCGGAGCCGGGATGTGCACCGGGTGGGAGTAGCCGAGGGCGAACTCGAGGTCCGAGCCCTTGGCCTGCACGCGGTAACCGACGCCGTGGATTTCGAGCTTCTTCTCGTAGCCCTCGGTGACGCCGACCACCAGGTTGTTCACCAGGGTGCGGCTCAGGCCGTGCAGGGCGCGGCTGGAGCGCTCGTCATCCGGGCGCTTGACCTCGATGACCCCGTCGTTGAACTCGGCGGTGATGGGCTCGGCGAGCGTGTGCTCGAGCGTGCCCTTCGGGCCCTTGACCGAGATTTGCTGCCCGTCGATCTTGACCTCGACCCCGGCGGGGACGGTGATCGGCAGCTTTCCGATACGTGACATTGCTGATCCCCTCCCTTACCAGACGTAGGCGAGGACTTCGCCGCCCACGCCGTTGCGCTTGGCCTGCCGGTCGGTCTGGAGACCGGAGGACGTCGAGATGATGGCGACCCCGAGGCCACCCAGCACGCTGGGCAGTTCGGTGGACTTGGCGTACACGCGCAGACCGGGCTTCGACACGCGCCGGAGGCCGGCGATGCTGCGCTCACGGTTCGGGCCGTACTTGAGCTGCACCACGAGGTTCTTGTGCTTCTCGCCCGGCTCGTCGCGGAAGGCCGCGATGTAACCCTCGCGCTTGAGGATCTCGGCGATGTTCGCCTTCAGCTTCGAGTGGGGCAGCACGACCTCGTCGTGGTACGCGGAGTTCGCGTTGCGCAGACGGGTCAAGAAGTCTGCGATCGGGTCGGTCATCGTCATGGTGACCTGTCAACCTTTCTCGCCCTGGTTCCCCGCCGGTTTCGCGGCGGGGCCTGTGGCGAACTTGGGAGTGGAGAAGGAAGCCTTACCAGCTGGACTTGCTCACGCCGGGCAGCTCGCCGGCGTGCGCCATCTCGCGAAGGCAGATACGGCACAACCCGAACTTGCGGAAGACCGAGTGCGGGCGACCGCACCGCTGGCAACGGGTGTAGCCGCGCACCTTGAACTTCGGCTTCTTCGCGGCCTTGTGGACCAGTGCTTTCTTGGCCATCGGCTCAGTTCTCCTTGAACGGGAAGCCGAGCTTGCGAAGCAGCGCGCGGCCCTCGTCGTCGGTGGTGGCGGTGGTGACAACGGTGACGTCCATGCCGCGCGGGCGGTCGATGGAGTCGGGGTCGATCTCGTGGAACATCGACTGCTCGTTGAGACCGAAGGTGTAGTTGCCGTTGCCGTCGAACTGCTTCGGCGACAGCCCGCGGAAGTCGCGGATACGCGGCAGCGCGATGTTCAGCAGCCGGTCCAGGAACTCCCACATGCGGTCGTTGCGCAGGGTGACCCGCGCGCCGATCGGCTGGCCCTCGCGCAGCTTGAACTGCGCGATCGACTTCCGGGCCTTGCGCACCTCGGGCTTCTGCCCGGTGATGGTGGCCAGGTCGCGGATGGCGCCTTCGATCAGCTTGCTGTCACGGGCGGCGTCGCCGACGCCCATGTTCACCACGACCTTGACCACACCGGGGATCTGGTGCACGTTCGCGTACTCGAACTCCTTCTGGAGCTCGCCCGCGATGTTCTCGCGGTAGCGCGTCTTCAGACGCGGCACGATCTTCTCAGCGGTGGTCATCAGATGTCCTTGCCGTTCCTGCGCGAGATCCGGACCTTCTTGCCGTCCTCGCCGATGCGGTAGCCCACCCGGGTCGGCTTGCCGTCGGAATCGACGACCATCACGTTCGACACGTGGATGGGGGCTTCCTGGGTCACGATGCCGCCGGACTGGGCACCGCGCTGGGTCTGGCTGATCCGCGTGTGCTTCTTGATCCGGTTGACACCCTCGACCAGCACCCGCGACCGCTCCGGGTAAGCCTGGATGACCTTGCCCTTCGCGCCCTTGTCCTTGCCGGCGATGACGACGACCGTGTCGCCCTTCTTCACCTTCATCACAACACCTCCGGCGCGAGCGAGATGATCTTCATGAACTTCCGATCGCGCAGCTCACGGCCGACCGGGCCGAAGATGCGGGTGCCACGCGGCTCGTTGTCGTTCTTGATGAGCACCGCGGCGTTCTCGTCGAACCGGATGTAGGAGCCGTCCGGACGACGCCGCTCCTTCACCGTGCGGACGATGACGGCCTTGACCACGTCGCCCTTCTTCACCCCGGCAGCCGGGATGGCGTCCTTAACGGTGGCGACGATGATGTCGCCGATACCCGCGTAGCGCCGCCCCGATCCGCCGAGCACGCGGATGCAGAGGATCTCCTTGGCACCCGTGTTGTCGGCGACTCGCAGTCGCGACTCCTGCTGGATCACGTCAACTCCTGTATGTCTCGCCGGTTCTCACCCCGCGGACCGGGGTGAGCCTGGCGGAACGGATAGGGAACTTCCGGAAAAGTCCCCCGGCTTACTTGGCCTTCTCGCGGATCTCGACGAGCCGCCAGCGCTTGGTGGCCGACAGCGGTCGGGTCTCCATGAGCAGAACGCGGTCGCCGATGCCGGCGGTGTTCTCCTCGTCGTGCGCCTTCACCTTGGTGGTGGACCGCATGACCTTGCCGTAGAGGGCGTGCTTCTTGCGGTCCTCCAGCTCGACGACGATGGTCTTGTCCATCTTGTCGGAGACGACCAGGCCCTCACGGACCTTGCGGTAGTTGCGGCCGGACGCCTTGTCCTGCGCCGCGATCGGCTCGCTCATGCGGCACCTTCTTCGTTCTCGGCGTCATCTGGGGAGACGGACAGCCCGAGCTCGCGCTCGCGCATCACCGTGTAGATGCGGGCGATGTCCGAGCGGACGGCCCGCAGCCTGCGGTTGTTGTCCAGCTGCCCGGTGGCCATCTGGAAGCGGAGGTTGAACAGCTCCTCCTTGGCCTCCTTGAGGCGCAGCACGAGCTCCTCCGCAGTGAGTTCACGCAGCTCCGATGCCGCGGCGGTTCCTGCCTTCGCCATCAGAACTCACCACCTTCACGGGTCACGATTCGGCACTTCATGGGCAGCTTGTGGATCGCGCGGCGGAGCGCCTCGCGGGCCGTGGCCTCGTTGGGGAAGCTCAGTTCGAACATCACCCGGCCCGGCTTGACGTTGGCGATCCACCACTCCGGGGACCCCTTACCGGAACCCATGCGGGTTTCGGCGGGCTTCTTGGTCAGCGGGCGGTCCGGGTAGATGGTGGTCCACACCTTGCCGCCACGCTTGATGTGGCGGGTCATGGCGATACGGGCCGCCTCGATCTGCCGGTTCGTCACGTAGCTGTGCTCGAGTGCCTGGATCCCCAGGTCACCGAAGCTGACCTTGGTACCGCCCTTGGCGGCACCGGCGCGCTTCGGCGAGTGCTGCTTCCGGTGCTTGACCTTGCGCGGGATGAGCACGTCAGCCCTCCGTCTTCTCTGCGGCGGCCGGGGTGGTGCCCTCGGCGGCCGGGGTCGCCGACTCGGCGGCGGTGTCGTTCTTGGTCGCCGCGGCGGCCCGGCCCGCTTCCGTGGAGGTGGCCGTGGTGCCCGACGCGCCGGAGCGGCGCGGGCGGGACGGACGGTCGCCACGGTCGCGGCGGGGGGCGCGCTCGGCGGCCGCGGCGGCGTCACGCGCCTCCTTGGCCTTGAGCCCACCGACCACGTCACCCTTGTAGATCCACACCTTCACGCCGATGCGGCCGAAGGTGGTGCGGGCCTCGAAGAAGCCGTAGTCGATGTCGGCGCGCAGCGTGTGCAGCGGCACGCGGCCGTCGCGGTAGTGCTCCGAGCGGGACATCTCGGCACCGCCGAGGCGGCCACCGCACTGCACGCGGATGCCCTTGACCTGCGGCGAGCGCATGGAGCTCTGGATCGCCTTCCGCATCGCGCGGCGGAACGCCACGCGGTTGGACAGCTGCTCCGCCACACCCTGCGCGACCAGCTGGGCGTCGGCCTCGGGGTTCTTCACCTCGAGGATGTTCAGCTGGACCTGCTTCTTGGTCAGCTTCTCCAGCGCACCGCGGATCCGGTCGGCCTCGGCGCCGCGGCGGCCGATGACGATGCCGGGGCGGGCGGTGTGGATGTCCACGCGGACCCGGTCACGGGTGCGCTCGATCTCCACCTTCGAGATGCCGGCCCGCTCCATGCCCGTGGACAGGAGCTTGCGGATCTTGACGTCTTCCGCGACGTACTCGGCGTACTGCTTGTCGGCGTACCAGCGGGACTTCCAGTCCGTGGTGATGCCCAGCCGGAAGCCGTGCGGGTTGATCTTCTGGCCCACTACCGGCCACCTGCCTTCTTGCTGCTCTTCGCCTTCTTGTCGGCCTTGGGCCGCGACTCCACCTCGACGGTGATGTGGCTCGTGCGCTTGCGGATCCGGTACGCGCGGCCCTGGGCCCGCGGGCGGATGCGCTTGAGGGTCGGGCCCTCGTCGGCGTACGCGTTCTTGACCCAGAGGGTGTCGGGGTCGAGGTCGAGGTTGTTCTCGGCGTTGGCCATGGCGCTGGCGAGCACCTTCGCCACCGGCTCACTGGCCGCCTGCGGCGCGAACCGCAGCACGGCGAGGGCGTCGGCGGCGCTGCGGCCCTTGATGAGCTCGATCACCCGGCGCACCTTGGTCGGCGAGTCCCGGACGAAGCGAGCCCGCGCGAAGGCCGTCGGCAGAGCCTCGACCGTCGCATCCTTGGCGTTCATCGCTTGCTACCTCTTTGCTGTCTGTCGCACCGCTCAGCGGCGGCGGGACTTGCGGTCGTCCTTGATGTGACCCTTGAAGGTCCGCGTCGGGGCGAACTCGCCCAGCTTGTGACCCACCATCGCCTCGGTGACGAACACCGGGACGTGCTTGCGGCCGTCGTGCACCGCGATCGTGTGCCCCAGGAAGTCGGGGATGATCGTGGAGCGGCGGGACCAGGTCTTGATCACCGTCTTCTTGCCGGACTCGTTCAGCGCGTCCACCTTCTTGAGCAGGTGGTCATCCACGAACGGGCCCTTCTTCAGGCTGCGCGGCATAGTCTTCTACCTCCCTGCTCAGCGCTTCTTGCCGGTACGCCGGCGGCGGACGATCAGCTTGTCACTCGGCTTGTTGCTGCGGCGGGTGCGACCCTCCGGCTTGCCGTTCGGGTTGACCGGGTGGCGACCACCGGAGGTCTTGCCCTCACCACCACCGTGCGGGTGGTCGACCGGGTTCATCACCACACCGCGGACGGTGGGGCGCTTGCCCCGCCAGCGGTTGCGGCCCGCCTTGCCCCAGTTGATGTTGGCGTGCTCGGAGTTGCCGACCTCGCCGACCGTGGCGCGGTTGCGCACGTCCACGTTGCGGATTTCGCCCGAGGGCATCCGCAGCTGGGCGTACGGCCCGTCCTTGGCCACCAGCTGGACCTTGGCACCGGCGGACCGGGCGATCTTGGCGCCGCCACCGGGGCGCAGCTCGATCGCGTGGATCACCGTGCCGACCGGGATGTTGCGCAGCGGCAGGTTGTTGCCGGGCTTGATGTCGGCGCGGGGGCCGTTCTCCACGGTGTCGCCCTGCTTGAGCTTCTCCGGCGCGATGATGTAGCGCTTCTCGCCGTCGGCGTAGTGCAGCAGCGCGATCCGGGCGGACCGGTTGGGGTCGTACTCGATGTGCGCGACCTTGGCCGGGATGCCGTCCTTGTCGTGCCGGCGGAAGTCGATCAGCCGGTACGCCCGCTTGTGCCCGCCACCCTTGTGCCGGGTGGTGATCTTGCCGGAGGAGTTGCGGCCACCGCGGCCGTGCAGCGGACGCAGCAGCGACTTCTCCGGGGTGGACCGCGTGATCTCCGAGAAGTCGGAGACGCTGGAGCCACGGCGACCGGGGGTGGTCGGCTTGTACTTGCGAATACCCATGTCTGCTCAGTCCCTTACGCGGCGGGTCCGCCGAAGATCTCGATCGGCTTGCTCTCAGCGGACAGGGTCACGACGGCGCGCTTGACGTCCTTGCGCTTGCCGAAGCCGTACCGGGTGCGCTTGCGCTTGCCCTGGCGGTTCAGCGTGTTCACGCTGACGACCTTGACCCCGAAGATCTGCTCGATGGCGATCTTGATCTGGGTCTTGTTGGCGTCCGGGCGAACCACGAACGTGTACTTGTGGTCCTCGAGCAGCCCGTAGGACTTCTCGGAGATCACCGGCGCGAGCACGATGTCGCGGGGGTCAGGAATGGCGACCGAACTCACTGCTCGTCACTCCCTTCGGCAACTTCGCTCGACCGCGCGGTGGCCTTGGCGCCCTTGCCCCTGGCGGGGCCGGCGACGAAGGCGTCGTACGCGGACTTGGTGAACACCACGTCGTCGTTGACCAGCACGTCGTAGGTGTTGAGCTGGTCCGGCGTGATCAGGTGCACGTCGCTGAGGTTGCGCACGGAGCGCCAGGTCAGCTCGTCGTCGCGGTGCAGCACCACGAGCACCCGCTTGGCTTCGGTCAGCGCGCGCAGCGCGGTCTTGGCGGCCTTGGTCGACGGCTTCTCGCCGGAGACCAGCTCGGTGACCACGTGCAGCTGGCCGGCGCGGGCCCGGTCGGAGAGGGCGCCACGCAGGGCGGCTGCCTTCATCTTCTTCGGGGTGCGCTGGGTGTAGTCGCGCGGCGTGGGGCCGTGGACGACGCCACCACCGGTGAACTGCGGGGCGCGGATCGAGCCCTGGCGGGCGCGACCGGTGCCCTTCTGGCGGTACGGCTTCTTGCCACCGCCCGCGACCTCGCCGCGGGTCTTGGTGTCGTGCGTGCCCTGCCGCGCGGCGGCCAGCTGGGCCGTCACGACCTGGTGCATCAGCGGCACGTTGGCCTGCACGTCGAAGATCTCCGCGGGGAGCTCGATCGTGCCGTCGGCTTTACCGGCCGGGGTCTTCAGCTCGACGCTGGTCATTCGGTGTTACCACCCTTCGCGGCGGTCCTGACGAACACCAGACCGCCCTTGTTCCCGGGGACCGCGCCCTTGATCAGCAGCAGGCCCTCGTCGGCGCGCACGTCGTGCACGGTCAGGCCCTGCGTGGTGACCCGCGCGGAACCCATCCGGCCCGCCATGCGGAGCCCCTTGAAAACACGGCCGGGGGTGGCGCAGCCACCGATCGAACCCGGCTTGCGGTGCACGGCCTGCGCACCGTGGCTGGCGCCCTGGCCCTTGAAGCCGTGGCGCTTCATCACCCCGGCGTAGCCCTTGCCCTTGGTGGTGCCGGTCACGTCGACCACGGAGCCGGCGCCGAACACCTCGGCGGTGATCTCCTGGCCGACCTCGTAACCGTCGGCGTCGGTGGTGCGCAGCTCGGCGAGGTGCCGGCGCGGGGTCACCCCGGCCTTGTCGAAGTGGCCGGTCTTCGGCTTGTTGACCCGGCGCGGGTCCACGGCACCGAAGGCCAGCTGCACGGCGCTGTAGCCGTCCTTGTCCTGGGTACGGATCTGGGTCACCACGTTCGGCCCGGCCTGCACGACGGTCACCGGAACCATCCGGTTGTTCTCGTCGAAGACCTGGGTCATGCCGAGCTTGGTGCCCAGGATGCCCTTCACTTGCCTGTCAGACATGAGTCTCTTATCTCCGCCGCTCGCCAAACGCTCTTACTGGATGTTGACGTCGACGCTGGCCGGCAGGTCGATGCGCATGAGCGCGTCCACCGTCTTCGGCGTCGGGTCGAGGATGTCGATCAGCCGCTTGTGCGTGCGCATCTCGAAGTGCTCGCGCGAGTCCTTGTACTTGTGCGGCGAGCGGATGACGCAATAAACGTTCTTCTCGGTGGGCAGCGGCACCGGGCCCACGACTGAGGCACCGGTGCGCGTGACCGTCTCGACGATCTTGCGCGCGCTGGCGTCGATCGCCTCGTGGTCGTAGGCCTTGAGCCGAATGCGGATCTTCTGTCCCGCCATGGTGGCTGCGTTCCTTGTCGTCTCGTGCCGCTATCTGTTCAACCCGGGCCGTGGCCGGGGTTTCCGCAGTTCAACGGCCCTGTCTCCGGTCCACGCGGTCGGGCGTGTCGCGCCCGGTGCGCAGACGGATCCCCGGGGATCGTCGTCCTGCCTGGTCTTCCTCAACGTGAGGGGGCCGCCGCATCGGCGTCCCTTGCCCGCAACCCTCACCCGAAGGAAGAGCTCGGCGGACCTCGGCTCTCGCGACAGGGCGGCCGCAACCCGGACTCGGGTTCGGCCGCCCCATCACGAAGCAACCTGAATAGTGTCGCACAGGTGATTCCACGACCTGAACCCGGGGTCAACCGCCCCCCGGGTTCAGGTGGAAATCACTTGACGATCTTGGTGACCTGACCGGCGCCGACGGTGCGGCCACCCTCGCGGATGGCGAACCGCAGACCCTCGTCCATCGCGATCGGCTGGATGAGCTGAACGCTGATGTTGGTGTTGTCGCCCGGCATCACCATCTCGGTGCCCTCGGCGAGGGTGACCACGCCGGTGACGTCGGTGGTGCGGAAGTAGAACTGCGGGCGGTAGTTGTTGAAGAACGGGGTGTGACGGCCACCCTCGTCCTTCGACAGGATGTAGACCGAGCCCTCGAACTCCGTGTGCGGGGTGGTGGTGCCCGGCTTCACGATGACCTGGCCGCGCTCGACGTCCTCGCGCTTGATGCCGCGGAGCAGGAGGCCGACGTTGTCGCCCGCCTGGCCCGAGTCGAGCAGCTTGCGGAACATCTCGACACCGGTGACGGTGGTCTTGGTCGACTTCTCGCGGATGCCGACGATCTCGACCTCTTCGTTCACGTTGACCTGGCCGCGCTCCACGCGACCGGTCACCACGGTGCCACGACCGGTGATGGTGAACACGTCCTCGATCGGCATCAGGAACGGCTTGTCGAGGTCGCGCACCGGGTCCGGCACGTTGTCGTCGACGGCGCTCATCAGCTCGAGGACCGACTCGGCCCACTTGGCGTCGCCCTCGAGGGCCTTCAGGCCGGAAACGCGCACCACGGGGGCGTCGTCGCCGGGGAACTCCTGGGAGGACAGCAGCTCGCGGACCTCCAGCTCGACCAGCTCGAGGATCTCCTCGTCGTCCACCATGTCGGCCTTGTTCAGGGCCACCACGATGTAGGGCACGCCGACCTGGCGGGCGAGCAGCACGTGCTCACGGGTCTGCGGCATCGGGCCGTCGGTCGCGGCGACCACCAGGATCGCGCCGTCCATCTGGGCGGCACCGGTGATCATGTTCTTGATGTAGTCCGCGTGACCGGGGGCGTCCACGTGGGCGTAGTGGCGCTTCTCGGTCTGGTACTCGACGTGCGAGATGTTGATCGTGATACCGCGCTGCTTCTCTTCCGGCGCGTTGTCGATCTGGTCGAACGCCCGCGACTCGTTGAGCTCCGGGTACTTGTCGTGCAGAACCTTGGTGATCGCCGCGGTCAGAGTGGTCTTCCCGTGGTCGACGTGACCGATGGTTCCGATGTTGACGTGCGGCTTGCTCCGCTCGAACTTCGCCTTCGCCACTGGAATGTCCTCCTGGACTTTTTGAGCTTGCTCACCGAACGACGTGGCTGTCGACGGCGAATCATCTGGTCGGCCGGGCGGGCCCCGGTTCGGGACCCGCACGGCCGCGGGCTTGGGGTGTTACTCCCCCGTCGCCTTGGCGACGATCTCCTTCGCGACGTTCGCGGGAACCTCGGCGTAGGAGTCGAACTGCATGGAGTAGTTCGCCCGGCCCTGGGTACGCGACCGCAGGTCACCGACGTAGCCGAACATCTCCGACAGCGGAACCAGTGCCTTCACGACACGGGTGCCTGCGCGCTCCTCCATGGCCTGGATCTGGCCACGGCGGGAGTTCAGGTCGCCGATCACGTCACCCATGTAGTCCTCGGGCGTGGTGACCTCGACGGCCATCATCGGCTCGAGGATGACCGGGTTCGCCTTCTTCGCGGCTTCCTTCATCGCCATCGAACCGGCGATCTTGAACGCCATCTCGGAAGAGTCGACCTCGTGGTACGCGCCGTCCAGCAAGGTGAACTTCAACCCGACGAGCGGGTAGCCGGCCAGCACGCCGTACTGCATGGCGTCCTGCGCGCCCGCGTCCACCGAGGGGATGTACTCCCGCGGGACGCGGCCACCGGTGACCTTGTTGTCGAACTCGTAGAGTGCGCCGTCGGTGGTCGCCAGCGGCTCCAGCTTGACGATCACCTTGGCGAACTGACCGGAACCACCGGTCTGCTTCTTGTGCACGTAGTCGAGCTTCTCGACCGTCTTGCGGATCGTCTCGCGGTAGGCGACCTGCGGCTTGCCGATGTTCGCCTCGACCTTGTAGTCGGACTTCATCCGGTTCACCAGCACCTCGAGGTGCAGCTCACCCATGCCGGCGATGATCGTCTGGCCGGTCTCCTCGTCGAGGTTGACCTGGAAGGTCGGGTCCTCTTCGGCGAGCCGCTGGATGGCCAGCGAGAGCTTCTCCTGGTCGGCCTTGGTCTTCGGCTCGATGGCCACCCGGATGACCGGCTCCGGGAAGGTCATCGACTCCAGCACGACCGGGTTCTGCGGGTCGGCCAGGGTGTCCCCGGTGGTGGTGTCCTTGAGGCCCTGGACCGCGTAGATGTGGCCGGCCTGGCCCTCTTCGACCGGGTTCTCCTTGTTGGAGTGCATCTGGAACAGACCGCCGATGCGCTCCTTGCGCTCCTTGGTCGCGTTGATGACCTGCGCGCCCTTGGCGACCTTGCCCGAGTAGACCCGGATGTAGGTCAGCTTGCCGAAGAACGGGTGCGCGGCGATCTTGAACGCGAGCGCGGAGAACGGCTCGGAGACCGACGCCTCACGGGTGGCCTTGGTCTCACCGTCGGTGAGGGTGCCCTCGACGGCCGGGACGTCCAGCGGCGACGGCAGGTAGTCGATCACCGCGTCGAGCATGGGCTGCACGCCCTTGTTCTTGAAGGCGGAACCGGTGAGCACCGGGTACGCCTCGCGCGCGATCGTCAGCTTGCGGATGCCGGCCTTGATCTCGGCCTCGGTCAGCTCCTCGCCGCCGAAGAACTTCTCCATCAGCGCGTCGTCGGTCTCGGCGATCGCCTCGACCAGCTTCTCGCGGTACTCGGCGGCCTTGTCGGCGAGCGCGGCGGGGATGTCCTCGACCGCGTAGTCCTCACCCTTCTGGACCTCGCCGCGCCAGGTCAGCGCCTTCATGCGGACCAGGTCGACGACGCCCTCGAAGTCGCTCTCGGCACCGATCGGCAGCTGGATGACCAGCGGCCGGGCCCCGAGGCGGTCCTCGATGGTCTTCACGGTGAAGTAGAAGTCCGCCCCGAGCTTGTCCATCTTGTTGACGAAGCAGATGCGCGGGACCTCGTACTTGTCGGCCTGCCGCCAGACCTGCTCGGACTGCGGCTCGACGCCCTCCTTGCCGTCGAAGACGGCGACCGCACCGTCGAGCACCCGCAGCGAACGCTCCACCTCGACGGTGAAGTCGACGTGGCCGGGGGTGTCGATGATGTTGATCTGGTGGTCGGCCCAGAAGGTGGTGGTGGCAGCCGAGGTGATGGTGATCCCCCGCTTCTGCTCCTCCTCCATCCAGTCCATGGTGGCGGCGCCGTCGTGGACCTCGCCGATCTTGTAGTTGATCCCGGTGTAGAACAGGATCCGCTCGGTCGTGGTGGTCTTACCGGCGTCGATGTGGGCCATGATGCCGATGTTGCGGACCTTGTTCAGGTCGGTCAGCACGTCACGTGCCACTGCAGTGTTCCCCTGTCTCAAACTTGGGGCCCGGGCTGGCTTGGATCGACAGCCGGGCGGACGTCACCAGCGGTAGTGGGCGAACGCCTTGTTGGACTCGGCCATCTTGTGCGTGTCCTCGCGGCGCTTCACGCTCGCCCCGAGGCCGTTGCTCGCGTCGAGGAGCTCGTTCTGCAGGCGCTCGATCATGGTCTTCTCGCGGCGCTGCTGCGAGAAGGAGACCAGCCAGCGCAGCGCAAGGGTGGTCGAGCGGCCGGGCTTGACCTCGATCGGCACCTGGTAGGTGGCGCCACCGACCCGGCGGCTCTTCACCTCGATGGTGGGCTTCACGTTGTCGAGCGCGCGCTTCAGCGTGACGACCGGGTCGGTGCCGGTCTTCTCGCGAGCGCCTTCGAGCGCGCCGTAGACGATGCGCTCGGCCAGGGACCGCTTCCCGTCCTTGAGCACCTTGTTCACCAGCTGGGTGACCAGCGGCGAGGCGTAGACGGGGTCGGAGATCAATGGCCGCTTCGGGGCCGGACCCTTGCGGGGCATATCAGCTCTTCTCCTTCTTCGCGCCGTACCGGCTGCGCGCCTGCTTGCGGTTCTTCACACCCTGCGTGTCGAGCGAACCGCGGATGATCTTGTAGCGGACCCCCGGCAGGTCCTTCACGCGGCCGCCGCGCACGAGCACCATCGAGTGCTCCTGCAGGTTGTGGCCTTCACCGGGGATGTAGGCGGTGACCTCGATGCCGCTGGTCAGCTTCACACGAGCGACCTTGCGCAGCGCCGAGTTCGGCTTCTTGGGGGTCGTGGTGTACACGCGGGTGCACACGCCACGCCGCTGCGGGCTCCCCTTGAGGGCCGCGGTCTTCTGCTTGGCAGCCTTGTCCTGGCGGCCCTTGCGGACCAGCTGCTGGATCGTGGGCAATGGACCAGCTTTCTGTCGCGATCTTGCTTGTTTCTCCCCGGCCCCCGCGGTCGGGCGTGTCGGCCCGCGTCAGGGTCGGCTGGACCCTTTCCCACTGGGGTTTCCGTGGAACTGCTTGTGCTCGAGCCCGCCCGGACGGCCCCGGCGAGCGCTGCACGCGTCCCGCCCGGCGCCTGACGGCACACGGAGCGGCCCGACATGTGCCGGGCACGGTCATCAAAGATACCCGCCCGGGCGAGCAGCCCGCGATCGGGGGGTCGGAACCGGGGACGGACCACCCAGTCTAGCGCTTCGGAGCCGGGGCGTGACGGATTCCCACCGGCCGCGTTTCGAGCCGGATCACCGGACGCGGGGGTGCGGCTTCTGCGGGGAAAAGCCGGACGGGGTGGGGTTCACGCTGGTCAGCCGGACGCGACCGGCTTTTGCCCGCAGAAGCACGCGGGGGTGAGCGGGGTGGGTTTCGGGGGTTTCGGGTGGTTCGGAGCCGGTGACCCGAGTGGGACGCGACCGCTCGGACGTGCGGTTCATCCGGGTGAAAGCGGAGTGGGGGGGGGGGGGGGGGGGGGGGGGGGGGGAGAAGAGAGAGGGGGGGGGGGGGGGGTCCTTTTTGGGGGTGGGGGGGGACTGTGGACGGGGGGATGGGCGT